>JANNKC010000142.1:0-2976 GCA_031396105.1 Anaeromyxobacter sp.
CGAAGGAGCTCTGCCGGCAGTCCTACCGGCAGGGCTACGTCTCCGAGAAGCTCGGGAAGCGCGACAAGGCGCTCGCGTCGTACCGGCGCGCGTACGAGCTCGACGCGACCTACCTCCCCGCGCTCGAGGGGCTCGGAAACCTCCTCGTGCAAGAGCAGCAGTGGGAGGAGGCGCTCCGGATCTTCACGACGATCATCATCCACCACCACGACGGCCTCACCGACCTCGAGGTGGTCGAGACGCACTGGCAGATCGGCGAGATCGCCGAGAAGCTCGGCCAGATCGAACGGGCGGTGAACGCGTTCAAGCGCGCGCTCGAGATCGACGCCAACCACGAGCCGTCGCGGCGAAGCCTCGTGCGCGTGCTCGAGGCGACCGGCGACTTCGAGGGCGCGGTCGAGCAGCGGCAGCGGCTCTTGCCGCTCGTCGAGGGTGGGGCGCGGTTCGAGCTCTTCGTCGCGATCGGCGAGGGCTGCCGCGACCGGCTGAAGGATCCCTACCAGGCCATCGACGCATTCCTCGGCGCCTCGAAGATCGACCCGACCTCGCTCCCGGTCACCGAGGCGCTGCTCGGCCTCTACCGGGAGACGCGGCAAGGGCAGAAGGCGGCCGACGTGCTCGCCCAGCTTCTCGAGATCCCGGAGGTGCAGGCGGATCCGCCGCGGGCCGCGAAGCTGCACCTGTCCCGCGCCGAGATCCTGCGCGACGAGGTGAAGGACGAGGCGGCCGCGCTGGCCCAGTTCGAGAGGGCGCTGGACCTCAACCCGCGCCTGCCGCAGGCCTTCGCCGCCATCGAGGAGGCCCACACCCGGGCCCGGGCCTGGCCGGCGCTGGAGCAGGCCTACCTGCGCATGATCCAGCGGCTGCCCAGGACCCCGGACGCGGCCCAGGCCCGCCTGGCGCTGTGGCGCACGCTGGGCGAGCTCTACCGCACCGTGCTGAAGAGCGACGACGGCGCGCGCCAGGCCTACCAGGTGGTCTCCCGCGCCGATCCGGAGGACGCCGTGTCGGTGGAGCTCTACGCCGACCTGGCGGCCCGCGCGCCGGGGCAGGAGGGGGAGGCGGTTCAGGCCTACCGCCAGCTCCTCAAGCTCTCGGCCAAGCCGCAGAAGGCGCTCACCGCGCTGGTGGGGCTGCACGCCGCGCGCAAGGAGTACGACCGGGCCTACGGCGCGGCCCAGGTGCTGGCCCACCTGGTGGGCGGGGCCAGCCAGGAGGAGCTGGCGGTGGTCTCGCGCCTGCGCAAGTACGCCCGCGACCAGGCCAGCCGGCCGCTCGACGACGAGCTGTGGGGGCGCCTGCTCCACGAGCGGGCCAGGGGGCCGATGGCCGACTTGATGAAGCTGCTGGCGCAGCACGCCCGCCCCATGCTCGTGCAGACGCCCAAGGAGCTGGGGATCAACGTGAAGAAGGAGGAGATCGACGTGGCCGGGTCGATGCTCTTCTTCGTCAACATGTTCAAGTACGTGGAGCGAACGCTGGCGGTGGGGCCGCTCCGGCTCTTCAGGCGAGAGGAGGAGTCGGCGCGCATCCAGCTGGTGCCCACCGATCCGCCCGGCGTGCTGGCCACCTCGGAGGTGTTCCGCGACCGGCCCAAGAAGGAGCTCTGGTTCGCCATCGGCAAGGCGCTGGCCTTCAAGCGGCCCGAGCTCTTCATGGCGCGGCTCATGCCGCACGACCAGCTCGACCTGGTCTTCCAGGCTGCCTGCTCGGTGGGCACCTCCAGGTTCGTGGTCACCGCCGATCCCCACCAGGTGGAGAAGCTGAAGCGCGAGCTGGAGAAGGTGCTGCCGGAGAAGGTGCGGACCAACACGCTCAAGCTGCTGGCGCGCCGGTACACCGAGGTGCAGCACCCAGGCGACGTGCGCGCCTACCTCGACGGCGCCGAGCTCACCTCCAACCGGGTGGGGGCGTTGCTGGCCGCCGATCTCGAGATCGCGCGCCGGGCCGTGCTGGCGGAGAAGGCGCAGGTGTCCAAGCTGCGTGACGAGACGAAGCTCAAGGATCTTTCGCTCTTCTGCGTCTCGGAGGATTATTCCGACGTGAGGGAGAAGCTCGGTCTCGCGGCGGTGGTTCCGGCCTGAGAGAGGACATGAAATTCACCTGCGACAGCTGCGGCGCGGCCTACATGATCTCGGACGAGAAGGTCGGTCCGGGCGGCGTGAAGGTCCGCTGCAAGAAGTGCGGCAACGTGGTGACGGTCAAGCGCGCCGAGGAACCGCCCGTGGTGGCGCCCGCGGCCGCGCCCGCCGCGCCCCCCGCCGGGCTCGACGACGAGCTCGGCAACGCCTTCGACCACGCCTTTGGCGGCACCCCCGCCGCCGCCGAGTCGCCGGCCCCCGCGTCCGCTCCGGCGGCCGCTCCGGCCCCGGCGTCCCTGCCAGCCACGGAGTGGTACGTGGCCATCGGCGAGGCGCAGGTGGGCCCGCTGCCGCTCGCCGAGGTGAGGAAGAAGTGGGAGGCCGGCGAGGTCGGCCCTGACTCGCTGGTGTGGCGACCCGGCATGGCGGACTGGGGGCCGCTCTCCGGCGTGCCCGACCTGGCCGCCTACCTCTCGCCCCTGCCGCAGCCCGCCAGGCCGCAGCCGGCCTCGGCCGCCTCGGTGATCGGCGCGGCCGCGCCGGCCCCGGCGCGCGCCGCGACCCAGGCCGCAGGCGCGCCCGCCGCCGCCCCGGCCGCGTCCACGGCCGAGGTGGAGTGGAAGCCAGCCGGCGCCAGCGCGCTGGCCGCCATGGCCTCCGAGGAGATGGCCTCCCGTGACGCCGCCGCCGCGCCCGCTGCAGCGAGGGCGGCGCCGGCCCGATCGCTCATGGAGCAGATGCCCGACTCGGGCGGGGTGGATCCCACCGGCGCCATCCCGCTGCCCATCAGGGGGATGGAGCGGACCGACGAGCGGCCGGTTCACCGCTCCTCCGTGGCGCGCGGCGCCGAGGAGCTGCGCCACAAGCGGACGATTCGCACCGTGGTGATGGCCGT
>JANNKC010000167.1:0-12564 GCA_031396105.1 Anaeromyxobacter sp.
GAACATTCCAAACGTCCCCGATAATGAGGCTGGCACAAACATCAGGCACCCCGCCGTCATCATCAGCAAACCAATTGCCGCCGTGCGCATATAGCCGCTCTTTCGGACAATCGCAGCAGCGGGAATTGAGAACACAAAATAAGCGCCAAAAAAGGCGGATTGCACAAGCAAAGCCTGAAAATAATTGAGCGTGAACAGCTCTTTGAGCTTGGGAATGATCACATCGTTGAGGCTGGTGATACCCCCAAAAATGAAGAACAACGCAAACACGAATATACGCAGGTCAGGCGCGTCAACACCTTCGCTTTCGGCCTCTGGCGTACGGCCTGTTACTGCGATGGCCATGATTGCGTTTCCTTGTTCAATTATTTTGATGGCACAAACCGGATTGCCTGACCACCACCCGGCGCGAGTGTGAGCGTCAGGCTATCCCCTGCCCGTACCTTCTTGGTTTCGATTACAATCGCATGGCGCTTTTCGGTGCGATAATCGGCATCATCACCGTCGCGGCCAGCGCGCCGGCCAGCGCCGCTCCCGGCCGGCCCCGCCCCGCCGCCGCCTCGGGCGACCGGCGGCTCCCGTCCGTGCCCTGCGCCGCGGCGGCCGCGCGGCCTCCCGTGCTCACTCGATCCACGGCTCGATCTCCCGGCGCGCCCGCTCGAGGTGCGCCAGCTTGCGCCCCTCCTTGCCGCCTCGGACGCGCCCGGGCAGCGGGGGGAAGAGGGCGAAGATCACGTTGGTGGGCTGGTACTCGGCGCCGGGCGGGCCGGCCACGCCGGTGAGGTGGCGGTGCAGCGCCCCCATGGCGGTGGCCTCCGGGGGCGCGCGGAAGGGGCGCCCCGCCAGCCGGTCCAGCATGGCCCGCGCCGCCAGGTGGCCGCAGGCGGCCGACTCGACGTAGCCCTCCACGCCGGTGATCTGCCCGGCCAGGAAGAGGTCCGGGCGGTCCCGGAGCGAGAGGTCGGGCGCCAGCACCCGCGGCGCCTCCACGAAGGTGTTGCGGTGCACCTGGCCGAGCCGCACGAACTCGGCGTTGCGCAGGCCCGGCACGAACTGGCGGAAGATGCGCCGCTGCTCCGGCCAGGTGAGCCGCGTCTGGAAGCCCACGATGTTCCAGGCGGTGCCTTCCTGGTCCTCGCGCCGCAGCTGGACCACCGCGTGCGGCCGCCGGCCGGTGCGCGGGTCCTCCAGCCCCACCGGCTTCATGGGACCGTGGGCCAGCACCTCCAGGCCGCGCTCGGCCATCACCTCGATGGGCAGGCAGCCCTCGAAGTAGCGCGGCTTCTCGAAGTCGTGGGGCACCACCTTCCCGCCGGCCAGGAGCGCCTCGACGAAGGCCCGGTACTGCGCCTCGTCGAAGGGCAGGTTGAGGTAGTCGGCCCCCTCCCCCTTGTCGTAGCGCGACTTCTGGTAGGCGATGGACCGGTCGACCGACTCGTCGGCCACGATGGGGGCGATGGCGTCGTAGAAGTGCAGGCGCCCGCCGGTGAGGGCCAGCAGCCCGGCGGCCAGCGCGTCGGCGGTGAGCGGGCCGGTGGCCACCAGCGCCAGGCCGGGACCGGCGGGCAGCGCCGTCACCTCCTGGTGCACCAGCCGCACCAGCGGGTGGGCCGCCAGCCGCTCGGTCACCAGCCGGCTGAACCGCTCCCGGTCCACCGCCAGCGCGTCGCCGGCCGGCACGCGCGTCTCGTCGGCCGCGGCCAGCACCAGGCTGCCCAGGCGGCGCAGCTCCTCGTGGAGCAGCCCCACCGCGTTGTGGGGGTTGTCGGAGCGGAGCGAGTTGGAGCAGACCAGCTCGCAGCACCCGTCGAGCACGTGGGCCGGCGAGCGCCGGCCCGGCTTCATCTCGTGGAGCTCGACCGCCACGCCGGCACGCGCCAGCCGCCAGGCCGCCTCGCAGCCCGCCAGTCCGCCGCCGACGATGGTCACCTGCTGCGTCATGATGCCCCTGCTGAGTCGTGCGCCCCGCCCGGGGCTCTCGCGCGATTGGCCCGGGGTATACGCTCCAAGGTGAAAGGAGCGCAACGTGACCCCACGCGAGCTGGAAGAGGCGAGGTCGGAGCTGCGGCGGCGGCGCAAGGCGATCCTGGAGACGACGCGCGGGGCGGGCGCCGAGCACGAGGCGTTGCGCACCGCGGAGCGAGGCCACGAGCTGGAGGAGGAGGCCCAGGCGGAGCAGGGGCTGGTGGACCTGGAGCGGCTCGGCGACGTCGAGCGGCTGGAGCTCCGGCGCATCGACGCGGCCATGGAGCGAGCCGACCAGGGGCTCTACGGAACCTGCGCCACCTGCGGGGCGGCCATCGAGCCGCGGCGGCTCCAGGCGCTGCCCTGGGCGGTGCGCTGCGCCGGCTGCGAGACCGCGCGCGAGGCGGTGGCGCGGTAGGGCCGCCGCCCTGGCGCGCCCCAAGGGCGGGGGATCCCGGCGAGCGGCTCGCCGGGCGTCACTCGCTCTTCATCACCATGAACTTGTACTCGCCCAGCTCGGCCTGCCCGGCCGTGTAGAGGATCTCCATGAGCGTGCGGTAGGAGATCTTCTTGTCGGCCACCACGTTGATGCGGCCGGAGAACGGGGCGTTCTTGTTGTACTGGGCGATGTACTTCTGCTTGTCGACCTCCTTCTTGAGCGCGTCGTAGATGGGGCCGACGTAGAAGGCCTCGGCCCTGCGCCCGTCCTTGTACTTGGGCGGGATGATGCCCCGCTCCAGCGGCAGGACCGCCCGGTCGTTCACCGCCAGCTCGTTGACGGAGACCGTGACGGTGATGTTCTCCTGCGGGTGGATCTGGGTGGTGGAGGCCGGGATGGTCAGGTCGGCGCTCATGTTCACGTTGAGCGTGGAGGCCTGGTAGGACTTGAGGAGGAACACCAGGATGATGGTCATCATGTCCATCATCGCGACGATGTTGAGCTCCTTGATCTCGCCGGCCCGCTCCCGCGCCTTGCGCCGGGCGCGCCGGAACATGCGGGTGGCCCGCTCGCGCTCCAGGTTCACCTCGGGACCGGCGTGGCCGCTGTCAGGGGTCGCCATGGCTCACCCGATCACGGACAGGGAGACGTCGAAGAAGAGCGCCTTGCGCTCGCTCTTGCCGTCCGGCTGTCGGACGGTCTGCTCCCGGCAGGCATCCATGGTCTGGATGAGGGTGTCGTAGACGACCTCCCCGTCCGCCGAGAGGATGATCTGCGTCTCGCTGGGGAACTTCTCCTTGATGGCGGCCAGCTGCCGCGACAGCTCCAGGTAGTCGTACCGGCCGTCGCCATTGACCGGCACGGTGGGCGGGCGGCTCAGGTCGGAGGCGTTGGCGTCCGGGCCGAGCACGCCACCCGCGCCGGCGATGTAGAAGCCCTGCTTGCCGATGGCCACGGTGAGGAGGAGCTTGGGGCCGGCGTCCGCCGCGGCCGCCGCCGCGCCGGCCTCGCCGCCGATCTTGGGCGCGGAGACGTTGAGCACGCCGAGCGTGATGAGCCCCGTCATGCTGAGCAGCATGAACATGACCAGGTTCACCACCACGTCGAGGTACGGGATGATGTTGAGCTCACCCGTCTCCTCGACCTCGCGGATGCGGCGCCGCATCAGGCCCGTCCTTCCTCTCGCACGGGGACGGGCTAGGCGCCGGCCGACTCGAGCGGGTTGGTCTCGCCCGCGCCGCGGCGGCCCAGCAGGTTCTCGAGGCGGAGCGCGTTGTACTCGATCTCCTCGATCATCGCCTTGGCCTTCGAGCTGAGCAGCAGGTGGGCCACGATGCAGACCACCGCGATGGTGAGTCCGAAGGCGGTGTTGTTCATGGCCTCCGAGATGCCCTTGGAGAGCATGATCTGCTTCATCTCGGGGCTGGCCGCGCCGAGCGACTTGAAGGTGCCGATGAGCCCCGTGATGGTGCCGATGAGGCCCACCAGGGTGGCCACGTTGGCCAGCGACCAGAGCGGGGCGATCCTCCTGGAGACCAGCGGCGTCACCTCGAGGACCGCCTCCTCGAGGGCGCGGGCCACCTCCTGCTCGCCGCGGTTGGCGCGGGTCAGGCCGGCGCGGATGACGCGGGAGAGGGCCGCGTTGGGGGCGGCGCCGCACAGCTTGACGGCCCGGTCGACGTTGCTCGACAGCACCAGCTTCTGGACCTGCTCCATGAAAGGCGCGGCGTTCAGGTTGAGCTTGAACGCCAGGACCACGATCCGCTCGGCGATGATGGCGATGGCGACGGCGCTCGTCACCACGTTCACGAACATGAACGGGCCGCCCTCCTTGAAGAACTCGGCCAGGGTCTGAATCATCACTGCCTCTCGACGATGCGGGTGGGGAAGGCGCGCACCATGTGCGGCCTTGTTGGCGAATAGACTGCGGAATTTCCTACCAGCCGACCGCCGAGGGTGTCAAGCGAACGGTACGTCTCGGGCCGTCGCGCCGAGGTCCGGGCGCCGTTCGCCGCAGCCCTCGAGCGTGCCGCCGGGCGCCGTTCGCCGCAGCCCCCGAGCGTGCCGCCGGGCGCCGTTCGCCGCAGCCTTCGAACGTGCCGCCGGGGGCCGTTCGCCGCAGCCCACGAGCGTGCCGCCGGGCGCCGTCAGGTCGCCCTGCGCCGGAAGCGGAGCCCGGGCTGCTGCTCGGCCAGCCCGGCCAGCTCCAGCCCGAGGAGCGCGGCCATGGCCGCGCCGGCGCCGAGGCCTGCGGACCGGGCCAGCTCGTCGGCGTGGCGCGACGCACCGCCCAGGGCGGCCAGCAGCGAGGCCTGGTCCGGCGGGAGGTCGGGTAGCGGCAG
Source organism: Anaeromyxobacter sp. (assembly GCA_031396105.1). Lineage (GTDB taxonomy): Bacteria > Myxococcota > Myxococcia > Myxococcales > Anaeromyxobacteraceae > JADKCZ01. Next base: position 4,747 of record JANNKC010000167.1, read on the forward strand.
CTCGGCCTGCGTCCCCGGCGTCAGGCCCAGCGCGGCGAGCACGTCGCCGGCGTCGGCCGCCAGCCGCGCCCCGGCCCGGAGCAGCGCCAGCGGCCCGGCCGACAGGTCGTGGTCGGCGTCGCCCGGCACCGCGAGCAGCGGTACGCCCTGGGCGCGCGCCTGCCCGGCCGTGATGAGCGCGCCGCTCCGTGCCCCGGCCCGCACCACCACCACCGCGTCGGAGAGCGCCGCCACCAGCCGGTTGCGGCGCGGGAAGGTCCAGGGCGCGGCCGCGGCGCCGTCGTCGAGCTCCGAGAGGAGCGCGCCGCCGCCCTCGAGGATGCGGGCGAAGAGCTCGCGGTGGGAGGGCGGGTAGGCCACGTCCACGCCGCAGCCGAGCACCGCGACGGTGTGTCCGCCCGCCTCCAGCGCCCCCTCGTGCGCGGCCGCGTCCACGCCGAGCGCGCCGCCCGAGACGACGGAGACCCCGGCGCGGGCCAGGCCGCGCGCCAGCCGCCGCGCCATGTCCCGGCCGTAGCCGTCGGTGGCCCGGGCGCCCACCAGCGCCACCCGGCGCACCGGCGCGCCGAGGTCGCCGCGCAGCCGGAGCCGGACAGGTGGAGGGCCGGCGCGGGCCAGCGAGGGCGGAAAGCCGGGCTGGCCGGGGAGGAGGGTGCGAGGGGTGTCCACGAGGGAGGAGTGTACCGAGGGGATCCGACGGCCGCCCGTGGCCGGGCGGCCGCCACCTCGCTCACGCTCGCCTGGCGGCTCAGCCGCCGCCGGCGCCAGCCGCGGCGCGCATCTCCACGCGGTCGCCGATGGCCAGCTCGCGCAGGCTGCGGGTCACCAGCGCCGTCGAGGTGGTCTCCTTCACGTCGATGACCATCAGGTCGCCGACGATCTCCTTGGGGAAGCTCGGGTCGTTGGGGATGGCGCCGGGCGCCAGTCCGTAGAGGTCCCCGCTTCGCACCACCCGGAAGACGTTCCCCTCCTCCACGCCGTCGACCCTGCCCTTGTCCACGAAGACCACGTGCTGCTCGCCCAGCATGGTCATGATGTCCACCTGGGCGGCCAGGATGTGGCCCGTCAGGTCGCGGGTGTTGGGGCGCTGCGCCACCGGCCGCAGCAGCCTCTCGGTCCACGGGCCGAGCAGGTCCCCGCGCTCGATGGGCTCGTTGGTCTGGCCGATGATCACCGTGACCGCCTTTGCGTCCACCGCCACCGCCCGGGCCGTGCCCAGGATCTTCGACTGGTAGCCGATGAGCTCGTTGGTGATGGGGTGGCGGATGGGCCGCTCGGTCCGGTAGACGACGTAGGTCTCGCCCGGCACCAGGTCGGCGGCGCTCTTGAAGCGCGCGTAGGCGCGGTCGAGCGTGGAGAGCATGATCTTCTCCTCGAAGGCGGCCGTCAGGCTGCCGGACTCGGCGACCTCGCGCGGGGTCACGAAGGTGTCCCGGCGCGCCATGATGGTCTTGGGCGCCACGAAGCCGATCTTGTACGGGCCCGACACGTTGACCTCGTCCTGCTCGTCCAGCGGCACCGGCGCCTTCATGTCGGCCCTGGAGAAGTCCTCCAGCTCCCGTGGCGCCTCGACGGCCGGCTCCTCGGGCTGGTCGGGCTCCATGACGACGCCGGGCGTGGCCCCCTGCGCCACCTCGACGCGCGCCGGCGCCTCCTCGGCGGAGGGGTAGAACTTGAGGACGTTGCCCGGCTCGATCCAGTGCGGGTTGGCGATCTCCGGGTTGAACGACCAGACCTTGGGCCAGTACCAGGGGTTGTTGAGGAACCGGCCCGAGAGGTCCCAGAGCGTGTCGCCGGGACGGATGGTGTAGGTGTCGGGCGCCGGCACGGCGCCCAGACCCATGTCGGCGGTGGAGGCCGAGCCCTCGGTGCGTCCGGCTGGCGCGCTCCGCGCCGCCGGCGGGCTGGCCGCCTGCCCGCTGGTGGCGGCGCCCTCTCCCTGCTGGACCTGGGCGTCGGCGGCCCGCTCGATGCGGGCGTTGCCCTCGTCGCTCACCGGCCCCGCCTTCCTGGCGGCATCCAGGGTGCCAAGCTGCGCGGCGGCCGCCGCCGGGAGGAGGGCTGCGAGGACGAGGCTGGTCGTGCGCTTCATGGACCGCTCCTTGCCGGGCCGTCGGACGGCGGTTCGCCGCCGGTGCGCCCGGAGATGGCTACGAGCCGCTCACCCGCCCGACGGGCGGCCGGCGTGCTCGGAAACTCGGTGACGAGACGGCTCAAGACCTTCTTCTCGGCGTCGACGCCGGCGCGCTGCGACTCGCAGGCGGCCACGCGCCACAGGGCGTCGCTCATGGCGTCGCCCACCGGGTACTCCTCCACGGCGCGGCGCGACACGGTGCAGGCGGCGTCGGAGCGGCCGGCGTCGCCGTAGGCCCCGGCGGCCTCCACCAGCGCGTTGTCGGCCTGCGGGTGGCGCGGGTAGCGGGCCACGAAGTCTTCCAGCCCGTGGGCGCGCGCCAGGCCGTCGCGGCGTCGCGCCGACCTGAGCTCGGCCTCGGCCTCGGCGGCCAGCTCGCGCCCGCTGCGCCTCGCCAGCGCCTCGAGCCGGCCGCCGTCGGGCTCCACGATGGCGACCACGGTCGGCACCGGCGGGACGCGCCGGCCGGGCGGCTCCATCCGCACCACCGCCAGTCCGCCCGGCACCACCGGGGCACCCGCCGGACCCTCGGGGGCGCGTGGCTCGGGTCGTGGCTCGACGGGGCGAGCCAGCCGCGCCGCCACCAGGTCCATGCGAGCGGCGAGCCCTTCCACCTTGCGCTGCAGCTCCTGGTCCTCCTGCCGCGCCACCGCCAGCTCGGCTCGCAGCGCGTCCAGCTCCGGACGCAGCGACGCGTCCGCGCCGGAGCAGCCGGCGAGAAGGAGCGCCGCGGCGAGCGCGGCCTCTGGACGGATGGGCGTCAAGGCTCGGAAAATTCTAGGTGAGTTCGGCCTGGGGTCAAGGAACGGCCCCGGCCCGATATCGGGCGGGGCGCCGCGAAGGCCACCATCCGGCCCGTCCGCCCGGCGTCGCGCCGGTGGGAAAAGAAGCGCGCCGGCTCGCAGGCGGTGCAGCGCGCCAGCACCTCCACCTCCACCACCCCGGCGCCGCGGAGCCCCGCCAGGTTGGCCGCCCACAGGTCGAGGCGCGGGCCACCCTCCCCGCGCCGCACCACGCCGGGGCCAAAGGCCGCCGCGAAGCGCCCGGCCAGCTCGTCGGCCACCTGATAGCAGCAGGGGCCGATGGAGGGGCCGATGGCGGCGCGGAGCCGGCTCGGCGGGACCCCGGCCGCCGCGGCCAGCGCTCGCGCCCCCTCGGCGGCGGCCAGCGCCAGCGTGCCGCGCCACCCGGCGTGGACCGCCGCCACGGCCCGACCGTCCGGGGAGGCCAAGAGCACCGGGACGCAGTCGGCCACGGCCACGCAGGCCGCCACGCCGGGCAGCGTGGAGACCACCGCGTCGGCCTCCACCCGGGGGCCGGTCGGCCCGGCCGCCGTGACCACGCGCGCGCCGTGGACCTGGCGCACCCGCGCGAAGCCGAGCCCGCTGGCCGCCTCCAGGCGGCGCCAGTTCTCGGCCACCGCGACCGGATCGTCGCCCACCAGGTCGCCCAGGTTGAGCGCGTCGAAGGGGGCCGCCGAGGCCCCGCCGCCGCGGGTGGTGAAGCCGTGCGGCACGTCCTGGAGCAGGCCGGTCTGGAGGAACTCCATGCCGGTCACGCATAGCGCGGATGGGTGGGCGCTTGGTAGGCTGGCCGGCCCCTGGAGGACCATGCCTCACCTCGTGCGACGCACCATCGGCCGTAAGCTGCTCCTGGCCGTGGGCCTGCCCACGCTGGTGGTGGCCCTGGCCGGCGTGCTCTGGCTGCGGCACGAGGCCTCCACCGAGGCGCCCGGGCTGGAGCCCGCCTTTCGCGTCGCCATCCTCGGCGTGCTCCTCTTCGCCGCGCTCATGGGGCTGATCCACGCGGTGGCGTTGCGCCTCCTGCTGGAGCAGCCGCTGCGGCGGCTCACGGCCGGGCTGCAGCGCGCCAGCCGGGGCGACTTCCTCCACCGGCTGGACACCGGCCGGGACGACGAGCTCGGCGCGCTGGCCCGCACCTTCAACACCACCCTGGCGGCCGTCACCGACCTGCACGCGGCCCGCATCGACGACGCCGCCGAGCTCTCCGCCATGCAGCGCGAGGTGGCGCTCAAGGCACAGCTGGAGGCGCGGGTGCAGGAGCTCGAGCTGATGCACCGGCTGGCCAGCGCGCTGGCCTCCACGGTGGACCTGGAGTCGCTGGCGCAGAAGGTGGCCGAGCTCGCGGCCGAGCGCATCCCCGGCACCGCCTTCGCCCTGCTGCTGGTCGACGAGGTGACCCGCGAGCTGGTGGTGCGCGCCGTGGCCTCGCTGGACCCGGCCACGGTGGGGACGCGGCTGGCCCCCGGGACCGGGCTGGCCGGGCGGGCCGTGGCGGAGCGGCAGCTGGTGCGCGCCGAGGGAGAGGCGGCGGCCGCGGCCTTCCCGGGCGCCGCGGACCAGCCGGGCAGCGCGGTGGCGGTGCCGCTGCTCTCACCGGCCGGGTGCGTCGGGGTGCTGCTCTACGGCCGCGCCGGGCCGGAGGCCTTCGCGGACGGCGATCTCAGGCTGCTCGAGTCGGCCGCCCTGCAGGTGGCCACGGCGGTGGAGAGCGCCCGCCTCCACCTGGCCATGGTGCGGCTCTCCCAGACCGACACGCTCACCGGCGTGCAGAACCGGCGGCAGCTCTTCGCCAGGCTGGAGCTGGAGCTGGAGCGGGCGGCGCGCTTCGGCGAGCCCTTCGCCCTGCTCCTGCTCGACGTGGACCGGTTCCGCCAGCTCAACGAGGCGGCCGGGCACGCCGCGGGCGACGCCACGCTGCGCGAGGTGGCCACGCTGCTGCGGCGGGAGGTGCGCGAGGTGGACCTGGTGGCGCGCTACGGCGGCGAGGAGTTCGCGGTGGTGCTGCCGCGCTGCCTGCCGGCCGAGGCCGTGGAGGCGGCGGAGCGGCTGCGCGCCGCCGTGGCCGGCTCGGGCTTCGAGGCGGCGCCGGGCGGCCGGCTCACGGTCTCGGTGGGAGGCGCCTGCTTCCCGACCGACGCCCGCGACCTGGCGGTGCTGGTGGACTGCGCCGACGCGGCCCTCTTCGCGGCCAAGCGCTCCGGGCGCGACGCGGTGCGGCTGCACGCCCCCGGCATGCGCACCGATCCGAGCCGCCGGCGCGATCCCCACGCCACCGGGACCGCCTGAACGGCCGAGCACGGACCGAGAGCCCCGTTCGCCCCGACCGGAGCGGAGCGAGCCGGAGGCGAGGGGCGGCGCGCCAACGCGGAAGGTGCTTCCGGATCGCGAGCTACCGGTCGGGCTGTCCCGCCGGCTCGGCGCCGACCACCACCGGCTCCGGTCCGCCCAGGCTCCCGCCCGCGGCCAGCGCGTCCCCGCGGGCCCGCGCCGCCTCGAGCTCGGCGCCCAGCGCCTGCCCTTCGGCGCGCGCCACCGCGAGATCCCCGTCGAGCGCCTGCACCCGCTCCTGGGCCTCATCCCGCTCGCGCGTGGTGCGCGCCAGGATGTCGGAGAGCTCGTCGCCATCGGAGCGCGCGCGGGTCGCCTCGGCGCGCAGCTCGGTCTCGCGCAGCATGAGCGCCTGGCGGGCCGCCGAGAGCTCGCCCTGCAGCCGCTCCAGCTCGCGGCTGGCCTGCCGCAGGAGCGCGTCGCGAGCCTCCACCTGCTCGGTGAGCTCCGCCAGCCGGTCCGCCGCCTCGCGCAGTCCGCGGTCCAGCCCATCGATCTGCCCCTCCAGCGCCGAGCCGCGGCTCCGGGCCTCGCGCCCCTCCGCCTCCAGCGCCGCCTGGCGCGCCGCGGCCGCGCGCGCCTCCTCCTCCAGCGCCGCGATCCGGTCCTCGCGGGCGCGCAGCTCGCGCGCCTGCTCGTGCAGCTTGCGCTCGGTGCCGGCCACCACCTCGATGAGGTCCTTCTCGTCCTTGAACTTCTCCAGCAGCATCCCCTCGATGGAGGCGCCGTGCTCGCGGTCCCGCTCCTGGAGGTTGGCGCGGACCTCGTCCAGCTTCCTGGTGACCTCGTCCGCCTCCAGGCGGGCGCGCTGGGCCGCCACCTGCTCGGCGTGGACCCGCTCGTCCACGCTGGCCACCTGGCGTTCGCGGATCTCCCAGATCTCGGCGAGCCGGGCCAGCTGGGCCTCGCGCCACTTCAGGTCCTCGCGCAGCAGGGTGAGCCGGCCCTCCGGCGAGGCGAGCAGCCCGCGGCGCGGCGGGGGGCGGCGCCGCTCGGCGCCGGCGGCCAGCTCGTCGCGCCGGTCGGCCACCGACTGGAAGGCTCGGTCGGCGAAGAGCCGGTCCTCCTCGGTGAGCAGGTCGCGGCGCGCCCGGCGCGGCAGGCTGGGCGGGGTCGAGGGTGGTGCCGGGGTCGGGGGCTCCATCGCCTCCGCGCCTTCGGCGCGAGGCCCGTCCTGGGCGTGGCCTGGCGCGGGCGAGGCGGAGTCGAAGGGCTCGGGCTGCGCGGCCTCGCCGCTGACGCGGGCCGCGGAGGTCGGGTTCGAGGTCCCACCGTCCCCGTCCGGCTCCACCTCCTCCACGATGGCGTCATCCGCCAGCTCGACCGGCTCGGCCGCCGCGAGCAGGCGTCGCGCCATGATGGTGAGCGCCCCCGTGTCGATCGGCATGGCCAGGTACCCGCTGGCGGCCCATGGGGTGCGCGCGTGCTCGGCCAGCGAGGCCGGCGGCGTGTCGGCGCTGTAGAGGATGACCGGCAGGCGCGCCGTGGCCTTGTCGTGCCGCAGGTGGGCGCAGAGCGAGAAGCCGGAGAGATCGGGCAGCTCGGCCCGCATCACCACCAGGTCCGGCCGGCGCGAGGCGATCTCCAGCCCGGCCTCGGCGGCACTCACGGCCACCGCGGTGAGGTGGCCGTCCTCCCGGAAGAAGGAGGCCACCGAGAGGGCGAAGGGCGCGTCGGGTTCGACGATCAGGATCCGCTTGGGGGTCATGGACGCCGGGGAATCTACCCCAGGACCTCGGCCGCCCGGGCCTTGACGCGCTCCACGTCGGCCTGGTGCTTCAGCACCACGTCCAGGGTGTCGGCCAGCGACTGGGCGTCGAGCGCGCCGGCGCCCAGCACCAGCAGCGCCCGCGCCCAGTCGATGGTCTCGGCGATGGAGGGCGCCTTGCGCAGGTCCATGGCGCGCAGCCGCGCCGCCGCGCCCACCACCTGGCGGGCCAGGGCCTCTCCGGCCTCCGGCACGCGGGCCCGCACCACCGCCAGCTCCCGCTCCTGCGTGGGGTAGTCCACGTGGAGGTGCAGGCAGCGGCGGCGCAGGGCGTCGGAGAGCTCGCGGGTCGCGTTGGAGGTGAGCACCACGCGGGGCACCACCACGGCGCGCAGCGTTCCCAGCTCGGGCACGGTGACCGCCCAGTCGGAGAGGATCTCCAGCAGGAAGGCCTCCAGCTCCGGATCGGCCTTGTCCACCTCGTCCACCAGGAGGAGCGACGGGCGCGGCGAGAGGATGGCCTGCAGCACCGGGCGCGGCAGCAGGAAGCGCTGGCTGAAGAAGACGTTCCCCTCGGCCGCGATCCGGTCGACCGCCTCGCCCAGCGTGGGCGCCCCCGCCACCGCCGCGCCGATGCGGTCCTTGAGGAGCTGGGTGTAGAGGAGCTGCTTCGCGTACTCCCACTCGTAGAGCGCCTTGGCCTCGTCGAGCCCCTCGTAGCACTGGAGCCGGATGAGCTCGCGGCCGGTGGCCCTGGCGAAGGCGAGGGCCAGCTCCGTCTTCCCGACGCCGGCCGGCCCCTCCACCAGGAGCGGCTTCTCGAGCCGATCCGCCAGGAAGACCGC
>JANNKC010000171.1:0-17805 GCA_031396105.1 Anaeromyxobacter sp.
CACGCCGGTGCGGGTGCGGATCTCCTCGGCCAGGCGGGAGGCCTCGCCGGTGTGGAAGCGGCGGCCGCGGCGGCGCCAGGCCTCGTCCTTCAGGTTGAGCGCGGCGTTCCAGGCCAGCTTGAAGGCCCAGGTCTTGAGCGAGGACTCCCCGCGCCAGGTCGGCAGCCCCTTCCACAGGCGCTCGGCGAAGATGGAGAAGGCGTCGGCGGCGTCCGCCTCGTCCCGCAGCACGGCCTCCAGGTACCCGAGGATCTTGGGGCCGTAGGCGCGCAGCGCCTCGGTGGCGGCGCCGCGGTGATCCTCCGCCTCCAGGCGCGCCCTGACGGCCTCGTCGGTGGTCACGGCGGCAGCGTAGCGGCGCCCGGCCTCCTCCGCGACTTACTCTTGCACCCGGAAGGGGAGCCTGCCTACCGTGCCGGTCTTCGCGGCGCGCCCTCCCCGGCGGCCAGGTCCGGCCTCACTGGGAACGACCGCGTGCCCGTCCAATGGGGGACTCCCGCATGTCTCGTCGTTCGCTCTCTCCCGCCGCGCTGCTGCCGCTGCTCCTCGCCGCCTGTGGCCAGTCCGCCTCGGCCCCGTCCGCCGGCCCGATCCAGCAGCCCCAGGCGCGCCAGGCCGCGGCGATCGCGGGGGCGTCGCCCACGCGCCCGGGCAACTTCAACGCGCTGGCGCAGGCCAAGGCGGCCACGGGTTCGGCCAAGGCCAGCGCCGCCGTGCCTCGCGGCAGCCCGCTGGCTCCCGTCCACATGGACGACCGCCTGGGCGTCCCCTCCTTCATGTGGGCCCAGCCCGAAGCCGCGGCCGGCGCGGTCGCCGCCGCCAGGGCCGACGCCCTCTCGACCCCGCGCACGCCCGTCGAGGCGGCGCGCGCGCACCTCGCCGGCGCCGCCGCCGCCTACGGCCTGACCGCCAGCGACGCGGCCCGCGCCTCGGTGGCGCGCGTCCACGACACCGGCCACGGCCCCATCATCGTCTCCTTCCGCCAGGCCCCGGGTGGCCGCGAGGTCTTCCGCGAGGAGGCCGGCGTCGCCATGGCCCGCGACCTCTCGCTGGTGGCCATCTCCGGCGCCCTCTCTCCCGCGGCGCCGGCCGCGTCGGCGGTGGCCGGCGGCGGCTGGTCGCTCGACGCCCCCTCGGCCCTGGCGGCCGCGCTCACCGATCTCACCGGCGAGGCCTTCGCCGCCGGCGACTTCCGGGCGGCCGGCGCTCGCGGCACGTACCAGTTGTTCGACCTCGTCCCGGCCGTGGCGGCCGCCCGCGCCGAGCGGTTCGCCCGCGTGGCCGGCGTGCGCCAGGTCTGGTTCCGCCTGCCCGCCGGCCTGCAGCCGGCCTGGCACGTCGAGGTGGCCTTCCAGAGGCTCGGTGCCGCCGAGACGCTCACCTACGGCTCGGTCATCTCGGCCACCGACGGGGCGCTCCTCTTCCGCAAGGACCACCAGGAGACCGAGGCCTTCGGCTACCGCGTCTGGGCCTCCGACGCGGCCCCCTACCTCCCCGACGACGGCCCGCAGGGGCTGGCCGGCACACCGCACCCCACCGCCCTGGTCGACGGCTACCAGGCGCCCTTCGTGGCCCAGAAGCTGGTCACGCTGCAGAACGTGCCGTTCTCGCGCAACGACCCGTGGCTCCCGCCCGGCGCCACCACCACCTCCGGCAACAACGTCTTCGCTTACGCCGACCTGAGCGCGCTGGACCACTACGTGGACTCGGCCGTCGACCCGGCCTCGCTCGACGTGGTGGGCACCGTCTCGGCGCCTGGCCTGTTCGACCACGCCTACGACACGGCGGCCGCGCCCGCCGCCACGCCCACGCAGCTCCAGGCGGCCATCACCCAGCTCTTCTACGACAACAACGCGCTGCACGACTGGTTCTACGACGTCGGCTTCGACGAGGCGGCCGGCAACGCCCAGGTCAGCAACCTGGCCCGCGGCGGTGCCGAGGGCGATCCGCTGCTGGCCGAGGCGCAGGACTACTCGGGCACCAACAACGCCAACATGACCACCCCGCCGGACGGCTTCTCGCCCTGGATGCAGATGTACGTCTGGAACAACGGCGACCTGGTCCGCGCCGTGGTGAGCGCGCCGGCCCCGCTCGCCGGGATCAAGCGCGCCCAGCCCGCCCTGTTCGGGCCGCAGGCCTTCGAGCGGACCGGCGACCTGCTGCCCACCGTGCCGGCCAACGCCTGCCTCAACGGCACCAGCACCACGACCGGCAGCGTCACCAACGACCTGACCGGCAAGATCGCCCTCATCGACCGCGGCGTCTGCAGCTTCGCCCTCAAGGTGAAGGCGGCCCAGGGCGCCGGCGCGGTGGGCGTGCTGGTGCGCAACGTGATCACCACCTCCGCCTTCGGCCCCATGGGCGGCGTCGACGCCACCATCACCATCCCGTCGCTCCTGATCGGCAAGGCCGACGGCGACGCCATCGGCGCGGCCCTGCTCGCCGGCGACACGGTCAACCTGACGCTGCAGCGGGTCCTCGGCCAGCTGCGCGACGGCTCGGTGGACAACCTCATCGTGGCCCACGAGTGGGGTCACTACCTGACCAACCGGCTGGTGCAGGACTCGGCCGGCCTGGACACCACCCAGGCCCGCGGCATGGGCGAGGGCTGGAGCGACTTCGTGGCCCTCCTGCAGGCGGTGCGCGCCGAGGACGCCCTGGCGGCCGCCAACGCGGGCTGGAGCGGCGTGTTCGGCACGGCCGGCTACGTGGGGACGGGCCTCGACACCATCGGCGCCCCGAACCAGGGCTACTACTACGGCATCCGCCGCACGCCCTACTCCACCGACATGACCCGGGCGCCGCTCACCTTCGGGCACGTCGCCGACGGCGCGGCGCTGCCGGTGACCGCGCCGCTCAACTTGAACGGCGCGCCCAACTCCGAGGTGCACAACGCCGGCGAGGTCTGGGCCACCGTGCTCTGGGAGTGCTACGCCGCGCTGCTCCGCGACACCGAGGGGGCCACGCCGCGCCTCACCTTCGGCGAGGCCAGCCTGCGCATGCGCGCCTACCTGGTGGCCAGCCTGAAGCTGCTGCCCCAGTCCCCCACCTTCCTGGAGGGGCGCGACGCCCTGCTGGCCGCCGCCTTCGCGGGCGACCGGGCCGACTTCGACGCCTTCTGGTCGGCCTTCGCCAAGCGCGGCTTCGGCGTCGGCGCGGTCGGTCCGTCCAGCCGCTTCACCACCACCAACGCCGGCGTGGTGGAGACCTTCCAGCTCGGCGGCGAGCTGGTCCTCGTGGGCGTGAGCTTCGGCGGCGTCACCTCCGGCTGCGACGACCGCGACGGCACGCTCGACGACGGCGAGACCGGCACGCTCTCCATCACCCTGAGGAACCTCGGCTCCTCCAACCTGCAGGCCGGCACCGCCCTCATCACCTCCACCAACCCGCACGTCTCCTTCCCGGGCGGCGGGCTGGTGCAGCTCGCCCCGACCGCGGTGGGCGGCACGGGCGTGGCCACCGCCACCGTCTCGCTGGCCGGCGCCGCCGTGGCCGAGCTGGCCGACTTCACGGTGACCATCCCGGCCGGCTACCTGGCCCAGCCCACCGCCGTGCCGGTCCAGCTCCGCACCAACGTGGACGTGCTCATGGCCGCCTCCGCCACCGACACGCTGGAGGGCGGCAACTTCGTCTGGACGCCCTCGGCCGACCCGGCCCTGGCCACCGGCGCGCTCTTCGAGCGGCGCACCGGCAACGCCGTGGACCACTCCATCTTCGGCCCGGACGTCGGCGTCACGTCCGACCTCAGGCTCACCTCCCCGCCGCTGCTGGTGGGCGCTGGCCCCTTCACCGTGGCCTGGAAGCACCTCTTTGCGTTCGAGGCCGACGCGGCCGGCACGCCCGGCCAGGCCTTCTACGACGGCGGCGTGGTGGAGCTCTCCGACGACGACGGCGCCACCTGGATCGACGTGGGCGCGCCGGCCTACAACGGCACGCTCATCGTGGGCGACGGCATCCCCTACCTCTCGACCAACCCGCTGGCCGGCCGGCCGGCCTTCGTGGACAGCAGCCCTTCGCTGCTGCTGACCGGCCTCATGGACCCGGTCAGCCTGGACCTCACCAGCGCCTGCACCGGCGCCACCGCCTGCGCCGGCAGGACGGTCCGCTTCCGCTTCCGCATCGGCAGCGACCAGGGTGTGGCCAGCCCGGTGGGCTGGTCCATCGACGACGTGGCCTTCGGCGGCCTGGTCAACACGCCGTTCGACCTGCTCACCCCCGACGCGCGCCGCTGCGTCAACCGGACGCCGACGGCCAGCGCCGGCCTCGACCAGGTGGCGGACGAGGGCAGCCCGGTGACGCTCGACGCCAGCGCCTCCAGCGACCTCGACGCCGGCACCACCCTCTCCTACTCCTGGACGCAGACGTCCGGCCCGGCCGTGGCGCTCCTCAACTCCGCCACCGTCCAGCCCACCTTCACCGCGCCCGCGGTGGACGTGGACACGGTGGTGGCCTTCGTGGTCACGGTGGGCGACGGCATCGCCTCGAGCAGCGCCCCCACGCTGGTGACGGTTCGCAACGTGAACCGGGCGCCGGTGGCGGCGGCCGGCCCCGACCAGGCGGTGGACGAGCGGACCGTGGTCACGCTGGACGGCACGGCCTCCAGCGACGCCGACCCCGGCACCACGCTGGTCTCCGCCTGGTCGCAGACGGCCGGCCCGCCGGTGGCCCTGCTCGGCCCGGGCAGCAGCCGCCCCTCCTTCAACGCCCCGGAGGTGGCCGCCGACACCCAGCTCACCTTCAGCCTCGTGGTCGGCGATGGCCTGGCCTCGAGCCCGGCCGACACGGTGAACGTCACGGTGCGCAACGTGAACCGGGCGCTGGTGGCCGCCGCCGGCGCCGCCCAGTCGGTGGACGAGGGGAGCACCGTCACGCTCGACGCCTCGGCCTCGAGCGATCCCGACGGCACCGGCCTCACCTTCGTGTGGGTCCAGAGCGGCGGGCCCGGCGTGGTCTTCTCCAGCGCCACGGTCGCCAGCCCCACCTTCACCGCCCCGCAGGTGGACGGCAGCACGCTGCTCGCCTTCCGCGTCACGGTGAGCGACGGCGTGGCCAGCAGCGAGGCCTCGGTCAGCGTGCTGGTGCGCGACGTCAACGCCACGCCCGTGGCCCGCGCCGGCCCGGCGCAGTCCGCCCCAGAGCGCAGCCTGGTCACGCTGGACGGCAGCGGGTCCAGCGACGCCGACGCGGGCACGATCCTCGGCTACACCTGGACCCAGGTCCAGGACGGCGCCCCGGTGGCCTCCCTCATCGGCGCCGACTCGGCCCGCCCGGCCTTCACGGCGCCGGACGTGGACCCGGCCGGCGCGGCGCTCACCTTCAGCCTGGTGGTGTCCGACGGCGCGGCCTCCAGCGCCCCGGCCACGGTGGTGGTGAACATCGCCAACGTGAACCGGCCGCCGCTGGCCGACGCCGGCCCGTCCATCGCGGTGGAGGAGCGGTCCAGCGTGCTGCGCGGCGCCACCGGCACCGACCCCGACGCCGGCTCCACGCTGACCTTTGGCTGGAGGCAGGTGAGCGGGGCCGCGGTGACCCTCGGCGGCGCCGACACGGCCACCCCCACCTTCACCGCCCCCGAGGTCGGCGCCGCCACCGATCTGCTCTTCGAGGTGGCGGTGAGCGACGGCACCCTCTCGGCCACCTCCCAGGTCACGGTGCTCGTCACCAACCTGAACCGGCCGCCGGTGGCGCAGGCGGGCCCGACCCAGACGGTCGACCAGGGGACGGTGGTCAACCTCGACGCCACCGCCTCGTCCGACCCTGATGCGGGCGCCGTGCTGGCCTACGCCTGGACGCAGACGGCCGGCCCCGGCGTGGCGCTCACCGGCGCCGCCACCGCGGCCCCCACGTTCACGGCCCCGACCGGCGAGGCCACCCTCACCTTCCAGGTCGCGGTGAGCGACGGCGCCGCCATTTCGACGGCCACCGTCTCCGTGACGGTGGTGGGCGCGAAGGCCCCCGGCGGCGGCGGCTGCGGATGCTCGGCGTACGGCTCCAACCCGGCCGGCCTGCTGCCGTTCCTCTTCGGCCTGGCGTTCCTGCGGCGCCGCCGGGGCCGGTAGGGTCGCGACGTAGCGCTCACAGCGCGCTGCGTTCCAGGCGCGGGCCGCCCTCCGGGATGGCCCGCGCCACGTGGTTCAGCGGGACACCGGGAGGTCCCTGCTGTGGCCGCCACCCACACTGCTGGCACCGGGAGGACCCTGCTGTGGCCGCCACCTACACTGCTGGCACCGGGACGACCCAACTGTGTTGGTCGGGCGCCCGAACAACACAAAGGGGTGCTTCGGGCGCCGGCGCTGACATTGATCGGGGCGTCCGTCCGTCCGCCCGGTCGCCGGGCCTCCCTCGAGGCGCGCGCGCCGCCCTCACGCCTCGATGGCCGCGTCCACCGGCGTCGCGCCGACCAGCGCGGCCAGCGCCTTCGGGTCCAGGCCCACCAGGAAGCCGCGCGACCCGCCGTTCACGTAGATGCGGGGCAGGTCGAGCACGGTCCGCTCGACGAACACCGGCATGGGCTTGCGCGTGCCGAGCGGGCTGGTGCCGCCGACCATGTAGCCGGAGTGGCGCTGCGCCACCTCCGGCTTGCACGGGGCGATGGTCTTCCTGCCGAGCTGGCGGGCCAGCGCCTTCAGGCTCACCTCGCGGTCCCCGTGCATGAGGACCAGCAGCGGCGCCCCCGCCTCGTCCTCCATGACCAGGGTCTTCACCACGGCGTGCTCGTCCACCTGGAGCTCGCGGGCGCTCACCGCCGTGCCACCCCGCTCCTCGTAGCGGTAGGGGTGCTCGGTGTAGGCCACGCCCTTCTCCCGCAGGAGGCGGGTGGCGGGGGTGCTGGGGGTCTTGCTCACGGGGCTCCTCTCGGGGTGCGGCGCGGCCGGCGGGCCGGCGCCGGTCAGCTCATCGCGCCGGTCAACTCATCGCGCCGGCAGCTCATCGCGCCGGTCAGCTCATCGCGCCGGTCAGCTCATCGCGCCGGTCAGCTCATCGCGCCGGTCAGCTCATCGCGCCGGTCAGCTCATCGCGCCGGCAGCTCGGCGGCGATGGCCCGGGCCGCCGCCACCGGGTCCGGCGCGTCGCGCAGCGGCCGCCCCACCACGATGACGTCGGCGCCGGCCTCCACCGCCTCGGCCGGGGTGGCCACGCGGGCCTGGTCGCCCCTGGCCGCGCCGGCCGGCCGCACGCCGGGCACCACCAGCAGCGGGCCCGGCCCCACCGCGGCGCGCACCGCCGCCACCTCGTGGGGCGAGCAGACCAGGCCGCCCGCGCCGGCCGCCACGGCGAGCCGGGCCAGCCGCACCACCGCCGCCTCGGGCGGCCCGAGGAGGCCGATCCGGGCGAGCGCCTCGGCGTCCAGGCTGGTGAGCACCGTCACCGCCAGGATGCGCAGGCGGCCGGCGCCCCCGCGCACCGCGGCCCTCACCATCTCGGCCCCGCCGGCGGCGTGGACGGTGAGCAGCGCGGCGCCGGTGGCGGCGGCGCCGGCGGCGGCCCCCTCCACCGTGGCCGGGATGTCGTGGAGCTTGAGATCCAGGAAGACCGGGCGCCCGAAGCCCGCGGCGGCGCGCACGGCGGCGGGCCCCTCGGCGGTGAAGAGCTCCAGCCCGACCTTGAGCATGCCGACGTGCGGCGCGATCAGGCGGGCGAACGGCTCGGCCGCCGCCCAGCTGGGAAAGTCGAGGGCGCTGCAGATGCGGTCCTTCGGCTCCATCCGTCCTCCGTGCGCGCCGGCGCCCGCCACGGCGCGGTGCGGGCTCGCGGGATGCGGGGCGGGCAGGGCCGGCCCCCGTGTCAGGCCTTGCCCACCTGCATGCGCCCCACCTCGCGCAGCACCGCCTCGGCCTGGGGCCTGGCGAGCAGGTTCTTCACCTCGAAGAGCGAGAAGGCCAGGAGGTCCTCCAGCGCCTCGAGCGAGCGGGCCTTGGCGGCCGCCCCCTTGTAGGTGCCGAGCTGGCCCACGTTGTCCAGCACCCGGGCCACGTCGATGCCACCCTGCCCATCGAAGCGGACGCCCTCGAAGATGGGGCGCTGCTTCTCGGGCAGCCGGTCGAAGTAGGTGTTGAGGCGGGGCTGGGCGCCGGGGCGGAACTCCTCCAGCGCCGCGTGGACGCGCCGGAAGATGCGCCGGTAGATCTCGAAGGCGCCGAAGGCGCGGGTCACCGGCCCCTCCGGCGCCATCGGCGCCATCGGCGGCGGCGTGACCGCCGGCAAGCTGCCAGGACTCGGCGTGAGGGCCGGACGCGGGGCCGGGGGCTCGGCCGGCGCCCGGGACGTCCGCACCAGCGCGCCGGCCGCCACCAGCGGGGCCGCCTGCCGCAGCACCTCGAGGAGGCCCAGGCCGCTCTCCAGCGCCAGGTCGTCCAGGGTGCGCGTCCCGTCGGCGGCCTTCATGAGGCGGGCCGCGTGCTCGCCCAGCCCGGTGGGCGGGTTCTCCCCCCGCGCCAGCACGACCTGGCGGCCTCCCAGCTCGAGGGCCAGCCGCTCCGCCTCGTCCACCCGCTTCATCCCCTCCAGCAGGAGGTCGCGGGTCCGCTCCTGCAGCTTCACCGCGTTGGACTCGTCGTGCGGCCCCTCCAGGAAGGCGAACTCGCCCTCCGGTTCGAGGAAGGCGCCCAGCAGGATCTCCTTCACCTGGTGGCCCACCCCGGCGTAGAGCTGCGCCGGCGTGAGCACCCCCTCGTCGACCAGGACCTGGCCGAGCGGCCGCCCGCTCCTCACCAGCCGGCTGCAGCGCTCCAGGTCCTCCCAGCCGCACAGCCCGTTGCGCCACAGCACCGGGCCGAGCCGGTCGGAGGCGTCGGAGGAGGAGGCGAAGACCACCTGGCCCTCGCGGAAGTAGATGGTGCGGCGGCGCAGCCGCTCGGGCGAGGCGCCGCGCGCGGCCGCCCGCTCCCCCTCGCCGCCGAAGCTGAGCAGGAGCACGCCGCTCTTCAGCGAGGTGAAGACGAACTGCACCACCTCGGCCACGGTGAGCGCGGCCAGCGACCCGGCGAAGTAGCCCTGGGCGGCGCGTCCCTGGCGCGCCGGGGCGACGAGCAGGAAGGCGCCCTTGGCGACCACCACGTCCACCGGATCGCCCGGCACCAGGCCCAGCGCCTCGGCCTCCCGGGGCGCCACCGCCACCTCGCCGTCGACCCCGATGGAGAGCTTCACGCGCACTGGCGTCCTCCGGTTCGCCCGCTAGCGGGCGGTGGCCTGCCTCACCAGCGCGGCGGCCTTCTCGGCCACCTCCGCCAGCGGAACCAGCGTGACGTCCTTCGAGTCACGGAGCTTCCACTCCACCTTGCCCTCGGCCAGCCCCTTCTTGCCCACCGCGATGCGCAGCGGGATGCCCACCAGGTCGGCGTCCTTGAACTTCACCCCGGGCCGCTCGTCGCGGTCGTCGAAGAGCACCTCCACGCCGGCCGCGGCCAGGGCCGCCACCACCTGCTCGGCCGCCTGCACCAGCTCCGGCTCCTTGCCGAGCGGCAGCACGGTGGCGTGGAAGGGCGCGATGGCGAGCGGCCAGCGGATGCCGTCCTGGTCGTGGTGCAGCTCGATGGCGGCGGCCAGGATGCGCTCCACGCCGATGCCGTAGCTGCCCATGACGATGGGCACCTGGGCGCCGGCGGCGTCCTGCACCGAGGCCTTCATGGAGACCGAGTACTTGGTGCCGAGCTTGAAGATGTGCCCCACCTCGAGCGCCTTGAAGACGTCGAGCGTGCCGTCGCAGCGGGGGCAGCCCTCGCCGGCCTTCACGTTGCGGAGCTCCGCCACCGTGCCGTGCCCCAGCAGGTCGCGCTTCACGTCCACGCCTCGCACGTGGAAGCCGTCCTGGTTGGCGCCGGTCACCATGTTGCTGCGGCCGGCCACGGCGGGATCGACGAAGACCGGCGCCTTGGTGAAGGCCACCGCGCCCAGCGAGCCGGGCCTGGCCCCCATGAGCGCCAGGACCTCCTCGGGGTGGGCCGGGCGGACCTCGTTGGCGCCGGTGGCCGTCTGCAGCTTGGCCTCGTTGAGGTCGTGGTCGCCGCGCAGCACCGCCAGCACGGGCTGGCCGTCGGCCACATAGACCAGCGTCTTGAGCTGGCGGCGCGCCCCCACGCCATGGGGCTGGCGCTGCAGGGCCTCGATGGTGACCACGCCGGGGGTGGCGAACCGCTCCAGCGCCGGCGGGCCGGCCTGGTCCTCCAGCGGCTCGAGCCGGGAGGTGGCGGTCTCGGTGTTGGCGGCGTAGCGGCACGCCGCGCAGGCGGCCACCAGGTCCTCGCCCGCGTCGGTGCGGACCATGAACTCCTGCGACCCCGAGCCGCCCATGGCGCCGGAGTGGGCCTGCACCGCCACGAAGTCGAGGCCGCAGCGGGTGAAGATCCTCTCGTAGGCGCCCTTCTGGTCGTCGTAGCTCCGATCCAGCCCGGCCGCGTCCACGTCGAAGGAGTAGGCGTCCTTCATGGTGAACTGGCGCACCCGCAGCAGGCCGGACTTGGGGCGCGGCTCGTCGCGGAACTTCGACTGGATCTGGTACCAGACCTGCGGCAGCTGCCGGTAGGAGCGCAGCTCGTCGCGGGCGATGGCGGTGAAGATCTCCTCGTGCGTCATGCCCAGGCAGTAGTCGCCGCCCTTGCGGTCCTTGAGCCGGAACATGTTGTCGCCCATGACGTCCCAGCGGCCCGACTCCTTCCAGACCTCGGCCGGGTGGAGCGCGGGCAGGTAGAACTCCTGACCGCCGATGGCCTCCATCTCCTGGCGGATGATGGCCTCGATCTTGGCGAGCGAGCGCTTGGCCAGCGGCAGGTAGTCGTACAGGCCGGCGCCGAGCTGCCGGACGAAGCCGGCGCGGATGAGCAGGCGGTGGGAGGCCACCTGGGCGTCGGTGGGGGCCTCCTTGAGCGTGGGGATGAAGGCCCGGGACGAGCGGACGACGTGCATGGTCCGCGGGTTATACACCGGGGCCGGGGGCGCTCGAAGCGCCACGAGGCCGGGACCGCACCCCGCCGAGGCGGAACCGCCTACGTCCCCTCCGCCGGAGCGCGCTCGGCGGCGATGGCCAGCGCCTCGGTGACCAGCGCCTCCTCCAGGTCCTCGGCCTTCATGCGCTTCACGATCTTGCCCGCCTTGAAGAGCAGCCCCACGCCGCCGTGGCCGTAGGCCACCCCCACGTCGGCCGCGGCCGCCTCGCCGGGCCCGTTCACCTCGCAGCCCATGACCGCCACCGAGACCTCGCCCTTGACGCTGGAGAGCCGCTGCTCCACCCGCTCGGCGATGGGGATCATGGCCACCGAGCAGCGGCCGCAGGTGGGGCAGGAGGTCAGCGTGGCGCCGCCGAACTTGAGCCCCAGCGACTTGAGCAGCAGCCGCGCCACCCGCACCTCCTCCACCGGGTCGGCGGTCAGCGAGATGCGGATGGTGTCGCCGATGCCGTCGGCCAGCAGGATGCCCAGGCCGGCGGCGCTCTTGACCGTGCCGGCCAGCAGCGTGCCGGCCTCGGTGACCCCGAGGTGGAGCGGGTAGTCGAAGCGCCGGGCGAAGAGCCGGTTGGCGGCCACCGTCATGGCCACGTCGTGCGCCTTGAGCGAGACCTTGATCTCCCGGTACCCCTCGTCCTCGAGGAACTGGATGTGGCGGGCCGCGCTCTCCACCATCCCCTCGGCGGTGGGCCAGCCGTGCTTCTCCACGATGTCCTGCTCCAGCGAGCCGGCGTTGACGCCGATGCGGATGGGGACCATGCGCTCGCGGGCCGCCTTGACCACCTCGCGCACCCGGTCGCGCGACCCGATGTTGCCGGGGTTGAGCCGGATGGCGTGGATGCCGGCCTCGAGCGCCCGGAGCGCCAGCCGGTAGTCGAAGTGGATGTCGGCCACCAGCGGGACCGGGGAGGCCTGCACGATGGCGGGCAGCGCGTCGGCCGCGTCGGCGCCCGGCACGGCGAGGCGGACGATGTCGGCGCCCGCCTCGGCCAGCGCCCGGATCTGCGCCAGCGTGGCCGCCGCGTCGGCGGTGTCGGTGGTGGTCATGGACTGGACGGAGACCGGCGCCCCGCCGCCGATCACCACCGGCCCGACCTTGACCTGCCGCGTGCGGCGTCGCTCCGCGAAGGCCGACGCCTCGCCCTGTCCGTATGCGCCCATGTGGTCCTCCCGGCGGCCCAGGATCTAACGGCCCGGCCGCCGGGCGCCAGCGCAAGCCTACTTCTTGGCGGCCAGCTCGGCGTCGATGATGGCCTTGAAGGCCTCCAGCGGCTGGGCGCCCGAGATGAGCCGGCCGTTGATGAAGAAGGCGGGGGTGCCGCGCACCCCGGCCTCGGCGCCGGCCTTGAAGTGGTCCTGCACCACCTTGGTCTTCTCGTTCGAGTCGAGGCACTTGTCGAAGCGGCCGCCATCCAGCGTGAGCTCGCGGGCGTAGCCCTTCAGGTCGGTGACCTCCAGCTTGGGCGTGGCGGCGAAGAGCTTGCCGTGCATCTCCCAGTACTTGCCCTGGTCGCCGGCGCAGTGGGCCGCCTCGGCCGCCTTGGGGGCCAGCTTGTGGAACTCGAGCGGGTAGTCGCGGAAGACCAGCCGGATCTTGCCCTTGTACTTCTCCAGCTCCATGAGGTCCTTCACGGTGGGCTCGGCCTTGGCGCAGTAAGGGCACTGGAAGTCGGAGAACTCCACGATGGTGATGGGCGCGCCCTCGGGTCCCTTGGACGGGCCGGTGGCGGCCACCTCGACCTTGGGCGGCAGGTAGGCCGGCAGCAGCACCTCCACCTTGCCCTCGGCGCGGAGCTGCTCCAGGTACTGGGCCAGCACCGCCTGCCCCTTCTGCTGCTTGAGGAAGCCGACGACCTGCTCCTTCACCTTGTCGAAGGGCTCCTCGACCTGCTTGGCCGCCTTGGCCCGCTCGTAGAGGGCGCGCACCTCCTCGTCCTTGGGCTCGGCCACCTTGCTGGCCAGCTCGGCGCGGAGGAACTCGTTGACCTCCTTGCCGGCGGCCTTGGCCTTCTGCTCCACCAGCCGCTGGTTGATGAGCTGGTCCAGCGCCCCCTTGCGGAGGTCGTAGGTCTTCTGCTCGACCTCGTTGAGCTCGTTGCGGATCGACCTGTCCAGCTCGTCGGCGGTCACGACGACGCCGGCGATGCGGGCGACCGGCGCGTTCTTGCCGGTGGCCGCGGCGTCGGGGGTGGCGGCCGGGGTCGGGCGGGGAGACTGGCAGGCGAGGACGGCGACGGCGAGCGCGCCGAGGGTGGCGAGGCGGATGCGCATGGGGCTCCGAGGGTGTGGGAAGGCGGGGGCAATGTGCCGCGAGTCGCGCAGGAGGTCAATCGGCGGGCCGGCCCCGGCATTCCCCGGGGCGCCGGCCGGGCTAGCATCCGGCCCATGGCCACCCTCGATCCCTGGAACCCGGAGCGGTACGGCCGCTTCGCCGCCGAGCGGCGGCTGCCCTTCGACGATCTGGTGGCCCTGCTCCAGCCGGCTCGCGCCGCGCGCCTGCTGGACCTCGGCTGCGGCACCGGCGACCTGACGCGCCTGCTGCACGAGCGGCTCGGGGCCACGGAGACGCTGGGGGTGGACTCGTCGGCGGCCATGCTCGAGAGGGCCGCCGCCCTCGCCGGCGGGGGGCTGCGCTTCGTGGAGGGCGACGCGGGCGCCTTCTGCGACGGCCACTGGGACCTCGTCTTCTCCAACGCCGCGCTCCACTGGGTGGAGGACCACGAGAGGCTCCTGCCGCGCCTGGCCGGCCTGGTCGCGCCCGGCGGCCAGCTCGCCGTGCAGGTGCCGTGCAACGACCACCACCCGAGCCACGCCGTGGCGAGGGCGGTGGCGGCGGAGTCGCCCTTCCACGAGGCGCTCGGCGGCTGGACGCGGCAGAGCCCGGTGCTCACGCCGGAGCGGTACGCCGAGCAGCTCGTCCGGCTCGGCTTCACGGCGCGCCGCGTGCGGCTCGAGGTCTACGGCCATGAGCTCGCCTCGCGCGACGAGGTGGTGGAGTGGGTGCGCGGCACCACGCTCACCGACTACGAGCGGCGGCTCCCGGCGGGCCTGTGGCCCACCTTCCTGTCGCGCTACCGGGTGCTCCTGGCTGCGGCGCTGCCGGACGACCGGCCGTTCCTCTACACCTACCGGCGCCTGCTCCTGTGGGGGCGGCGGTAGGCGGCGCGAACCGAGCTCGGGATCGAGGGGCCGGGCGAAGGCGGTGGTGGGCCCTGCCCCCTGCATGGTTGAATGGCGCCGTGCCGTTCACGCGCCACGACCGCGGCCGCCGGATCAGGGCGTCCAGGCCCCACGCGGCCGGGCTGCTGCGCTGGGCGGCCCTGCTGGCGGCGGCGCTCGCCCTGGCGCCCGCGATGGCCATGGGCACCGGCGGGCCCGCCTCGGTCGAGCTGACCTCCGAGGAGCGGGCCTGGCTCGCCGCCCACGGGCCGCTCCGCTTCGCCCCCGACCCGGCCTTTCCGCCCATCGAGTGGTTCGACGAGCTGGGGGCCTACCGTGGGATGGTGGCCGACTACTTCGAGCTCATCCAGGCCCGCCTCGGGGCCCGCATCGAGATCGTGCGGGTGCCGAGCTGGGACGAGGCGCTGTGGCGCGCCCGGCACCACGAGGTGGATGGCATCACCGCCGCCCAGCCGACGTCGGAGCGCGCCGCCTATCTCGACTGGACGCCGCCCATCCTGGAGATCCCCAACGTCGTCATCGTCCGGGCCGGGGCCGAGGGTGACTTCACCATGGCGGGGCTCGCCGGGCACCGGGTCGCGGTGACCAGCGGCTACGCGCTCCAGGAGCACCTGGGCAGCACCTATCCGGACATCCAGGTGGTGCCGCAGCCGGACGACCTGGCCTGCCTGATGGAGGTCTCCTTCGGCCGTGTCGACGCAGCGGTGGTCAACCTGGCGGTGGCCTCCTGGCTCATCGAGCGCCAGGGCATCACCAACCTGCGCGTGGCGTCCGACTCGGGTCGCACGAACGTCCTCGCCATCGCCACCCGCAGCGACCAGCCGCTGCTGCGCTCCATCATGGCCAAGGGGCTGGCCGCGGTGACCCCGGCCGAGCGCGACGCCATCCAGGCGCGCTGGCTCCGCATCCAGGGCGGTCACTTCCTGTCGGGCCGCCAGGTCGCCGGGTGGGCGGCGGCCACGCTGGGCGCGCTGGCGCTGGCGGGGCTCCTGGCGCTGGCCTGGAACCGGGCGTTGCGCCGCCAGGTGGCCAAGGCCACCGAAGCGCTGCAGCTGGAGCTCGGCGAGCGGCGCCGGGCCGAGTCGGCGCTGCGCCGCTCCGAGGGCAAGCTGGCCCTCCACCTCGACCAGACGGTGGTGGGGGTCATCGAGTTCGACCGCGAGTTCCGGGTGGTCTACTGGAATCCCGCGGCGGAGAAGCTCTTCGGCTGGTCGAGCGTCGAGGTCACCGGCCAGGTGGCCGATTTCCTCCTGCCGGCGGAGCTGCGGCCCAACCTCCAGGTGGTGTGGGGGCGGCTGCTGGAGCGCGCCGGCGGCTCGCACCACGTCAACGCCAACGTGACCCGCGACGGCGGCCGCATCACCTGCGAGTGGTTCAACACCACGCTGGTGGACGACGGCGGCCAGGTGCAGGGGGTCATGTCGCTGGCCATCGACCTGAGCGAGCGGGAGCGGCGCGAGGAGGCCCAGGCGCGGGCGCAGCGGCTCGAGGCGCTGGCGGTGCTGGCCGGCGGCATCGCCCATGACTTCAACAACCTGCTCACCGGGGTGCTGGCCAACCTGACGTTCCTGCGCGCCGATGACCCGCCGCCGGCGGAGCGGGAGGAGCTGCTCGGCGAGGCCGAGGCGGCCGCCCGCCGGGCGCAGGCGCTGACCCGGCAGCTCCTCACCTTCGCCCGTGGCGGCGCCCCGGCGAAGGCGCTGCTCGACCCGGGCCCGCTGGTGCGCGAGGCCGCCCTCTTCGCGTCGCGCGGGGCGGCTGGCGCCTGCCAGGTCGAGGCGCCGGCGGGGCTGTGGCCGGTGGAGGCCGACGCCGGCCAGCTCGGCCAGGTGGTGCAGAACCTGGTGCTCAACGCGCTCGAGGCGCGGCCGGACGGGGTGGTGGTGCTCTCGCTCGCCAACGTGGAGCGCGCGCCGGCGGCCACTCCGGCCGGCCCGTGCCTCCGGCTGCGGGTCACCGACCAGGGTCCGGGCATCCCGGCCGAGCAGGTGGCGCGGATCTTCGACCCCTTCTACTCCACCAAGCAGCGCGGCTCCGGCCTGGGGCTGGCGGTGACGCACTCCATCGTGGCGCGCCACGGCGGCCAGGTGGAGGTCCGCTCGGGCGCCGGCCAGGGAAGCACCTTCGAGGTCTTCCTTCCGGCCCACCCGGACCGGACCGTGCTCCCGCCGGCGCCGCAGGTCCCCTCCCCGGCGGTGCGGCGCCGCGTGCTCGTGATGGACGACGAGGAGCCCATCCGGCGCGTGGCGCAGCGGGTCCTCACCGCGGCGGGCTGCGACGTGGCGGTGGCCGCCGATGGCGAGGAGGCCGTGGCGCACTGGCGCGCGGCACGGGAGGCGGGTCGCCCCTTCGAGCTGGCGGTGCTGGACCTCACCGTCCCCGGCGGCATGGCCGGCCTGGAGACGCTGGCGGCGCTGCGCGCGCTCGACCCGGGCGTCCGCGCCGTCGTCTCCTCGGGCTACTCCAACTCCGCGGTGCTGGCCGACCACCGGGCGCACGGCTTCGCCGCCGCCATCGCCAAGCCCTGGTCGGCGGACGAGCTTCGGCGGGTGGTGGCGGAGATCGGCGCGTCCGTCGGCTGATCCTCCGGCGACGCGGCTCGCCGCGCTCACCCGCCGATCCCCATCATGGGCCGGAGCCGGACCAGCCCGGCCGCGGCCTCCTCCATGTGGTGTCGCGGCCCCTTGGCCGCGAGCGCGGCGCGGACGCGCCGCTCGATGGCCTCGTCAGGCTCGCCGGCGCGCAGGGGCGTCCGCAGGTCCGCCCGTGCCTCGCCGCCCAGGCAGGCCTGGAACTCGCCCTGCGCGGTGAGGCGCGCGCGGTTGCAGCGGTCGCAGAAGTTCTCGGTCATGGCGCCGATGAAGCCGACGTGGCGCTCGCGCCCCTCGCCGTCGCGGGCCAGCATGTAGTGGGCCGGACCCCAGCCGCGCCGGTCGCTCGGACGGAGCGCCACGCCCTGCGCGGCGAGCATCGCCTTGACCTGCGCCGTCGGCACGGGCCGGCCCGGCCCGAACGGCATCAGCTCGATGAAGCGCGGCGTGGCCCCGCGCGCCCAGGCGTGGCGCACCAGGTCGCCGAGCTCGTCCTCGTTGACCCCGCCCATCACCACCGTGTTGAGCTTGAAGTGGGCGAAGCCCGCCTCGGCGGCGGCGTCGATCCCGGCGAGCACCTCGCCGAGACGCGCGCCGCGGCCGCTCACCGCGGTGAGCCGATCCTGGCGCAGCGTGTCGAGCGAGGCGTTGAGGCAGTCCACGCCGGCTTCCTTCAGCGGCCGCGCCAGCCCGGCGAGGCGGTGGGCGTTGGTGGTGATGGCCACCTCCTCGATGCCCGGCGCCCGGCGCACGTCGCGGGCGATCTCCACCACCTCGCCTCGCAGCGTGGGCTCGCCGCCGGTGAGCCGGATACGGCGCACGCCGAGCCGGCCGAACATCACGGCCAGCCGGGCCAGCTCGGCGCGGGAGAGGAGTCGTGCCGGGTCGTCGTGCTCGGCCACGGAGCAGTACCCGCAGCGGAAGTTGCAGCGGTCGGTCAGCGAGAGGCGCAGGTAGGCGATGAGGCGTCCCTGCGCATCGGCGAGCGGTGTCGGCGCGGCCACGCCCCGTCGTGTAACCGCCGCGCCGGCCCGCCGCGTGCCCAGGCGGGGCGCGCCGGCCGCCCCCTCGCCGCCCGAAGGCCACCTGGCCGG
>JANNKC010000216.1:0-3715 GCA_031396105.1 Anaeromyxobacter sp.
GGCGTTCGATGACGCCGTGGGTCTTCGCATCCGGTACATACAGCGTGAGGCCGACGGGGGTCAGCAGGTGTCCGGCGCGCGACACGCGCTGGCCGGCAGCCAGCGGCAATTCGGTGCTCAGGTCGTCGGCAACGGCGACGCCGGCCAGCCATTCGTCGAGCACGCCGGCCCAGCGCGCATCGTCGCAGCGCACCTTGGCGCGCAGGCTGTCGCCGGCCGCCGGCACAGTGGCGCCGGCTCGTGTTAGCGCCAGAGCAAGAATCGCCGGAGGGGGTGCGGCAAGAGCCGCCCGCACAGTGTCCGCATCGGCCGTCAAGGCCGAGAAGCGTTCGCGCAGCACGGCTTCAACCGCGGTTTCCCAACCGGCCCCCGACCTCGGCGCCGGCCCAGCCCGCCCCGACCCCGGACACCCTGCAGGCGCTCCTCGCCAGGTTCCACGCCAAGGAGACCGACCACTTCCAGGTGCTCGGCGTGAAGCAGGACGCCACCGCCGCGCAGATCAAGCTGGCGTACTTCCAGCTCGCCAAGGCCTATCACCCCGACACGGTGGCGACCTCCGCGGCGCCCGAGGTGAAACAGCTCTGCGCCGACCTCTTCTCCCGCATCAGCGAGGCCTGGGGGGTGGTTGGGGACGACGCCCTGCGCGTCGCCTACCTCGATGACCTGAGGACCGGCGCCGGCGTGGACGTGGACATCATGAGCATCCTCCACGCCGAGAACGTCTTCCAGGCCGGCACGCTGCTGGTCAAGGCGCGCAGCTACGCCGACGCGGTCCCGAAGTTCGTCGAGGCGATGAAGCTCAACCCGGACGAGCCCGAGTTCGGGATATGGAAGGCCTGGTGCGAGTTCCTGCTCGCCCAGGACAAGAGGAAGGTCCTGGGCGGCGCCGCCAGCGCCATCGAGGCGGGGCTCAAGAAGAACCCCAGGTGTGCCCAGGGCTACCTGTTCCTGGGCCAGATGGCCAAGATCACGGGGGACCTCGCCCTCGCCGAGAAACACCTGAAGCGCGGCCTCGGCGTCGCCCCGGAGCACTCCGACCTGCAGCGCGAGCTCAAGTATCTGAGGAAGTGACCGTGACCGAACCCGTCAGCCCCAGGAAGCAGTCCCTCATGCCGTCCTCCCGCCTGCGCAAGGCGCTGCGCGCCGCCGGACACCACCTCTCGCCGGTGGTCCAGGTGGGCAAGGAGGGGCCCACGCCGGCGGTGGCGCAGGCGCTCGACGCGCAGCTCCTGGCCCATGAGCTCATCAAGGTGAAGGTGGGCAGCGAGAGCCCGGAGGGGCGCTTCGAGGTGGCGGCCTGGCTGGCCGGCCTGCCTGGCGCGCAGGTGGCGCAGCTGCTGGGGCGCACCGTGCTGCTCTACCGCAAGCACCCCCAGAAGCCCCGCTACGAGCCGGGGCCCAAGGTGCCCGCCGCGAAGGTCACGCCCGCCGAGAAGCGGCGGCCCGTTCGTCGCCCCGCGCCGCGGCGGAGCTCCCGGCGGGAGGAGCGGCCCACCGATGGGCGGACCAGCCAGCGCACCGGGCGGTGGCCGGACCAGCGCACCGAGCGGCGCCCGAGCCAGCGGACCGAGCGGAGCCCGAAGGCCCGCACCGAGCGGCGCCCGGAGCGGATCACCAAGGGCCCTCCCGAGCAGCGCCCCGAGCGGCGTCCGAAAAGGCGCCCCGAGCAGCGCCCGGAGCGGCGCCAGGAGCAGCGCCCGGAGCGGCGCACCATCCGGCGCCCCCCGCGCGACCGCGGTTAGGCTCAATGCCAGTCACTTAGTACCACTTGATCACATCCGCGATGGTCCCTGAGGCAGTGAGCGATTATCGATGGGCCTTCGGCACAGAGGGCAGACGCCAACGAGGCGTAGCAGGACCTGCTGGAGCACGCGCCTGACCATGGGAAGGGTCCACCGCACCCGGCTCTGGGGGGAAAAGCGCTCGGCGGAGCGCGAGGAAGCCGTGTGCGATGGCGCAGAGGCTGGCGTGGTGGTGGAAGCCGCGCCAGGTTCGCCCTTCGAAGTGGTCGAGGCCAAGCTCCTGCTTCATTTCCTGGTAGTCGCGCTCGACGCGCCAGCGCAGCTTGGCGGCGCGGACGAAGTCCTTGAGCGTGGTCTTGATCGGGAGCGTCGAGAGCCAGAACTTGGTCGGCTCCGTCTCGCCCTTCGGCCAGGCGCAGAGGAGCCACTGCAGGTCGCCCGCAGGCCGGCCGCGACCATGGCCGGTGGCCACGCGGACGCGCATGGCGACGAAGCGGGAGGTCTGCCGGCCCTTGGAGCCCTCGCGCCAAGTCACCGTCGTGTAGTCGCTGCGCTTCAGGGACTTCGCGACATCTGCAACGGTCACCGGGACGCCGTCTTCGGTGGGCATTTCACCGGGCGGCCAGACCTTGACGGTGCTCGCCACGCCGACGACGTACTGCAGGCCGCGCTCGGTGAGGCCGTCGCGGAAGTCGCCGACGTCGCCGTAGCCGGCGTCCGCGAGGACCAGGTGTTTGCGGACGCCCCAGGCAATGGCGTCGTCGAGCTGGTCGAGTGCGATCTCCCACTTCTTGCGGAACACGACGCTCTCCGGAACGCCGACCTTCTTCCGTCGCGGCAGGTCGCTGGCCCACGCCTCGGGCAGGTAGATGCGGAGCGCGATGCAGCCGCTCCCGGCCTCGCTGGCGAGGTGAAGGCTCGTGGCCACCTGGCAGTTGTCGGTGCGGCCGAGCGTGCCCGAGTACTGCCGCGCCACGCCGACCGAGGCCTTCCCCTTCTTCGGGAAGCCGGTGTCATCGATGACCAGCGCCTCGACGTTCGGCAGCTCGGCGTCGAGCTTGAGCGCGAGCCGGCGGCGCAGCTCGTCGTCGGACCAGTCGCTCACCGTGACGCACTGCTGGAGCCGCTGCCGCATCGCCTCGACCTCGGTAGGCGAGTCCACCAGCCGCGACGCCATCGGCTCGATGCTCTTGCGCTCCCCGTCGAGCAGGAGGCCGGTGACGTACAGGCCCATGGCGCGGCGCCGCTCCTCGCGGCCCATGCCCTCCACGAGGGTCTCCACGTACTCAGTGAGCTCCCGCCCCAGCTTCGCAATCGCCCGTGGATTCATCCCAACGGTAGATCACAACCAACGATCTCGGTCAACCAACTGACCGAGTGGTACTAGGGGAACGTCGAGAACTTCCGGGCCTTCATCCACTTCGCCTGTGCACTCATCGCCCTCCGGCGACTGCCCGAAACTTGAAGAGGTCCCTACGACGGTAGGCTCACAAACGGAAAGGCCTCCCGGAATCGCGTCTCCACCTCCGGATAGTGCAACGACTTCGCTGCTGCTTCGGAAGGGCCCATGCCTGCGTCAACGGGCGGAGTGCCGCAACCACGCTCCCCTGGCCGTCATGCAGCAGCCGGTCGGCGCCCGCCGCGATGGCCAGGCCGCCGAGCCGCGTGTACCGGACCGCCGTGCCGCCGGCCGGCGTCTCCTCCTCCAGCACGCCCGCACCCCACAGCCACGTCGAGCGGCCGCCCGGGCCCTCCTTCCAGGTCCGCAGCCCGGCGTGGTCGTAGCCGTAGGTCACCTCGAACGGGGCGCCCGCCGGCGGCGTCACGCCCACCCGGCGGAGCCGACCCGCGCCGTCCCACCCGAACGTCTTCACGTCCGCGCCACGGGTCTCCCTCGTGGGCCGCCCGGCCTGGTCGAGCTCGTAGGTGACCACCGGCACCGGCACCGTGCCGCTCATCTCCGTCACCGACGC
>JANNKC010000233.1:0-11784 GCA_031396105.1 Anaeromyxobacter sp.
AGCACCTGCTCGGTGGTGGCGCCGGGGAGGGCGTGAGAGAGGCCGTCCCGGGCGCGGGCCACCTTCTCCAGCAGGCCGCGCGACACGGTGACGTGGAGCCGGCGCAGCTCGGCGGTGAGCGGCTCCACCTCGTCGCGCCGACCGGTGACCCACACGGGGTGGGTCGTTCCCATTTCGGGCGCCCGAAGTGAAATGGGGGCCGGCGTCGAGACCGACGCCTCCCGGCTCACGGCCGCCGGCTGGTCCGACAAGAGCGACAAGGGCGGCGGCTTCGCCAGCTCACGCCGCTCCGGGCCAGTCACCACCGTCTTCGCCGGGGGCGCCTCCCGCGGCAGCAGCTCGGCAACCAGCTCCTTCGCCTCCCGGGCCGAGGAGCCGAAGAAGCGCGGGAGGACCTCTGCCTTGTTCGCTTCGGTCAGCACCTTGGCCAGCTCCGCCGTCGTGGTGAGGCACAGCCGGCCGTCTCGCAAGGGCTCGATGAGCTCGGGGAAGCGCTGCAGCAGCCGTGCGGCGCTCATCCTCCAGAAGGTGGCGGCCGTCGAGAGCCCGAGCTCGGCGTGCAGGAACGCGAAGAGCGAGGCGTGCCCCAGCCGCTCCCACCCACGGCGACGGTCGAAGTCGGCGAGCGCCAGCAGGAAGTCGGCCGCCGCGCCGCGCTCGGCGCGCAGCAGCGTGGCCAGGCCGTCGCGCGCCTGCCGGGCGGCGGGGAGGTCGAGGGAGGTGGTCGTCATGGTGGTGGTCTCCATGAGGCGATCCTCGCACGTGATTTCCGGGCCGCGCCAAACGCACGCATCCACGCCAGGCGCGGCGTTCGCGCCTGCGGTCTTCGCGAGCCCTTCGCCAGCGCCCTGCGCCCGCCATAGGGCCGCGCAGGCTTCCTGGCGCGTGTTCATAGAGCGGCTCGTTCGCGGAGCGTGAAATCACGCGAGATGGCGTCAAGTGGAATCCGCGGGCAAACGGGGCGAGCGCGGGCAGGAAACCGCGCGCGCCTGCACGTTCCTCTCACCCCGCGCCTGGCTCGGCTCGCGCCAGCGGAGCCAGTGCTCGACCAAGGCTGCAGCGTGGCCGGGTCGAAAGCGGGCGCCGGCAGCACAAGGACCCGAGCACACGCGGCGCGCGCCGTGGACCCGCCGTCAGTAGACCCTTTCCATTACGATGACCAGTTCCTGCCGTGCCCCACGTCCGGTCCAGAATGAGCCCCAGAAGGTCGACACGTCGGCAGCAGCCACCGAGACGACCCGCCAGCCACTAGCGGCCTCACGGTTCATCAGGCCCTGGAGCTTCATCGGGTCGAACTTCCCGCCGAAGAACTCATCCCGTTGCGTGATTACGCGGTACTCGCGCGTGCCTGGTGGTGGGCGCTTCGGCTCGAAAACCTCCACGGGCGCCGGAGCCGGCTCCCCCTCCCGCGCCTCGACCTCGGCGTAAAAATCGTTCTTGCACCTCAGGCACCTGCTGTTCTCGATGAAGCCCAGGAGCGCGCCGCAGCAGGGGCACTTCGTGCCGCCCTTCAATACCAGCGGCTGCAACACGAGCCCGCTTGCGCGCTCCTGGGCCTCAGCCAGTTCCTGCTCGGCCTGGGACGGCTCAGGGCACGGTGCCCCGATGACGCCGCTCTCCAGCACCTCGCGCCACTTGCCCCAGACGAATCGCTTCCGAGCCATGTGAGTCCTTTCGCGCGACTACACTCGCAGCGCCTGCTCAGCCGCTTGCGCAGCTCTCAGCGCGCTCCGGGCCTCGGGCTTCGCCGCTACGGCCGGTTCCAGCCCCTCGATGGATTTCAGGACCTGTGCCACCGGCTCGCGCACCATGTCGACGACCGACTGGACCACCTTGGACGCGACCGGCGCCGCACCTGGCGTGCGGTCGAGGAACGCCTTCACCTCGCCGGGAACGGACGCGAGCGTGACGGTGAACCGCTCGACGTCGGCCAGGGAGTGGTTGACCCCGCTGAAGCCGTCGACGTCGGCCTTCACCAGGGCAATGAACTGCTCCATGAGCCGGAGGGCGTGCCCGGCCGAGGCCGCGTCGGAGGCGCGCAGGAATGGGAGCGACTTCCACTGGTGGGAGGGCGCCTCGGGCTCCTTCGACCCCAGCGCCTTCGACTCCAGCGCTTTCGGCGCCTCGGCGCTGGCCGCTGGCCCTCGTGCCGACAGTTCGCGGAGGCTGCGCTTGTAGTCCGAGAAGGTCTCGGCGAACCGGGCAGCCTTCTCCGCGTTGGAAACCTGGTACTCCTCCTTCATGCCGCTCGGGCTCCGCAGGCTGAGCTGGCCGTAGCTGGCCACCGAGATGGAGTAGTTGTTGGCGAAGCGCCGGTCGGGCGAGCCGTCCTTGTTGCACTTGGCCCAGGTCTGGCCCACCACGGTCGCATCGGACGGGATGGTGTCCGTCTCGGTGAAGCGGACCTGGCTGTAGCCCAGCTCGATGTCGCGCAACTCCACCAGCGCGATGTCGTCCTTGCTCACCAGCATCATGAAGCCGGGGTACACCGAGAGGTCCGCGCCGTTCGCGTTCCGGAGGCGCAGCACCTTGGCGTCGGACTGGAGCACAGTGTCCTCGGCAACGTCGAAGCGAACGGGCGTTCGGCTCACCGTCCGCGACGCCGACGACCTCGTCACCCGGGTGTCTTCGTGCCGCTCCGATGTGACGTCCCAGATGACCTGGCAGCCGGCGAGGTGCTCGAACGCCTCGGTCAGCGCGGTGAAGGCAGCCACCGTGGGCGGGTCGAGGTTGAACTCTAGGTCGATGACGGCGCCGGTCAGGCGCGCCTCCTGGGTCTCCAGCTCGGCCGCTTTCGCATCTACGGCCTCCTGGCGCTGGGGTAGTTGCTTGCCGATGAAGAGCCCGAAGAACCAGTTCTGGGCTCGCCGCAGCCGGCCTTCCGCGACGGCCAGGGCTTCCCGCGCCTGGGGAATGTCTCGGCGCAGCGACTCGCGCTCGGCCAGGGCCTCCTGGATGAGCTGCTTCAGCGACTCCAGGCCCTCGCTCGTCACCTCTGACACCGGGGCGCTCTCGACGGCGGTGCTGGGCGGCGCCTCGGCCAGCTCGGTCTGCGGCGCGCCCGGCTGGCCCTCGCCGCCACCTCCGAGGCGCTGCCGGTAGGACATGCCGGTGCCCGGGATGCCGAGGTTCATCGTGGCGCCGTGCTGACCGAGCGTGATGCTCGCGCCGCGGGGACCGATGGACGTTGAAATGCCGTGACGCGAGAAGTTGAGCCGGACGCCCGGGAAGAGCGTGAGGCGACGCTGGAAGCGGAAGCCCATGAGCGAATCCCCCTGCTTCGGAGCCTACGCCCCGCGCCCGCGGAGGCGTTGACGCGAATCAACCGACGGTCGAGCGGACCCTACGTCTTACGCTTCGTCTGCGCGGTAGGCCTGGGCTACCGGTCGGCTATTGCGCGCTCTGCGAAAATGCATCCGTCCTATGGCCAGTCCAGCTTAGACAGCCGCACGACCTACTCGCAGTGGAACCACACCTGTCGGCGGTGGTAGAGGTCGAATACCGAGACAGGCTCCAACTTCAGGATACGCGCCTTCTGATTCTTCTCTCCGCAGGCCTTGTTCGCGGCGGCGATGCCGTCCTCAACTGCACCATCAGGAGTCAGGGCACGGGACTGCAACGTGTACTCGTTCTTGCCGGTTTCGATAGGGCGACTCGTAGCGCAACCTGCCGCCAAGAGTCCCGACGCCACGAGCGCAGCAATCCCCGCCTTCTTCACGTGCATGTCCCACTCCTTGGGCTGGAAGCAGAGGAACGCTACCACGCGGACCCACTCAGCCTGGCGCTACGCGGGCGCATACTGCTTGCCGTCCTCGCCGGCAACGACCTGGCCATCTTCGCCGCGCTTTTTGACGAGCTTGGTCGTAACCTCGCCCTGCTGGAGGTCGGCCAGGAACGACTCGACGTCGTCGCGGGTGAAGCTGTCCAGGGAAAGGAAGGCTCGCCGCTCGCCCCATCGCTGGATGTAGCGCGCCTGCTCGTCGACGTACTTGGGGGTCCGACCTTGCGCGAACTGCTGGAACTTGAGGGAGTCGAGGGCCGCAGGCGCCTGCCGCCCACCATCCGCTCACAGTAGTAGACGCCGGACCGGGTGAAGCCCAGGCGAGCACCGCGCTGAATTCAGGGCACTTCGCGCTTGGGGGTGGTGTGGCAAATGGACGGCCAAGTGCGAACGCCGACGGGCCCATTCAGGGCACACCGGCGTTCGTGAGTCCGCGATTTATTTAGCCGACATTCGGATTTGAACCGAAGACCTGCTGATTACGAATCAGCTGCTCTACCAACTGAGCTATGTCGGCACAAAGGGGCGCCTATTTAGCACCCGCGAGCAGGGGCTGCAAGACGGGGGATGAGGCGGGCCGTGGCGTCTCAGCCCCCTTCCTGGTCGAGGACGCCGCGCTCGCGGGCCAGCCGGCCGAGCCGCTCCTTGAGCCGCTCGAACCGCTTCATCAGGGTGGCGGGGCTGGGCGCGTCCGCGCCCTCGACGAGGATGGTCGCGATCTCGGACCACTCGAGCGCCTGGTCGAGCCGCAGGGCCAGCAGCGTCTGCTCCGCGGGCGTGAGCTCGGCGCGGAGCGCCAGCAGCGCCTGGCGCTGCCGTTCGTCGCGCACCACGGTCCTGGTCGAGAGCTCGACCGCCAGCGCCGAGGCCTCGCCGGTGCGGAAGGCGCGTCCCTTGCGTCGCCAGGCGTCGTCTCGCACGTGCGAGGCGGCGTTGAGGGCGAGCCTCAGCGCCCAGGTCTTGAGCGAGGCGCGCCACTCGAAGGCGGGGAGGCCGCGCCACAGGTGCTCCGCCGCGAGAGAGAAGGCCTCGCCGGCGAGGGCCTCGTCGCGCAGCACGGACCGGAGGAAGCGCAGCAGATCTGGGGCGAGCCCGCGCAGGGCCGCCGTGGCGGCCGCCCGGGCATCCCCGCCGTCGAGCAGGGCGCGGACCTCTTCGTCGAGTGTCACGGGACGAGGGTAGCCGGTCCGGGGCGCCCATGGCGAAGGGCCCCGCCGCTAGCAGTGGCCCGTGAGGCAGCGGGCGCGGGCCGCGGCGAGCTGCGCCGCCTCGGGCGCCGGCGCCGAGGTCAGGCTGGCGACGAAGCCACCCGCGAGCGCCGCGAAGAGACCCAGCACGACGGCCGTGCGGGCGCCGGCGAGCAGCGCGGAGGGGAAGGGCAGGACGGGGCGGACGGAAGGCTGGCTCAGGTTCGTCATGGCGGTCTCCTCGGGGAACATCTCCCGTTCTGCCAGTTGGACCGGCGAGGCGGACGGACCTGACAGGCGTCGCGCGGTGAACCCTTTTCGGGGCGGCTGGCCGCCCCCACGGGGCTGGCGCGTCGAGGGGGCCGGCGATATGGCCCTGGCCCACCGGGAGGTGCAGCTTGGGCGACCAGGGTCGCGGAGATGGCCGCGGCGGTGCCGCGCCAGGCGTGGCGCCTGGGACGCTGACGGCGCTCTTGAAGGAGCTGGCTGGCGCACCGGATCTGGCGCGCGACCAGGCCTGGGGCGACGCGCTGGCGGCCGGCGCCCTGGTGGGGCGCTTCGAGCTCGTGCGCGAGGTTGGCCGCGGCGGGTTCGGCGTGGTGTGGGAGGCCCGCGACCGGGAGCTGGGGCGGAGCGTGGCCTTCAAGGCGGTGCGCGCCGGTTCCCGCTCGGAGCTCTGCGAGGAGCGGCTGCTGCGCGAGGCCGAGGCGGCGGCCCGGCTCTCCCACCCGAACCTGGTCACGCTCCACGACGTGGGCCGCGCTCCGGAGGGCGCCTACCTGGTGATGGAGCTCCTGCACGGCCAGACGCTGGCCGACCGGCTGGCCCTCGGGCCGGTCTCGCCGCGAGAGGCCGTGCGAATCGCCACCGAGGTGGCGCGGGGCGTGGCGCACGCCCACGCGCATGGCGTGATCCACCGCGACCTCAAGCCGGCCAACGTCTTCATCTGCGACGACGGCCGCGTCAAGGTGCTGGACTTCGGCATGGCGCACGCCTTCGGCCGCCGCCGGGCCGAGGGCGGGACCAGCGGCTACATGGCGCCCGAACAGGCGGAGGGCGCGCCGGAGGACGAGCGCACCGACGTCTACGCCCTCGGCATCATCCTCCACGAGCTCCTGACGGGCGAGCGGCCCGCCACGGGCGCCTCTCCATCCGGCCGGGCCCAGCTCCTCGAGGTCCCGGGGGCGCCGGCCCTGGGCGGACTGGTGGACCGGATGCTGGCCCGCCGGCCGGTGGATCGCCCCCGCGACGGCGCCGCCGTCCTCGAGCCGCTGGCCGCGCTGGCCCGCCAGCTGGACTCGGCGCCGGCGTCGGCGCCGGGGACGGTCAAGCGGGTCCGGGCGGGCTGGCAGCGGCTGGCCCTCCTCGCGGCCGGGAGCCTGGTGGCCGGGGCGCTGCTGGCCCTCGGGGCGGCCTGGTGGCTGCGGGGGCGCGCGCCCGCCGAGGGGCCGGACGGGCGCATCACCGTGGCGGTGGCCGACGTGGCCAACCAGACCGGCGACCCGGAGCTCGACGGGCTCTCCACCCTGCTCATCACCTCGCTGGAGCAGTCCCGGCGCCTCTCGGTGCTGACCAGGGTCCGGATGGTGGATCTGCTGCGGCAGCTCGGCCGGCCCGCGGTGGAGGTGGTGGACGAGACGGTGGGGCGCGACCTGGCGCGGAGCGCGGGCGTGCGGGCCCTGGTGATCGCCACCATCCGGCGCTTCGACCAGGTCTACGCCATGGAGCTGAAGGTGCTGGACCCGGCCACCAGCGAGTACCTCTTCACGCTGAAGGAGCAGGGCACCGGCAAGGCGAGCGTGCCCGAGATGCTGGACCGGCTCTCGGAGGAGACGCGCCGCCGCCTCCGCGAGACGCGCGCCGAGGTGGAGGCGTCCCGGGTGCAGGTGGCCTCCGCCACGACCGGGAGCTTCGCCGCGTACCAGCACTACTTCCGCGGCGACCAGCTCAAGGAGGCCATCCGCTACGAGGCGGCCATCGAGGCCTACCGGCAGGCCCTGGCCATCGACGCGGAGTTCACCCTGGCCCACTACCGCATCGCCTACCTGGGCCAGTTCACCGGCATGGAGGAGGCGGAACAGCGGCGCGAGATCGACGCCGCCCTGCGAGGCGTGGGGCGCGTGCCGGAGCGGGAGCGGCTGCACATCATGGCCTGGAAGGCCCACCTGGACGGGCGGGACGAGGAGGCGCACCGGCTCTATGCCCAGGTGGTGGAGCGGTACCCGCAGGACAAGGAGGCCCAGTTCATGGCGGGCGACCTCTACCTGCACTCGGGCCGGCCGGCCGAGGGGCTGCCGTTCTTCGAGCGGGCCGCGGCGCTCGACCCGGGCTGGGAGCCTGGGCAGATGCACGTGGCCGACTGCCTGGCCGAGCTGGGACGCACCGCGGAGCTCCTCCAGCAGGCCACCAGGTGGGCCGAGCGCGCGCCGAGCGCCTCGGCCTTCCGGGCCCTCTCGCAGGCGCACGTCCTGACGGGCCGGCCGGCCGAGGCGGTGGCGGCGTCGCGGCGCGCGCTCGATCTCGACGGCACGGGCCACTCGCGGGCGCAGCACGCCGAGACGCTCATCCTGGCGGGGCGCTACGCCGAGGCCGAGGCGCTGGTGCGCCCCTTCGTGGGGCCGGAGCGCTCCTCGCTCGAGCGGATCACGGCCATCCCGGCCCTGGCATCGGCGCTGGCCTACCAGGGGCGCCGCCGCGAGGCGCTGGAGGTGATCGGGCGCGCACCGCCGCAGGGCAAGGGGATGCGCCACTACGGGCGGCTCATGCAGATCGAGCTCTTCATGGGCGGTCCGCCCCAGCCGGCGCTGGCGCGGGAGGCCCGGGACCTCGTCCGGGAGCTTCCGGCGGAGAAATCGGCTCACGCCGCGGTCATGGTGGCGCTGCTGGGCGACGCGGAGGGCGCGCGCGCCATGCTGGGCCCGGCGACGACCCAGGTTCTCCGGCTCCAGGTGGAGGGGGCGGCGGCCTGGAGAGCCGGGCAGGTGGCGAGGGCGCTCGACGTGCTGCGGCAGGCGGCCCGCGTCGGCGCCGCCAAGGATGCCGAGACTCACCTCTTGCTCGGCGAGGTGGCGCTGCTGGCCGGACACCACGCCGAGGCGGCCCAGGCGGCCGGACGGCTGCGTCTCGCGCCGGCCGGGCTCTGGCGCAGCTGGGGCTGGCCGAGGGCGCTCCAGGTCCAGGCGCTGGCCTACGAGCGGATGGGCGACCGGACGCGGGCCAGGGCCGCCGCGTCCGAGCTCCTGGGCATGTGGCGTCACGCCGACGATGACCTGCCATGGCTCGCGGAGGCGCGGGCCACCGCCGCCAGGCTTGGCGCCGGAGGCTGAGGCGCACCGGGCCGCCCGGCGCGCCGGAGGCCTGCTCCCGGCTCTAGAAGCTCGGCCCGAAGGTCACGTACCCCTGCCACTCGGCCAGCGGGTCTTGACCAGGCGACTCGCCGCGGAAGGGGCGCCCCAGCCCGCGCGCCACGCCGAGCCTCAGGTCGGTCGTGATCCAGTAGGCGAGCACGAGCTCCAGCCGAAGCTCGGCGCCCGCGCCGATCCGCAGCCGGTCCCAGCGGAAGCCGCTCCCGGCGTAGCCGCGCTCCGTCCCCTGGACGAAGGCCTCGCCGGCGTCCACGAAGACGGCGCCGTGGAGGCGCCGCAGGAAGAGCGGCCAGGTGGAGTGGCCCCAGCCCGGCGAGGCGAGCGGGACGCGCAGCTCCAGGTTGGCCAGGGCGATGCCGTTGCCCGCCTGCCGGCCGGCCGGATAGCCGCGCAGCTGGTCCGACGGCGAGAAGGTCTGGAGCAGGAAGAGGTCGATGGGGTTCGGACTGGTGATCCCGCCGAGCGAGAAGGGCGGGCTGCCGCCCAGCGAGCCGTGGGCCAGGGCGCCGGAGAGGCGCGCCGCCAGGACGGCGTGGCGGGTCCCCGGCACCCGCAGGTACTCCGACCAGCTGGCCCGGGCGCGCCAGAGCGGGTAGTCGCTGCCGGTCTCCCTGGCCGCCACGCGGAGCCGGAGCGAGAGGCGCCGCCCCTCCTCCGGCGAGATGGACCAGGCGTAGCGCCGCGAGTCGGAGTAGGCGGCGCCCAGGCTGGCCTCGGAGAGGGTGCCGTCGGCGAAGAGGTACTCGGGCGGGATGCCGGCGGCCGAGCCGGGCGCGCCGAGCGTGTCCCAGCGCGTCACCGACCAGCCGAGCCGGAGCTGCAGCGCCCGCTCGAGCCGCGTGAAGCTGAAGGTGGCGCCGCCCGCCAGCGGCGTCCAGGCGGCGGTGAGGCGGGCCGGCTCGCCCGGCGACACCGCGACGTACCGCTCGGAGAAGAGGTCGAGCGCGGGCCAGGACCAGCCGCCCAGGTAGCTGGCCGCGTAGCCGAAGGTGGCCGGCTCGAAGCTCCACCAGCCCTGCGCCTGCCAGGTGTGGAGCCCCACCACGTCGGCGCCGGCGGTGAAGGCGCCCAGCGTGTCGCCGGAGCCATCCGCGCCCCAGATCGGGAGCCAGAAGGTGGGGAGGGCGGTCCAGGGGACGTAGGGGGAGGAGGGGTAGGTGGGGTTCGGGGCCCCTCGACTCCGGGCCTGCGGCCCTACGCTCGGGGCGTCCGGACCGTTGCTCGGGGCGTCCGGACCGGTGGTCGTGGCATCCGGACCGGTGGTCGTGGCATCCGGACCGGTGGTCGTGGCATCCGGACCGGTGGTCGGGGCGTCCGGACCGGTGGTCGGGGCATCCGGACCGTTGCTCGGGGCGTCCGGACCGGTGGTCGTGGCATCCGGACCGTTGCTCGGGGCGTCCGGATTGCTGGTCTGGGCGTCCGTGGGGGTGGCCTGCGTCGGCGGCGCCTCCTCCTCCATCCACCTCTCCGGCTCGAACGGGATGCTCGCGAGGTCGTGGCCCTGTCGCCCGTACGTGATGAAGGCGATGGTCCGCCCGTCCGGCGACACGGCCGGGTCGAGCGCGCCCGTCTCCACGTTGGTGACCTGCCGGAGCGCCCCGCCCTCGGCCGGCCAGGCGTGGAGGTTGAAGACGCCGCCTCGGTCGGAGGCGAAGAGGAGCCAGCGCCCGTCGGGCGTCCAGGCCGGCTGCATGTCGATGGCGTCGTCGTCGGTGACCCGGGTGAGCCGGCCGTCCTCGAGCAGGGCCAGGTCGCGCCGGCCGCCCTCCTGGAGCGAGAGGGCGATGCGCCTCCCGTCGGGCGAGACGGCCGGGTCGTAGAGCTGAGACCCCTCGCGACGCAGCAGGAGCTCGGCCGGCCCGCCCGCCAGCGCCCGGCGCCTGAGCTCGAGCTCGCCGCCGCCGGCGCGCGCCACGTAGACCACCGCCGCGCCGTCGGGCGTGAGGGCCGGGTCGGTGGCCCGCTCACCGTCGGTGAGCCGCCGCTCCCCGCCGCCCGTGAGGTCGGCCAGCCAGAGGTCGTCGAAGACGCGAAACTCGCGCCAGACCTGACCCTTCGACACCACCGCCTCCTGCGCCGAGCGCAGGGCGAACGGACCGTGCAGGTCCACCGGCAGGACCAGCCCCAGGTCCTGGCCGGTGGCGGAGACGCGCCGCAGGCCGCCTCGCTCGTGCGGCCCGTGGTCCAGGACCACCAGCGCCGCGCCGTCCGGCGTCCAGCGCGGGCGCGCCACCTCGGCGCCGCGGGCGGTGAGCCGCGTCGGCCGCGTCACCGGACGGGACCGGATGGTGGCCAGCTGCGCCTGGTAGCGCCGCTCGAGCGCGGCGCGGAACTCCTCCCAGAGCGCGGGGAAGCTCCCACCCAGCCAGCGCTCGGCGGACCAGGAGGGCGCCCAGGGCCAGAGCCGTGAGCCCTGGTCGGCGATGAATCGGCGCAGCGCCCCCTGGCCGTTGCGAGCGATGAGCCACTCCACGAAGCGCCCGCCCAGCAGGTAGGCCGAGTGGCCCCGCGGCCACTCCAGCGGCTGGTTGGTGATCAGCTCCAGCCCGGGGAGCCCTGGCGGCTCGACCACCAGCGCCCGCGCGAACATGTCGAAGAGCGCGCTCTGGTTGCGCCCGGTGGCCCCGTCCTCGGCCTCGTGCGCCACCGCGATCCCCTCGATGAGCCAGCCGGGCGTGAAGCCGTTGGGCACCAGGAGCTTGCCCAGCACAGAGCCCCGGCGTGTCCAGCGGTTGTTCGGCATCCAGGACCACGACATCCTGTAGTTCGTCGTCCTGCAGCGGTTGGGCATGCGACCACTGCGATTCCAGCACCGCCAGGTCGGCGTCCGAGGCGTCGTCGCCGCGATGCGCGCGGCGGCGCACGCGCACGCGCAGCAGGTCGGGCCGGGCCTCGAAATGCAGGATCGCAAAGCCCAGGCCCAGGCTGGCGGCCAGCACGCGGGCTTGCTGCCGCGCGTCGCGCGCCAGGAAGGTGGCGTCGAGGATCACGCTGTAGCCGCTGTGCAGCGCCAGTGCGGCCAACTCGCGCAAGCGCTGCTGCGTCGCCTGGCTGGCCTGGCTCGAATACAGCTGCGCCTGCCGCGTCGCATCGCTGCGCTGCCGCGGCTCCAGCCCGAACAGCCGCTTGCGCTCGACATCGGCGCGGAAGCGGATCGCACCACAGGCTTCGAGCAGGCCCTGCGTGGCGGCGGTCTTGCCGCTGCCCGAAAAACCGTGCGTCAGCATAAGCACGGGCTGCGGCGGGTGGCTGCTGTCCAGCGCCACCTGCAGGTAGTGGTGCACGCTGGCGCGCTCGGCAGCCGCTGCCGCGTTGCCGAGCTGGCCCGCGCGCAGCGCCGCCACCTTGGCGCGCACCAGTGCGCGGTGCACCCGGTAGTAGCGCAGCACGCACAGGCCATCGGCATCGCCACTGCGCTCGACATAGGCATTAACGAAGCGGTGCGACAAGG
>JANNKC010000275.1:0-15907 GCA_031396105.1 Anaeromyxobacter sp.
CGGGGCCGTGGCCGGGGCGCATGAGGCGGACGTCCTTCACGCCGCCGGCCTGGCCGGTGAAGGTGAGGAAGAGGTTCTGCTCGGCGGGGCCGACCACCACGTCGGCGGTGGTGGTGTTGCTGGCCGCGTCGTAGGCGGCGCGCGTCACCCGGGTGCGGGTGTCGAGCGCGGCCGTGGTGGCGGCCCTGGCCTTGCCGGTGAAGGTGAGCCTGTAGGTGCCGGCCATGCTGGGCACGCCCACCAGCACCACCACCCCGGCGTCACCGGTCGGCCAGCCGCGGGCGTCCACCGCGGCCTTCTCGTCCGAGGGCATCGCCACCGACCCGAAGCGGCGGGCCTGCTTCATGGCGTCTGCGAACGGCTGGGTCGGATCCCAGTCGCTCACCGGCCCGATGTTCACGCCCAGCGGGCGCATCGACCGGAGCGCCGCGGTGCCGTCGCCAGGAATGGCCAGCAGGAGCGCGGCGAGGAGTGGCGGAAGCGCCAGGAGGTGTCGGCGTGAGCGGCTGCGCTGGTCCATGCGGCTCCTGGGGTGGCGACGCTACCGGATGAACGGCACCGCCGGGCCGGCGAGCCCCCGCCGTCCCCGCTCGCGGAGCAGGTACCCGGCCAGGATGGCGGCCCACAGGCCACCGGCCACCGCGGCGGCGCCACCGAACCCGGCGACGCTGGAGTGGGCCGCTCGGCCCAGGAGGCCGCCACCGATCGAGCCCGCGGCGGAGATCGCCACGACCAGCGCCGTGACGCTGGCGTCGAGCCGGAGGCCGGGCATCCGCAGCAG
Source organism: Anaeromyxobacter sp. (assembly GCA_031396105.1). Taxonomy (GTDB): domain Bacteria; phylum Myxococcota; class Myxococcia; order Myxococcales; family Anaeromyxobacteraceae; genus JADKCZ01. The sequence continues at coordinate 782 of JANNKC010000275.1, forward strand.
CGCCACGCCCGCGGCGGCCACCAGGTACTTGAAGGCCTCGGCGAGCACCAGCCCGCCGAGCGCGCCCCGGAAGCCGTCGAGGTGGAAGCCCAGCGGGATGAGCACCAGCAGGCTGGCGAGCTTGACGGCGCTGCCGGCGGCCATCCAGGGCACACGGCCCAGCGCGAGCAGCGCGGCCCCGCAGGTGGCCTCCATGATCTGGAACCAGGCGCTGGCGGCCAGGAACTGCACGATCCACCCGGCCTGCTCGTAGCGGGAGTCGTAGAGGACCCGGATCAGCCCTGGGCCGCAGGCGAACAGGCCGCTGACGATGGCGCCACCACCGAGCAGGAGCGGCAGCCGCACCCGGCTCAGCAGGGCGCCCAGGTCGCCTCGCGCCGCCAGGCGGGAGTAGGCCGGGAAGGCCACCGAGGAGCCGACCTTCAGGACGGCCAGCGTCGGCAACATCGCCAGCGTGGCCGCGATGCCGTAGACGCCGAAGAGGTCGAGCGGGATGGTCTTGCCGAAGACCAGGCGGTCGGCCTGGCCAGCCAGGAAGGTCAAGAGCGTGCTCACGAAGACCCAGCGGCCGAACCCGAGCAGCTCCCCGAGCGCCTCGCGCTCCAGCCGGAAGCGGTGGCGGATGCCGGGGAGGGCGACGTGGCTCAGGACCGTGCGCGTCAGGGCGGCCAGCAGGTTGGCGCCGACGAAGACCCAGGCCGCGCCCGGGTGGTTGGCCCCGTAGATCCGGCGGTCGGCGTAGGCCCCCAGGATGGAGGTGGCGATGCCCACCACCTGGCTCACCAGGTCCACCAGGGTGAGCCGCTCCAGCCGCTGGTTTCGCTGCAGCGTGTGCATCGAGGTCGACTCGAGCCCGCCCAGCACCGCCGAGAACCCGGCGGCGGGGATGAGCCAGGCCAGGAGCGGCTGGCCGAAGAAGGCGGCCAGCGGGACGGCGATGGCCCAGGAGCCGAACCAGAGCAGCACGCCGCGGATGGACTGGATGGTCCAGGCGGTGTCGAGGAAGGCCGGATCGTCGCCCCGGCGGCTCTGCACGATGGCCGGGCCGGTCCCCACGTCGGAGAACATCTGCAGGCCCTGCATGAAGACGTTGATCAGGGCCATCTGCCCGAACACCTCGGGGTACAGCAGGCGCGTCACCACCAGGTTCCCGAGGAGCCGCGCCAGCTGCCCGGCCGCGTAGCCGCCCACCGTCCAGGCGGAGCCGCGGACCGCCGAGCCCGTCATCGAGCGGGTCGCCGCGGGCGTCATGCGCCGGGGACCGGCACGGAGCGGGGGGCCAGCCGCCCGGTCAGGCGGTCCTTGAGCGCGAGGATGGGGCGCTCGAACCACCGGTAGCTGATGGACGCCATCAGGATGGTCAGCAGCGCCGCCACGGCGAAGTGGGCCAGCACGCCGGCCCCCGGGACCAGGCGCCGGGCGGCGTTCAGCGCCAGCATGTGCACCAGGTACATTCCGTAGCTGATGGTGCCCACGTAGCGGATGGCGCGGTTCTCCAGCAGGTGCCGCAGGGGGTGATCGGGCCGGATGCTGCAGGCCACCACCAGGCAGGTCATGGCCAGGGCCACCAGCGCCATCGGCGTGGCGTCGACCGCCAGCGTCAGCAGCAGCAGCGCGGCGGCCAGCGGTGCGCTCCAGGGCTGGCCGGCCAGGCGCCAGGCCACGCGGAAGCCGGCGGGGCGGTGCAGCAGGTAGGCGGCCAGGCACCCCAGGCAGATGGGCGTCGCCACGCTGGTGATGACCTTGACCAGGAGTGGAAGTGGGGAGAGCAGCCCGGCCTCGACGGCCCACCGGCCCGACTCGCCGAGCAGGAGCAGCGCCGTCATGACCAGCGGCGGCAGGAACCAGGCCCGGGCGTACCGGACCACCGAGGGCCAGAGCAGGTAGAACTGCTCCTCGGTGGCCAGCGACCAGGCGAAGTAGAAGATGACGCGGTTCCCGGAGGAGAGGTCCACGAACCAGTTGGAGGTGTAGGTGAGGTAGGCCGGGAGGTTGGTGAAGAAGTCCGCGCCGGCCGGCGTGCGGCGCTCCAGCCCGGCCACCAGCAGCACGTAGAGCGCGATCACCGCGTAGTAGAGGGGGAAGATCCGGAGCGTGCGCCGGATGTAGAAGCCGCGCAGCGAGATGGTGCCGGTCCGATCCTGCTCGCGGAGCAGCAGGGTGGTGATGAGGAGCCCGCTGATGGCGAAGAAGAGCGCGACGCCCAGGTGGCCCTTGGCGAGGATCCCGCCGAGGTGACCGCCGGTGTGGTGCCAGATGACCGCCAGGATGCTGATCCCGCGCAAGCCGTCGAGCGCCATGAAATACTTGCTCCGGAGGAACTGCTGGTGAGCGGTTTCAGGGGCGTCCATCGGGTGAACCGTGTCCATCATCTATGCACGCGCGGGGAGGAAACCCCCGCCCCCCTCGGGTTGGTGGTCCGGCCGCGGGCGCCGCCGCGCGTTCGCCGAACGTTCGCGGGCCAGCGCGGAATCGCACATACTCCGCGTGCGCCAGGCGGCGCCCCTTGGGGCGGCACCCGCCCCACCATCCGGCCTGGGCGCGGGGTGGCGTAGCGTGGCGTCGGTTCATTACATCCCTCTCACCATTGGTCATCCTCGAAGGAGCGCCCTGGACCCCGTCCTCCTCACCTCGGCCGACTACTACGGAACCCTGGCCGCGGTCCGCCACCTGGGCGCGCGCGGCGTGCCGGTCACCCTGGCCGACCCGCGGCGCTTCTTGCCGGCCTCCTGGTCGCGGTTCGTCTCGACCCGGGTGCGCAGCCCGTCGTCCTGCCAGCCGGACCAGATGCTCGGGTGGCTCCTCGACTTCGGGGCGCGTCACCCTGGCCACGTGCTGCTGCCCACCAGCGACGACATGGCGTGGCTCCTGGCCAGCCAGCGCGAGCGGCTCGGCCAGGTGTTCCGGCTCTACTCCCCGCCGGCGGCGGCCATGGCGGGCCTCCTCGACAAGCGGCGCTTGCACGAGGCGGCGGCCACCGCGGGCCTCCGGACGCCCCAGACCTGGTGTCCGGCCGACGAGGCGGCGGCGGACGCGCTGGCGCCCCACCTGCCGTACCCCATCCTCCTCAAGCCCCGCACCCAGGTCTACTCGCGCATCGCGTCCAAGGGCGTGCGCATCGACTCGCCCGCGGCGCTGGCGCCGGCCTGGCGGGCCATGGTGGCGGCCACCGCCAGGATGGGCTCGGTGCCGGGTCACATCCCGGACACCGAGCGGCCCATGCTGCAGGCCTTCCACTCCGGAGGGGACGGCCAGATCTACGAGCTCTCCGGCTTCACCGACGAGGGCGGCCAGGCCTTCGTGGTCCGCGCCGCCATGAAGGTGGTCCAGCGCCCCCGGCGCATGGGGATTGGGCTGTGCTTCGAGGAGGCGCCGCTCGATGGCGGGCTGGCGGAGCGGACGGCTCGCCTCTGCCGGGAGGTCGGGTTCCACGGCATCTTCAACGTCGAGTTCCTGGTGAGCGGCGGCGACCTGTTCCTCATCGACTTCAATCCGCGGATGTACAACCAGATGTCGTTCGACCAGGCCCGGGGCCTGCCGCTCCCCTGGCTGGCGTACCTGGCCGCCACCGGGCAGCGGGCCGAGCTGCTCGCCGAGGTGGAGCGGGCCCGCGCCTGGCACGGTCCACCCCGGGTCTTCTGCAACTGGTTCGGCACCGCCTTCCTGCTCAACGCCCAGGTGCTGGCGGGGGTCATCCCGGCCGCCGAGCGGGATCGCTGGCGCCGCTGGTACCGGGAACACCGGGACCTGGCGGTCGACCCGGTGGCCGACCGGGCCGACTGGCTCCCCTTCGCGCTCGACATGGGCAACCAGCTCTTCGACACGGCCCGTCACGCGCGCTACTTCGTGCGGCAGCTCCGCCTCGACGCCGGCGAGGTGCCGCTGCCCGGGAAGCAGGCCAGCGCGGAGGCCTCCCCTCCATGACCGGAGCCGCCCCCTCCGCCCGCGTCTACCGCTCCCTGGCCGAGCTGCGGCGGCAGGGGCCGGACCTGGAGGCGCTCAACCTCGCCTCCCGGCGCCCGTCGCCCTTCGAGACCATGGAGTACCTGGAGACCTTCCTGGACCACGACGAGCACGCGACCTCCGGCCAGGCGCCGCTGCTCCTGGTGCTGGAGGAGGCCGGACAGGCCATCGGGTGGGTGGCGCTGCGGGTCCTGCGGGAGCGGGTGCTGGGGCTCGCCACGACCCGCATCACCTTTCTCGCCACCCATGACGTCGATCGACCCGGCCTGGTCTGCCGGGCCGAGGACGAGGCCCGCTGCGCCGACGCCGTCTGGCGCCACCTGCTGGAGCAGGAGCGCGTCGACGCCATCGAGCTCATGGCCCAGGACGAGCGCTCGGCCCTCCTGCCAGCGGGCCGCGCGCTCACCGGCTGGCGAGTCCGCACCTTCGCCAGCATCCCCAACAGCACCATCTCCCTGCCGCGGGGCACGCTGGCCGACTGGTTCCGGTCGCTCGACAAGAAGCACCGCCGCAACGTCGGGCGGCTGGGGCGGCGGCTGCTCGGGGCGGGCCGGGTGGAGCTCCTGACGGCGCGCCACCCGGAGGCGCTGGGAGCGTTCCTCGACCTCTACCTCGACGTCGAGCGGCGCAGCTGGAAGGGCCCGGCCGCCGCCGGCATCGGGCGCCACCCGGCGCGGGTCGAGCTGTTCCGGAGCCAGTGCCGGCCCGGACGGACGGTCGAGCCGGTCATCCACCTGATCGCGCTCGACGAGGTCCCGGTGGCCGCCATGTTCGCCGTCGAGTTCGCAGGGGTCCTCTACGCTCGCGAGATCACCTTCGACGAGGGCTACGCGGCCCTGGCTCCGGGCCACCTGCTGATGCTCCTGGCCGTGGGGGACGCCATCTCGCGCCGGCTCACCCTGGTGAACCTGCTCGGCTTCTTCGGCTACTACAAGGCGAGGTGGGGGGCGGTGGTGACGCCGACCCGCGGGGTGCAGCTGGTGCGGCGCTGGTCGCCGCCGTGGGCGGCGGCCTGGGGGCTGGCGGTGCTCCGCCGGCTCGGGGCCGCCAGGTCCGGGTCGGCCGAGGAGACCTTCAACCCGGCCCGCCGGGAGATCGAGGAGGCCGAGGGCCAGCCCGCGGGCCAGCCCGCGGCCGGGCTGCCGGGGCGGCACGCCGAGCGCGCGCTCCTGCGGGAGACGCTGCGCCGGCTGCCGGCCGGGAGGGTCGGGCGCCTCGACGGCGCGTCGCTGGAGGCGGCCCTCCCGTTCCGCATCGCGGCCGACGCGGCCTGAGCGCCCGAACGGAGGCACCCGTGCGGATCATGATCGTGCAGTTCGGAGACTACGGCGAGGCCGCGCGCCGCCTCGCCGCGGGTGGCGGGGAGACCTACTATGCCCAGCGCTACACGGTGGAGTACGTGGCCGGTCTGGCCAGGGCCGGGTCCGCGGTCAAGGTGGTCTCGCTCGGCGCCGAGGCCCAGCTGGAGCGGCTCCCCGGCGGCGTCGAGGCCATGGGGCTCCGGCTCCACCGAGGGCGCCTCCTCGGCCCGCGCATCGGGGCGCTCCTCGGCGTCGCCGACGCGTGGGCGCCCACCCACCTGCTCCTCCAGGTGCCGCTCCAGGCGGTCGTCCGCTGGGCCGTCCGCCGGGGTGTCCGCGTGCTGCCATTGCTGGCGGACAGCTTCCTGGCGGACGGGCTGCGCCAGCGCCTTCGCTACCGGAGCCTGGCGGCGGCCCTCAACGCGCCCGAGGTGCCCTGGGTGGCCAACCACGGGCCCAACGCCGCCGCCGATCTGGTCCGCATCGGCGTCGATCCGCGCAAGGTGATCCCGTTCGACTGGCCCGCGCTGGTCAGCCCCGGCCGCTTCGCGCCCAAGCGGGCGCCCGCCGACCCCTCGCGCGTGGGGCTGGTGTACGTCGGCTCGGTGACCGAGGCGAAGGGCGTGGGGGACCTGATCGCGGCGGCCGCCAGGGCCAGGTCGGCCGGCTGCCACCACCGGGTCACCATCGTGGGCACCGGCGAGCTCGACGCCTTCCGGGCGCTGGCCGGCCGGCTCGGGGTCGCCGATCGGGTCGAGCTCAAGGGCCGCCTGGATCACGACGCCGTGCTCGCGCTCATGAACGCGGCGGACGTGGTGGTCGTCCCGAGCCGCCACGCGTATCCCGAGGGCATGCCCATGACGATCTACGAGGGGCTCGCCTCGCGCACGCCGGTGGCGGTCTCCGACCACCCCATGTTCCGCGGCCGGGTGGTCCACCGGGAGAGCGCCATCGTCTTCCCGGCCTCGAGCCCCGACGGACTCTTCGAGGCGGTGCGCGGCCTGGTCGCCGACACGGCCCTCTACGAGCGGCTCTCGGCGCAGGCGGAGGACCTGTGCGCCCGCTTCTTCGGGCCGCTCAAGTGGGATCAGGTGGTCACCCGCTGGCTCTCTGGCCGCGCCGAGGACGACGCCTGGCTGCGCCGCTTCGCGCTGGCCCGCTGAGCTCCGGCCGCGGCGCCGCACGCCCCGGCGGCCCGTGGCCGCGCGCCCCCCTGGTTCCTAGTCTCAGGTGCAGCGGAGGCGCGATGGCGCAGGAGCGAGGTCCGAGGTCGGTCGCCGGGCGAGCCGGCGCGGCGCTGCGCGCGGCGCTCCGGAGCCTCTCGGGCGATCACAGCCCGCTCGAGATGCCGTGGACTCGCACCTGGCAGGCCTCGGCCGAGGCCGAGGAGCTGCACCGCGCGGTGCTGGCCCTGGAGTGGAAGGCGGCGGCCAGCCGGGGCGCCCGGGCGCTCCTGGTGGCGCGGGCGCTGCTCTGGCCCGCCGCGTCCCTGCTGCGCGCCGTCAGGCTGGTGCGCCGCCACGGCGCCGCCATCGCGCGGCGGCACGGCGTCAGCGCCGCGCGCCAGCTCTGGCAGCAGCTGGCCTGCGCCAACGTCTTCAACGTGGGCCCCGACGCCTACTACAGGTACCGGCTCTACCTCCCCGCCAACCGGCGGCGCGCCCTCGAGTTCGTCCAGCACTTCGAGAACAGCCTCATCGGCCTGGAGCGCGTCCGGCAGCTCGGCGGCTTCGACCTCGATCACAAGGTCGCGTTCCACGATCGCTGCCGGAGCCTCGGCCTGCCCACGGTCCCGGTCCTGGCGACCTTCGAGGCGGGGCGGCTCGATCGCTGGCTCGGAGGCGTGGACGGCGCGCTGCCGCGCAGGGACCTGGTCCTCAAGCCCTGCAACCTGGACAGCGGCCAGGGCGTGGAGTGCTGGCGGTACGACGCTGGCCGAGGATCGTGGTCCCACGACGGCGAGGAGCTCACCGACCTGCTCGAGCACGCGCGGCGCCGCTCCCTGGAGCACCCCTGCCTGCTCCAGCCCCGCCTGGTCAACCCGGACGACCTGGCGTCGCTGGCGGCTGGCGGCCTGTGCACCCTGCGCGTGGTCACCTGCCTCGACGCCGGCGACCGGCCGAGGCTGCTGCAGTCGGTCCTCAACATCCCCGGCGGGCGGAGCGACATCAACAACTTCGGCAGCGGTGGCCTGGCCGCCGCGGTGGACCCGGCCAGCTGGACCCTGGGCCCGGCGTTCGACGACGACGTCGGCGCCGATCCCCGCGGGACGCACCCGGTCACGGGGGCGCCCATCGCCGGTCGCCGCCTGGCCCACTGGGGAGAGATGGTCGAGCTGTGCCTGGCGGCGCACGCCCACTCGCCGCTCTTCCACTCCATCGGCTGGGACGTCGTGCCCACGCCGGACGGGCCCGTCCTGCTCGAGGCCAACACCATCTGGGACGTGGACCTGGCGCAGATGGCCTCGGGTGAGCCCCTGGCCGCGGTGCTCCGTTCTGATGGGATCGTCGAGCGGATGATGGGTGAGCAGCGCGCCTGAGCGACCCGGATGGCTCGAGGTCGGAGGCGGACGCCGGGCATTGGCAGGCAGGGCGAGGCCGCCCGGCGTGGATTCCAGGTTCACCGCGGCGTGGCTCGCGGCGTGCAGTCCCTGATCAGCGCGGCGCTCAGGTGGCCGGCTGGCGTGGTTTCACCGGTGTTCTGTTCACGCCAGTTCGTTCTCCAAACGTTCGCAGCAGGTCAGCGCTTCAGCTACCGACTCAAGGCCCCGGGGGGCCAATCATGCTCCGAGAACACTCCAAGACCGTCGCCGCGCTCCTTCGCCCATTCGATCTCCTCATGCTCGCGTCCGCGTGGCCGGCGGCGCACCTGGTGGAGCACTCCCTCGGGCTGACGGGCGGCCCGCCCGACCTCCCGGAGGTCCCGCTGCTCATCGGGGTGGTCACGCTGCTGGCCTGGGTCGGCCTCTCCGCGCTCTTCGGCCTGTACGGCAGCCGGCGCCGGGAGGGGCTGGCGAGAGAGCTCGCGGCCGTCGGGAAATCCATCGGCCTGGTGGCGCTGCTCGGCCTGTCCTGCGCGTTCGTCTGGTCCGCCGAGGTGAGCCCCCTCCCCATCGGCGGCTTCTACGCCCTGGCGTTCCTGTTCATCGCCACCAGCCGGGTGGTGCTGCGGCAGCTGGCCCATGCGGTCCGGCGGCGCGGGTACAACGCGCGCTACTACGCGGTGGTCGGCACCGGGAAGCACGCCGAGCAGGTCGTCGAGTGGATCGCCAGCCGGCCGGAGTGGGGCTGCTCCTTCCTCGGCTACGTCCAGGAGGCCGGGGCGCCGGCGGAGTCCCGCGGCGGCGTCCTGGGCCAGCTCGACGATCTGCCGCGGCTGTTCCAGGACCACGTCATCGACGAGGTCTACTTCGCGGTGGAGCACCAGCAGATGGAGCGGATCCAGCCGGCGGTCCGGCTCTGCCAGGAGCAGGGCGTCAGCGTCCGCATCAGCCTGGGCTCGTTCGGTGACGGGACGTCGCAGATGACGGTGGTCGACGCGGGCGGCTGGCCCATGCTGTCCTTCACGGGCACCCCGACCAACGAGCTGGCCCTGACGGCCAAGCGGATCCTCGACGTGGTCGCGAGCGCCGTGCTGCTGCTGCTGCTGGCACCGGTGCTGGCCGCCATCGCGGTGGCCACCAAGCGCGACTCGCCGGGCCCGGTGTTCTTCCGGCAGCGCCGCGTCGGGCTCAACGGCCGCGAGTTCACCTTCTTCAAGTTCCGCAGCATGCGCGTCGGCGCCGAGGCCGAGCTGGCGCAGCTGCGTGCCCAGAACGAGATGGACGGGCCGGTCTTCAAGATGCAGAAGGATCCCCGCATCACCAGGGTCGGCCAGTTCCTCCGCAAGACCTCGCTCGACGAGCTGCCCCAGTTCTGGAACGTGCTCCGCGGCGAGATGAGCCTGGTCGGGCCGCGCCCTCCCCTGCCCGCCGAGGTGCGCCAGTACAAGCCCTGGCAGCGCCGCAGGCTGAGCGTGAAGCCTGGCATCACCTGCACCTGGCAGGTGAGCGGCCGGAACGAGATCGACTTCGAGCGCTGGATGCGCCTGGACCTCGAGTACATCGACCGCTGGTCCTTCTGGGGCGACGTCAGGATCTGCTTCCAGACCATCCCGGCGGTGCTGTTCGCCCACGGGGCGAGGTGAGCTCGGCGCCCGGCCGGCTACTCCACGACCAGCACGTCACCTTCCCGGAGGTCGAAGGTGGCGGCTGGCCCGCGGCCGCTGGCCAGCGCCCTCCAGGAGAAGCGGACGCGGGACACGGTCTGGGCGCCTGGCCCGCTGGAGCTGGCGCGCAGGACGAAGATGCCGTCGCGGTCGGCGAAGGGGGTGAGGCCCCCGGCCAGGGCCAGCGCCTGGAGGACACCGGTCCCCGGCTTGAGCGGGTAGACGCCCGGCAGCACGACCGCGCCCACCACCGACACCTGGGAGGCGTGGCGCTCCTCCAGCGAGACGACCACCACCGGGTTGACCAGGAAGGTCTTGAGCGAGGCCTGGAGGAGACCGGCCAGCGCGGTGGGCGTGAGCCGGGCCGCCTGGTGCTCGTTGACGAAGGGGAGGGAGATCTTGCCGTCGCTGCGGACCCGCACGGCCCCGGACAGCCCCTCCTGGCCGTAGACCCTGATGCCGAGCAGGTCGCCCTCGGCGATCACGTACGCGCCGTCCGGCGCCGTCGCCTCGAACTTGAAGTCGTCGACCCAGACGTACTTGCCGCCGGTGCCGCAGCCGACCATGAGCGCGAAGGTGGCGGCGAGGAGCAGCGGCGTGGCTGGCTTCTGCATGTGGTCACCCCGGGGCGGCAGGGCTCCTCGCCCCCCGCACCCTCCATAACGTGGTGCGGTGGGTGGCGCCCGACCGAGCGGCGCGGCGATGGGCCGGCGGCTCGCCCGGCACCCTCAGTCCGAAAGGCCCGCCAGGGTGCGCCGGATCCGCTCCTGGTCGGCCTCCGCTGCGTCGACGTACCGCAGCCCGACGTCGAAGCGGGCCGGCGCGTCCGGCGCGAGCGGCTGCACCCAGACCACCTCGGCCAGCACCAGGGCATGCTCCTTGTCCCTGAAGAGGAGCTCCAGCTCCAGCCGGACCCCGACGCGGTAGGGCTCGTCGGAGTAGGCGCGCAGGCCGCCCAGGCTCATGTCCAGCACGCGCCGGGGGACGGCGTGAGCCAGGATGCTGACGGGCCGGACCTGGATGGCGGCGCCGACCCGGCGGTACTGGCGGCGGTCGAGCTCCCTGGGAGATGCGGGCACGTGGGCTCCTCGGTGCGAGCGGAGGCTCGCCTCGGTCAGAGCATTGCACACTCCTTGCCGTTGGCGGCACGCCGCGGCGCCGGGCCGCGCCACCCACGTCAATTGGGTCCTGTCTGGCCCGCGTTCGCGCGTTCGAACCTGTTCGCTTCCACCACCAAGCGACCGGGATCCGGTCACACGTGTGGTGAACAGGTGGCCCGTCCTGGGTGCCGGGTGGCCCGCGGGGAGGTTGGCGGCGCGCGCCGGCCATCCATAGGTTCGGTTCGGGGCGACCCGGGTGAGCGTCGTGGCACGCGCGCGAGTCGAACCTGCGTTGCGCGAGGCGAGGCGGACCGGCACAGCACGGGACGCGTCGCGATGGGGCCCGCACGGTCCAGGCTCTCGGAGCGTTCACCAGCAGGCGTCGAGGAGGTTGCATGACGAAGTCGAAGTCGTACTCCACCGTGGTCTGGATGGGCCTGGCCGCGCTCGGCCTGTCGCTCACCGCCTGTAGCTGGGGCGGGTCGACCGGCCCCACCGCGACGGGCCTGGCCCTCGCCGATGCGCCCATCGCGGGCACCGTCACGCTCCACGACTCGTCCGTCCCGATGCAGGCCCGCACCGCACCGGCGAGCGCCGATGGGCGCTTCTCCATGCCGGTGGCCGGCCTGACGGCCCCTTACCTGCTCCGCGTGGAGTGGACCGCTCCGAGCGGCAGCCGCCGGTTCTACGGCGTCTCCGAGAGCAACGAGAACGTCGATGTCAACCCCATCACCGACATGGCCTTCCGCGGCAACCACCAGGACGACGACGAGAGCAACGACGACGCGGAGGATGACCGCGCCTTCGAGAGCTCCGACCGCGACGGGAAGCACGGCTCCGCCGCCCAGGCCCGGCTCCTCCTCGCCAAGCTGAACGAGGTGCTGGCGCCGCTCCTGGCGCGCTATGGCATCACCGACGTCAGGACCGACCGGGACGCCGTCCGCGCGCTCCTCCTGGACGTGAAGGTGACGCGGGACCACCGCATCATCACCGTCACCAACCGGGCGACTGGCGGCATCATCTTCCAGGGGCCGGTCTACGACCTGGCGTCCGGCACCTTCACGCCCGCCAACATGCCCGCCGGCCCCGGCACCCCGAACCCGATCAGCTGCACGGCGTTCACCTACTCGGCCTACGGCGCGTGCCAGCCTGGCAATACGCAGACCCGCACCGTGCTGACCTCGTCGCCCGCCGGCTGCACCGGCGGCGCGCCGACCATCACGCAGTCCTGCTCCTATGTGCCCCCGGTCAACACCTGCACCGCGTTCACCTACTCGGCGTACGGCGCCTGCCAGCCGGATAGCACGCAGACCCGCGCCGTGCTGACCTCCTCGCCCGCCGGCTGCACCGGCGGCACGCCGGTCACCGCGCAGGCCTGCACCTACGTGCCGCCGGTCAACACCTGCACGGCGTTCACCTACTCGGCCTACGCCGCCTGCCAGCCCAACAACACCCAGACCCGCACCGTGCTGACCTCGTCGCCCGCCGGCTGCACCGGCGGCACGCCGGTCACCACGCAGGCCTGCACCTACGTGCCGCCGGTCACCACCTGCACCTCGTTCACCTACTCCGCGTACGGCGCTTGCCAGGCCAACAACACGCAGACCCGCACCGTGCTGACCTCGTCTCCCGCCGGCTGCACCGGCGGCTCACCGGTGACCCTGCAGGCCTGCGTCTTCGTCCCGCCCATCGACGGCGCGGCGCTGTACACGCAGTTCTGCTCCGGGTGCCACGGCAACTCGAAGAAGGGCAGCTCCGCGTCCTCGATCCAGAGCGCCATCAACTCGAACGTCGGCGGAATGGGCTCGGTGGCGCTCCGCGCGCTGACCCCGGCCCAGGTCTCCGCCATCGCCGCGGCTCCGTAGCCTCGGTCGGCAGCACGAGGGCCCTGCGCGGCCCGACCGGACGCCCTGCCCCGCACCGTCGGGGTGGGGCGCTCGCGTCTCGGGTTCGCGTCCCGCCGCCTCGACCCGGGCCGCTCGCCTCGCCCGGGCCCGGAGGGCACGGCCGGCCATCCAGCGAGGGCACGACGCGTGCAGCCCTTGTACTGCGAGCGCGTCTCCAGGTCACCCGGGCGGGGCGTCCTCGGGCAACAGATCCCCCAGCGAGGTTCCCCATGTCGAACAACACCATCCTCATCATCATCCTGCTCGTCGTCCTCTTCGGGGGCGGCGGGTTCTTCTGGTCGCGGCGCTGATGATCGCGCCGCGCTGTCGCCTCTCCACGCCGTCGAGCACCAGGACCAAGGAGCACACGTGAAATCCAGCACGAAGAACCAGGTCAAGGGCAAGTTCGAGAACCTGAAGGGCAAGATCAAGGAGGCGGCCGGGACCATCTCCGGAAAGGAGGCGCTGAAGGCCGAGGGGAGGGACCAGCAGCTCGTCGGCAAGGCGCGCCAGAAGCTCGGGCAGGTCGAGAAGGTCGTCGGGAAGTAGGGCAGGATCCGGCCGCGAGCGTTCTCGAACGCCCGCCCCGGTCTCTGGAGTGGCGCGGCGGGCGGGTTCGCGGGTATTTGCCAAGGCCGGCGAGGTGGCGCGGCGCGTGCAAAAGGGCTCGAGCAGGCCATGGCACACGTGCACCCAAGCGATGAACGGTCACCCGGGGCTCCGCCGGCCGCGGCGTTGGCCCCCGCCCTCCCGCCAGGTCTCGCCGGGGCCGGGAAGGCCGAGGCCACGGCGCCCGCTCGGGTGCGCCTGCTGCTGGCCGACGACGAGCCCGGCACGCGCGCGGCGCTGGAGCTGGCGCTCGACCCGGCCTACGAGGTGCTCACGGCCGCCGACGGCGCCGAGGCCCTGGAGGTGGCGCGGACCGGCCACCCCGATGTCATCATCCTCGACCTCATGATGCCGCTGCTGAACGGGTTCCAGGTCCTGGAGCGGCTCCGGGCGGATCCGGCCACCGCGGAGGTCCCCGTCCTCCTCGTCTCCGCGAGCCGCGCGGAGGCGGACAAGGTGCGGGGGCTCGAGCTCGGCGCCGTCGACTACCTCGAGAAGCCCTTCTCCGCGCCGGAGCTGCGCGCCCGGCTGGAGCGCACCGTGCGGCTGCTGCGGAGCCAGAGCGCGCTGCGCGACCTGGCCCAGACCGACGCCCTCACCGGCCTGGCCAACGTGCGGGCCTTCCGGGCTCACCTGGAGGCGGAGAGCAAGCGGGCCCGGCGCTACCACACGCAACTGACCTGCGTCATGGCGGACCTGGACGGGCTCAAGGGCATCAACGACGAACTGGGCCACCCGGCCGGGGATCGGGCCATCGTCGCGGTCGCGGGGCTCCTCCGGGAGGAGCTGCGCGAGACCGACTTCGGCGCCCGCTACGGTGGCGACGAGTTCGTGGTGCTGCTGCCGCACACCGGGGCCGAGGAGGGGCGGGTCTACGCCGAGCGCGTCTGCGCCCGGCTGAAGCAGCTGCAGTTCATGGTCAACGGGCGCCGGGTGCCGCTGGGGGCCACCTTCGGCGTGGCCTCCCAGGGGCCAGACGGCCTGGAAGAGGCCGAGGCGCTGCTCGAGGCCGCCGACCAGGCGCTCTACGCGGCCAAGGCCGCGGGGCGGGGGCGCGTGGCGGTGGCCGCGCCCGTGCCCGCGGCCTCGACGAAACGCTGAGCCGGCAGGGGACGCCATGCTCCACGACTTCATCGAAGCGAACCGGGACGAGATCACCTCACGCGCCAAGGCGATGGTGTCGAACCGGCCATGGCCGGCGGTGTCGACCGACGAGCTGGAGCACGGGATCCCGCTGTTCCTGACCCAGCTCATCGACACCCTGCGCGAGGCGACCGAGGAGCACCCGAGGCTGGACCAGGCCATCGGCGCCTCCGCCACCAGACACGGAAGCGACCTCCTGGGGAAAGGGTTCACGGTCTCGCAGGTCGTCCACGACTACGGCGACGTCTGCCAGTCCATCACCGCGCTGGCGGTCGAGCGGGGCACGCCCATCAGCACGACCGAGTTCCACACCCTGAACCGCTGCCTCGACATCGCCATCGCGGAGTCGGTCACCGAGTTCGGGCGCCTCCGGGAGGAGGCCACCGCGAGCGGCGAGGCCGAGCGGATCGGCCAGGTGGCCCACGAGCTCCGCAACAAGCTCCACACGGCCATGCTCTCCTTCCACGTCCTGAAGACGGGCAAGGTGGGCATCACCGGCAACACTGGCGAGGTGCTCCATCGGAGCCTCTTCGCACTCCGTGACCTCATCGACGCCGCGGTGGCCGAGGTCCGCCTCTCCTCCGAGGTCCGGCAGCAGGGCCGGGTGTCGCTCAAGGCGTTCATCGAGGAGCTCACGCCCGCGGCGAGCCTGCACGCCGAGTACAGCGAGATCGGCCTCACGGTCGATCCGGTGGACCCATCCCTGGCGGTGCAGGTCGACTCGGCGCTCCTCGCGTCGGCGGTCATGAACCTGCTCCAGAACGCGTTCAAGTACACCCACCGGCACGGGCAGGTCACGCTGAGGACCCGCCGGGAGAACGGCAGCACCTTCATCGAGGTGGAGGACCAGTGCGGCGGGATGGCCGCGGAGGCGGGGGCCGATCCGTTCCGCCCGTTCGGGGAGCGGCGCGGCAGCGA
>JANNKC010000315.1:0-2219 GCA_031396105.1 Anaeromyxobacter sp.
GTCAGATTGGTGATGCTAAAACTGTTGGTGAGCCCGGTGAGAACGCTGACGTCCTGCCCGTTCTGCAGACCGCTGGCGGTCAGGCCCGGGTTCGATGGTGAGGCGCCGTACACAGAGGTACCGCCGACCGCCGACACGATGACCTCAGCCGGATTGACGGTGAGCCCGGTCGGGGCGTTTTGATAAACGATGGTGTAGTTGGAAAGACCCGATCCGGTCGCAGCCGATGCCTCGATCGCGTAGACCGGACCCGGCGCCGCCACGGTCGCGGCCGCCACCGTCCCCGCACTCGTCAGCGTCACGCCAGCGATGTTGTCGCCGTTGCGGTTGTTGGTCACGAGACCGGTCTGGCGCACCCCTCCCCGGCGAATCATCACGCTCGCGCCCAGCCTCACCGACCTGCTGGTGGCGCTCGGCGCCACCGACCGGCTGGTCGGCGTGACCCGCGTCGACCACGCGCCCGAGGTGGCCGGGCTGCCACGGGTGGGCGGCTTCCTCGACCCCAACCCGGAGATCATCCTCGGACTCGAGCCCGACCTCGTCCTCTGGGTCACCGACGGCGGCGCGCTCGCGTCGGTGCGGCGCGTGGCGGAGCTGGCCGACGGCGCCTTCCCCGTCCTCGCGATCCCCATCATCACCGTGGCCGACGTCTCCGCCGCCGCGCGGCTGGTGGGCGAGGCGCTGGGCGACGCCAAGGGCGGCGCGGCGCTGGCGGCTCGCTTCGACGCCTCGGTGGAGCGGCTCCGCGCCCGCGCGGCGGGGCTGCCGCGGAAGCGGGTCCTCTTCGTGGTGGGCCGCGAACCGCTGGTGGTGGCCGGCCCTGGCAGCTTCCCGGACGAGCTCCTCCGGCTGGCCGGCTGCGACAACGCGGTGGGCGGCACGCGCCCCTGGCCCGTCTACCCGGTCGAGCTCGCCGTGGGCGGCAACCCGGACCTCGTCATCGACGCCGCCCTCGACGAGCCGGCCGAGGGGATCCAGCGGCTCGCGGCGGTGCCGGCGGTTCGCGCCGGGCGGGTGGTGCGCCTCTCGGGCGACGATCTGCTGCGCGCCGGGCCGAAGATGATCGGCGCGCTCGACGAACTCTTCCGGGCCCTCCACCCGGAGGCGAGGCCGTGAGCCGGCCGCGGCGCGCCGCGCCCGCCGCTAACCGGCGGCAGGAGTCCCGCGCGTGATCGACTCCCGCCGCGGCCGGCTCGCGCTCGCCGTCCTCGGCGGGCTCACCGCCATCGCCGTGGCCGTTGGCGTCTCCTGCCTGCTCGGTCCGCGGCCCATCTCGCTCTCGGCCGCGCTCGCCGGCGTCGAACCGGACCGGGCCATCCTGGTGGGGCTGCGGCTGCCGCGGGCCGTGCTGGCGGCGCTGGTCGGCTTCGCGCTCGCCGCGGCCGGCACCGCGCTGCAGGCGCTCCTGCGCAACCCGCTGGCCGAGCCCTTCGTGCTGGGCGTCTCGGGCGGCGCGGCGCTGGGGGGCGCGCTGGTGCTGCTCGCCTCGGTGGGGCTGGCCGGCGTGGCCGGCCCCGCCGGCGCCCTGCTCGGCACGGCGCCGCCGGTGGTGCTGGGCGCGGTGGCCGGCGCGGTCCTCTCCACGCTGCTGGTCTTCGGCCTCGGGCGCATCGGCGGCCGCCTGGTGCCGGAGGCGGCGCTGCTGGTGGGCATCGTCTTCAACGCCTTCGTGGCCGGCGTCATCACCCTCCTCAAGATGATGGTCCCCCCGGACCAGGCGGCGCGGCTCCTCTACTGGCTCATGGGGGCCATCGGCTACGAGACGCCCGGCACGCTGCTGGTGGGCGCGCTCGTCATCGCCGCCGCGGTGGGCGCCCTCATGCTCCTCTCGGCGCGCCTCAACCTCCTCACGCTGGGCGACGAGGAGGCCGCCTCGCTCGGCGTGGACGTGCGGCGGGTGCGCGCCCAGGTCTTCTTCGCCGCCTCGTCCGCCACCGGCGCGGCGGTGGCGCTGGCCGGCATGGTCGGCTTCGTCGGACTCATCGTGCCCCACCTGGTGCGCCGCCTGGTCGGCCCCGACCACCGGCTCCTGCTGCCCGCCTCGGCCCTCTTCGGCGCCGCCTTCCTGGTGCTGGCCGACGCGCTGGCGCGGCTGGCCTTCCTGCCCCTCGGCACCGAGCCGCCGGTGGGCGCGGTGACCGCCTTCGTGGGCGGGCCGTTCTTCCTCTGGCTGCTGCGCCGGTCGACCCGGCGCGAGGCCGAGGTGGCGCCGTGACGCC
>JANNKC010000405.1:0-4182 GCA_031396105.1 Anaeromyxobacter sp.
GAGCGCGCCCAGCAGCAGCAGCCCCGGCACGGTGCCGAGCCCGAAGGCGAGCGCCATGAGCAGCCCGGGCACCGGCCCGCCCGACGCGGCGGCGCCCAGGAAGACGGTCCAGGAGACGCCGCAGGGGAGGACGCCGAGGACGAGGCCGAGCGGGTAGAGCCGGGACGCCCCGCCGTCGAGGAGCGGGCGCACCAGCCCGAGCACCTTCCCCGAGGCGCGCGCCTCGAGCCGCCCGAGAGGCCGTGAGACGACCCCCTCCTGTCGCCGGATCGGCCCGGGGAGCGCCTCGCACCCTCGGAGCGCGCCCCAGACGCCGGCCGCGCCGAGGCCGAGCAGCACCATGAGGAGGCCAGCCACCAGCGCCACCAGGTCGCCCAGGCCGGCCAGCCGCCCGGCCACGTTCACGAAGGCACCGGAGGCGCCCATGAGCGCGCCGAGCGCGCCGTAGGTGGTGACGCGCCCCAGGTGGTAGGGGAGCTGGCCCACCGCCGCGCGCGCCGCCCCCTGGCCGGGCCGCGCCACGAGGCCGAAGGAGGCCACCAGGGGCCCGCACATGCCGAGGCAGTGGCTGAAGCTGGAGAGCAGGCCGGCGGCGGCGCTGGCCGCCACCTGGGCCGCCAGCGTGGCGGCGGCCGGGTCGCTCACGGCGGGGCCCGCCTGGCGTGGCTCGGGGTCGAGGTCGCGTTCGCGGTCGGGGTCGGCAGGGCTCGCCTCATCACCGGCGTGCCCTGAAGTGGAAGCTGGCGCTCTCCGGGGCGCCGCCGGGCGGCCGCACCGTCACGGTGGCCACCCAGTCCAGCCGGCCGCTGGAGCAGCGGACCAGCACGGCGGCGCCATGGTACCGGCCGGCCCCCTGGGGCGCGAGCGACACCCGGTTCTCGCCCATCCGCATGTCCTTCATGGCGAGGCTCACCTCGACCGCCGCGCCCTCCACCGGCGCGCCGGCGCGCCGGACCTCCACCGCCACCGGCAGGTCCTGCATCTGCTGGAGCGAGCGCCCCAGGTCGAGGCTGAGCTCCAGGGCCCCGGCCGCGGCCCGGCAGGCGCCGGCCGCCAGGTCGCAGGGCGGCGCCGTGGCGCCGTGGACCTGCACCTGCTGCACCAGCCCCGCGGTGTCGCCGCCGCGGACCACGTCGAGCCGGACGTCCCAGAAGCCGGGC
The DNA here is from genome assembly GCA_031396105.1 of Anaeromyxobacter sp. Classification (GTDB taxonomy): domain Bacteria; phylum Myxococcota; class Myxococcia; order Myxococcales; family Anaeromyxobacteraceae; genus JADKCZ01. The sequence continues at coordinate 1,161 of JANNKC010000405.1, forward strand.
GCGTCGAAGCCCACCGGCGCGCGGTAACGGCCGCCGCCGAGCGGGCGGGCCCCGGCCGAGCGCTGGCCGCCGCCGCCGGCCGGCCGGAGCAGCGCCACCTGGATGGTCGCCCCCTCCACCGGCGCGCCCGCCTTGTCCCGCAGCGTGAACTCGAGCGAGTCGCCGCCGGGCGCCAGCGAGGCCGGGGCGAAGGCGGCGCGCAGGCCGAGCGGGGCCGCCAGGGCCCGGTCGCGGTCGTAGCGCAGCCCGTGCTCGTGGGAGGTGTCGGCCACGGCGGTCTCGCTCACCGCCGCGCCGATCCCGATGACGGCAGCCACGCTGGCGAGCGCGGCCACGACGACCGCGGCGAGCGCGAGCTTGAGAGGGGTTCCCGGCTTCATGGCCGCGCCGGGATGACGAGGAGGACGGGCGAGGTGCGCGCGACGGGGCGGGTCCCCTCCCCGGCCGCGGCGGCGGTGAGCGTGGCGGTGCTGCGGCCCGGCGCACCGCGCGCCGTGGCCACCAGCCGGACGCGCTTGTGCTCGCCGGGGCCGAGCTCCACCGAGCCGGGCCGCAGGGTCGCCTCGACGCCCGGGGCGGCCAGGGAGAGGCGCACCGTCACCGCCCCGAGCGCGCGGTTCTCCATGGAGACGTCGAAGGCGTTGAGGGCCCCACCGCCGGGGGCGAGGCGCGGGGTGAAGCTGCTGGCCGGGACCACCGAGAGGTCGAGGGTGTCGCGGCTGGCGGCGCGGGCCGCCGCGGCGGTGGCCGCGAACGCGAGCAGCGTGCCGGCCGCCAGCGCCAGCACGGCCGGGCGCGCCAGGCGGCGTGGCCGGCCCGGCTCGCCGAAGAAGTAGCCGATCAGGTCGGGCTGCCGCTTCAGCTTCAGCATGATGGGCCGGCAGGCGTCGATGCACTCGGCGCAGGCGATGCACTCCGTCTGCAGGCCGTCGCGGATGTCGATGCCGGTGGGGCAGCAGCGCACGCAGGCCCCGCAGTCCACGCAGTCGGCGGCGCGCCGCTCGTCGTAGGCCACCACCAGCGTGCCCTGGTCGTAGAGCACCCCCTGGAGCTTGGCGTAGGGGCAGGCGGTGGCGCAGAAGCGCGCCCGCAGGAAGGCGAGATCCAGGAAGAGCGTGGCGGAGAGGACCGCCCAGGATCCGCCGGCCACCGGCCCGAGCCGGCCGGCCGCCAGGTCGGCCAGGAACTCGAGGGGCGGCACGAAGTACCAGACGGTGGCGGCGCCGAAGAGGATCGAGACGGCGCCGGTGAGGGCGAAGCCGGCGGCGCGACGCCAGGGGCGGCGCGTCCTGCCCGGCGCGGCCTCCACCAGCCGGGTCAGGTCCCCCAGCACCGTCTGCGGGCAGGACCAGCCGCACCAGACCCGCCCGAAGGCCACGGTCACCAGCAGGAAGAGGAAGGCGACCAGGATGGTGGCGGGCAGGAGGACGAAGAACTCGTTCAACGCCAGCGCCGCCCCGAAGACGTGGAGCTCGAGCGTGGGGACGTCGAAGCGGAGCGCGCTCTCGCCCCCCATGACGACGAAGGGCAGCCCCAGGAAGATGAGTCCCTGGGCCGCCCCCGCCGCGCGCCGGTACCGCTGGATGGTGCCGCTACCCGTCATCGTCGAGCATCTTGTACTTCGCCTGCTCCCCCCGGTCGCGCCGCTTGCGGGAGTAGAGGAAGATCCAGATGCCGAGCAGGGTCGCGACGAGCGTGGCCCCGAAGAGCAGGTAGAAGGTGTCCGGCGCCATGGGTCCCGTGGGTCAGGACTTACTGCGGCGCTGCCTCACGAACAAGACGATCGCCGCCGCGGTGGGCAGGGCCGTGAAGAGGATGGTCATGCCGATGTTGCCCGCCACCTCCGGGTTCACGTCCTTGAGCTCGCCGGCCTGCGTCCAGCCGGTGGTCCAGGGCGAGTACATGTAGAGGTAGTACACGCCCCAGGCGATGAGGCCGAAGAAGAGCACCAGCCAGCCGGTGGGCACCGTGTTGGCCGTCTCCTTGGCCTCCATGCCCTCGGCGGTGTCGGGGAGTTCGTGGTCCATGGCGTTCCCTCCGGTCACTTGGTCTCTCCCTCGTCCTGCTCGTGCGCCTGCCTGGCGCGCAGCCAGGCGACGATGGCCCAGATGTCCTCCTTCGACAGCTGGCCGCCGAAGGCGGTCATGCCCCCGTCCTTCTGCCCGGGCCGCCCCAGCGCGGCCTTGACGTCGGAGCCGCCCTCGATGAGCGCGAAGTAGGCGGCGTCCGGCATGTCGCCGTCGGCCTCCAGGAAGCGGCCGTCCAGCAGGTCGGGCGCCACGCCCTCCAGCCCGTGCCCTTCGTCGCCATGGCAGACGGAGCAGTTCTCGACGAAGAGCGCCTGCCCCTTGCGCCTGGCGGCCTTGTCGCCGGCGAACGGGTTCACCCGCGCCAGGTCCACCGCGCCCAGCGTGCGGCGCTGCACGGCGTGGCCGAGCTGCTGCAGGTAGGCCACCATGGCGTCCGCCTCGTCCTTGCCGGCCAGCTCGGCCTTCACCGTGGCCGGGTCGGGCTCGAGCTCGGGGTGCATGGAGGCCAGCGCCCTGAGGTGGCTCGTCACCTCCTCGGCGTCGAGCATTCGCCCCTTCAGGAAGGCGTAGGACGGCATGTTGGAGCGGGGGAAGAAGGCCTGCGGGTTGGCCAGGTGGTCCTGCTGCCACTGGTCGGGGCGGAGCCCGCCCTCGCCCGCCAGCTCCGGGCCGGAGCGGTTGGAGCCCCAGAGGAAGGGGTGCTCGTAGGCGTGCTCGCCGGCCTTGGAGTAGTCCCCGTAGCGCTTCACCTCGCTCGGGAGCGGCCGGACCATCTGGGTGTGGCAACCGACGCAGCCCTCGCGCTGGTAGACGTCGCGGCCGGCCAGCTGCAGCGCGGTGATGGGCTTCAGGGTGTCGAGCTTCGGGTGCATGTCGGCCCGGAGCATGGGGTAGGCCATGGTCACCACCGATCCGATCAGGATCGCGACGGTGGCCATGAGGGCGAAGGTGATGGGGTTCTTGTAGATCGCGCCAGCCATGGTGGTCTCCCC
>JANNKC010000407.1:0-1895 GCA_031396105.1 Anaeromyxobacter sp.
CCCGCTCGAGGTCGCGCTCCGCGGACTCGGCCCGCACCGCCTGCAGGCGCGCCGCCCGCGCGGCCGGGCCGGCCGGGGGCGGGCCCGCGGCCAGCTCGCCGAGACGCGCCGCCTCGGCGCCGTCGAAGCGGCGCTCCGGCATGGCGTTCACCACCAGCGCCGCCGGCGCGAGGCCCACCTGCTCCCGAAGCTGCTGGTCGAGCTCGATGGCCTCGGTGACCGGCATCTCCTCCGGCAGGGTCACGATGACCAGCGCGGTGCGGGCCGGATCCACCAGCCAGTCGCGCATCCACAGGGCGTCGCTGCGGAGCGGCCCGGGCGGCACCGTGCCCAGCATGGCCCCCGGCACCCGCAGCAGCTGCACGGCGTGGCCGGTGGAGGGGGCGTCCACGATGACCAGATCCCACCGTGGGCGCCCGCCCGTCTCGGCGCGCGCCTCGTGGAGGATCTTGCCCAGCATGACGAGCTCGCCCAGCGAGGGGACCACCCGCAGGAAGTGGCGCACCAGCCGGTTCTCGAAGACCGCCCGGTAGATGGTGCGGAACTTCACCACCATGAGGCCGTACTCGCGCATGGCCTCGGCCGGCGTGACCACCACCGTGGAGAGGCCCTGGCGGGCCAGGCGCGCCGTGGTTCCGGCCGGCGGCGCCCCCAGCAGCGGCGCCACCCGCTCCGGCGTGTTCACCTCGCAGACCAGCACGCGCTTGCCGGACCGCGCCGCCAGGAGCGCCAGGGCCGCCGACACCGAGGACTTGCCCACGCCGCCCTTGCCGGTGACGACGACCAGGCGACGGTCGAGGAGGGGGGGCGGCACGCTTGACAAGCTAGTGAGGGGAGGGTGACAAGTCCACCATGCTCTTCGACGAGGTCCTGAGGAATCCGGTGGTCAAGAAGGCCCTCGCCGCCGGCGAGGAGCAGGCCGGGCGGGTGGTCGGAAAGCTCCTCTCCAGCGAGGCGGTGGCCACCGGGCTGCAGGGCCTGCTCACCGCCGCCTCCACCGCGCGCGCCACCTTCGACGCCAGCGTGCAGTCGGCCCTCAAGGCGGCCAACCTGCCCAGCGCCGGCGAGGTGCAGGCGCTCAGGCAGAAGATCGACGAGCTCGAGGCGCTCGTCGCCGACCTCACGGCGCGTCTCGACGAGCCGGCGCCACCGCGGCGGCCGCCGGCGGACCCGCCCCGCTGAGCGGGCGGCCCCCCGAGCGCATGCGCCGCATCGCCTTCATCAACGAGAAGGGCGGCAGCTGCAAGACCACCCTGTGCGTCAACGTGGCGGCCTGGCTGGCCACGGCCCGGTCGCAGCGCATCCTCCTGGCCGACCTCGACACGCAGGGGCACGCCGGCAAGTCGCTGGGCGTGGACGTGCGCGGCCTCACCTCCACCATCCACGAGTGGCTGCTGGGCACCGCCCCCTTCGACGACGTGGTGCGCCCCACGCCGGTGCCCGGGCTCGACCTCCTGCCCGCCAACAAGGCGCTGGCCGGGCTGCCGGTGGCGCTGGCCGCCGCCCCGGACCGCGCCACCCGGCTGGCGACGCGCCTGGCCGGCATCCCGGCCGGCCGCTACGACGCGGTCCTCATCGACTCGCCGCCCTCGCGCTCGCTGGTCACCGAGAACGTGCTCTGCGCCGCCGACGCCATCGTGGTGCCGGTGGCCCTCACCTACCTGGCGCTGGACGGCTGCGCCGAGATCATGGAGTCGCTCGACGACCTGCGCGCCGCCCATGGCCGCGCGCCGGAGCTCGCGCTGGTGGTGCCGGCCCTCTACCGCAAGACCCAGCTGGCCGACGAGATCCTGCGCAAGCTGGGGGAGCGCTTCCCGCGGGAGCTCTCGCGCACCGTGCTCGGCTGGTCCGTCAAGGTGGACGAGGCGCAGAGCCACGGCCGCACCGTCTTCGAG
>JANNKC010000426.1:0-4415 GCA_031396105.1 Anaeromyxobacter sp.
TCGGCATCGGGCAGGTGCTGAAGCCCAGCACCTTGTAGAGCGGGCAGAACCCGATGAGGCCGGTGGCCAGGGGCACCAGGCCGATGAAGCCGAGCGGCGACTGGGGGCCGATGAAGGTGAGGGAGATGAGCCCCAGTCCGAGGACGATGCGGACGGCGCGGTCGATGGTGCCTTCGTTGGTCATGTGTGCTTCCTCCGTTGCAGCTATGGAGTCACGGTGGGCGCGGGAGGATTCTGCCCTGCCCCAGCGGGTCGCCCCGGAATCCTCCGGGCCCCGTCATGACTCACACCGGAGGCGTGGACCAGGTGACGGAAGCCCCCCAGGACGTGGACGACGCCTCGCTGGTGTGCCGCTGCGCCGGGGGCGATCGCTCCGCCTTCGACCTGCTCGTGGCGCGCCACGGCGGCGCGCTGCACCGCTTCGCCCTGCGCCGGTGCGCGGGCCCCCGCGATGCGGAGGACGCGCTGCAGGACGGGCTGCTGGCCGCCTGGCGCGGCGCGGCCGGGTTCCGCGGCGATGCGGCGGTCCGCACCTGGCTCTTCCAGGTGGTGATGCACGCCTGCCGCCGCCGCACCCGCCGGCGCGCCGGCGAGCCGGCCCACCACGCCACGATGGAGGAGGCCGAGGCGCTTCCCTCCGAGCAGGCCGGCGCGGACGCCCAGGTCGCCGCCCGGCAGGAGGCGCGCGCCCTGACCCAGGCGCTCACCGGCCTGGCGGAGGAGGCACGGGAGATCCTGCTCCTCCGCGACGTGGAGGGGCTCCAGGGCGCCGAGGCGGCCGAGGTGCTGGGGATCGGGCTGCCGGCGATGAAGAGCCGGCTCCACCGCGCCCGGCTGGAGCTGAAGGAGCGGGTCGAGGCCATCCTGGGCCGGCCGCTCGAGGAGCAGAGGCCATGACCGCGCCGAGAGAAGAGAAGGTGATCGCCGGGCTCTCCTGCAGCGGCGTGCTGGCGCTGCTCTCCGACTACCTGGATGGCGACCTGGCGCCGCCGGCGCGGCTGCAGGTGGAGGCGCACCTGCGCGGCTGCGAGGGGTGCGCCCGCTTCGGCGGTGAGTTCAGGACCACCGTGAAGGCGCTGCGGGTCCACCTGCGGAGCGTCGACCAGGTGCCCGCGGACGTGCTGGACCGGCTGCGGGTGGCGCTGGACGGGGAGCGGTGAGCGGGCGCGGCGCCGCGCCCCGCGGGTCCGGTTGTCGCGCCGCCGGGGACGCGGGATGCTGCGCCCCGTGAACCCCACCCAGCCCTCCGCCGCGCCGGCCTCCTCCGCCACGGCCGCCGCCGCCGCGGCCGCCTTCGGCGCGCTGAGCGTGGCCTTCGGCTCGCTGGGGCGGGTCTGCATGGCGCTCGACGTCCAGCTGCGCGTCCTCCACGTGTCCGGCGCGCTCGATGCCCTGCTCGGCCCGGGCGCCGCGGCGGCCTGGGCGGGGCGCCCGGTGGCGGAGCTGCTGGGCGAGGAGCTCTTCGGCCCCGCCGGCGCGCTGCGCCAGGCCCTCCAGGCGGGCGAGCGGCGCGAGGGGTGGCGCGCCTGGCTTCCGGCCGGGCCCTCCGGCTCGCGGCTCTGCTCGGTCACGGCGGCGCCCCTCCTCCACGAGGTGGCCGGCGTCTGCCCGCCCGAGGCCGCCTACCTGGTCGTCCTGCGCCCCTCCGAGGCCGACGAGGCCACGCGCGGCAGCGCGCCCACGGCCTTCGGCGGGTTCATCGCCCGTTCCCAGGGGATGACCCGCGTGCTCCGGCTGGTGCAGAGCCTGGAACACTCCGAGGCCACGGTGCTCCTCACCGGCGAGAGCGGCACCGGCAAGGGGCTGCTGGCCCAGGCCATCCACGACCACTCACCGCGCCGCGGCGGCCCATTCGTGGCGGTCAACTGCGCCGCCCTTCCCGACGCCCTGCTGGAGACCGAGCTCTTCGGCCACGTGCGCGGCGCCTTCACCGGCGCGGTGCGCGATCGGGTGGGGCGCTTCGAGCTGGCCGCCGGCGGCACCCTCTTCCTCGACGAGGTCGGCGACCTGCCGCTCCACCTGCAGGCCAAGCTGCTGCGCGCCCTGCAGGAGCGGACCTTCGAGCGGGTGGGCGAGAGCAACCCGGTGGCGGCCGACGTGCGCATCATCGCCGCCACCCACCGGGACCTGCGCCGCGCCACCGAGGAGCGACGCTTCCGGGAGGACCTCTTCTACCGGCTGCGGGTCTTCCCCATCGAGATCCCGCCGCTGCGAGCGCGGCGGGAGGACGTGGAGCCGGTGGCGCGCTACCTGCTGGCCCGCGTGGGCGCCCGGAGCGGGCGGGCGCTGCGCTTCTCCCCCGAGGCCCTGCGGGCGCTCCTCGAGTACCACTGGCCCGGCAACGTCCGGGAGATCGAGAATGCGCTGGAGTACGCGGTCACGGTGGCGGCCGGGCAGACGCTGCAGCCGGAGGACCTGCCGCCGGAGATCCTGGCTGGCACGGGGATGCTGGGGCCGACCCCGACCTCGGCGGACTCCGGGAGCAGCGTGGCCGCCCGTCCCGAGCCCTTCGACTCCGCCTCGCCGGCGCGAGGCTACGATCAGGACAGGCTGCGGGCCGGCGCCGCCAGCCCGCCGTCGAGGGAGGCCCCGACCTCCATCCGACCGCAGGCGAGCCCGCGCCGCGGCCTGCCGCCCCCGCGCGCCGAGGTCTCCGCGGCGCTCGAGACCCACCGCTGGCGAGTGGCCGAGACGGCCACCGCGCTGGGTGTCTCGCGCACCACGCTCTGGCGCTGGATGCGCGAGCTCAGCCTGGCCCGCTGAAACAAGACGTCACGACCCGGCACGTGTCGTTGCAACATGTGGTTCCCTTTGGCCGATCCTTATTTCTAACCCATTGAACTTACGCAGGTCCGGCTCCGGCACGGCGCACGCTAGGTGGTCCCCTGAATCTGCACCAACCTCCAGGGGAGTACACCATGCACAGACTGCCTCGCTTGCTCGCCGCCGCCCTGATCGCGGCGCTCGCCTCGCCCGCGCTCGCCACCAACGGCATGCGCATGATCGGCTTCAGCCCGACCCAGAACGCCATGGGCGGCACCGGCGTCGGCGCCACCCTCGACAGCGGCGCGGTGCTGAGCAACCCGGCCGGCATGACCGAGCTCGGCCACCGCTTCGACGCCAGCCTCACCTGGTTCAAGCCCTCGGTGGAGTACACCGCCACCAGCGCGGACCCAACCTTCCCAGTCGCCAACGACGGCGTGAAGTACACTTCCGACCGCGGCGGCTCGCCCATCCCGAACATCGGCTACGTCCTCCCCATCGGCAAGGACCTCGCCTTCGGCCTCGGCGCCTTCGGCGTCGGCGGTATGGGCGTGGACTACAAGCCCGGCCTGTACGGCGGCCCCACCCTGACCTCCTACCTGAACTTCCGCGTCGCCCCGGCCCTCGCCTACAGGGTGAACGAGCTGTTCTCGGTCGGCCTCGCGCTCAACGCGAGCGTGGCCCAGATGGAGTACGACGTGGCCTCCGGCTTCCTCCAGGTGCCGCACGACACGGCGACCTCGTTCGGCTACGGCGCCACCCTGGGCGTCAAGATCACGCCGATGAAGGATCTCACCTTCGGCCTCGCCTACGAGACCAAGAGCGACTTCCAGGACTTCGAGTTCACCATCCCCGGGCACCCCACGCCGGGTGGGCCAGTCCCCGGCGGTACCGACAAGCTCGCCTTCGACCAGCCCGCCGTGGCCTCCGCCGGCGTCGCCTTCCGCGCCATGCCGGCGCTGCTCCTCGCCTTCGACGTGCAGTGGATCAACTGGTCCGACGTCATGGGCGCGAACAAGCCCAAGTACACCAACGACACGCAGCTGACCGGCGCCCTGCCGTTCAACATGAGCTGGGACGACCAGATCGTGTACAAGTTCGGCGTCGAGTTCGCGGCCACCGAGGCCATCAAGGTCCGCGCCGGCTTCGACTACGGCAAGAACCCGCTCGACCCGAACCGCGCCTTCGAGAACATCGCCTTCCCGGCGGTGGCCGAGAGCCACCTCACGCTCGGGCTCGGCTACGACTTCAACAAGGCCTGGGGCCTCCAGGTCGGCGGCATGTACTCGCCGAAGACCACCGTGAAGGGCGCCAACCCGGGCTCCCCGCTGACGGGCGCCGGGCAGGGCATCGGCTCCTACGAGACCGCGATGTCGCAGTACTCCATCGACGTCGGCGTGAGCTGGAAGATCTAGCCCGCCGCCGCACCGCGACGGCGCCGGGAGCCCGCACGGTCCCGGCGCCGCCCGCGCGCGGCCACCACCCCGGAGCCCCCATGCGCACCCTCCTCGCCCTGCTCCTCGCGCTCACGGCCCTGCCCGCCGCGGCCGCCGACACCGTGCTCAAGCCCTTCGTGCTGGCCTCCAGGGGGGCTGGCGATCCGGCCGCCGCCGTGGCCGAGGTCCGCGGCTCGCTGGAGGCGGCAGGCTTCC
>JANNKC010000017.1:0-1945 GCA_031396105.1 Anaeromyxobacter sp.
CAAGCACGTATGCCATCTTGTCGAGCACGTCCTCGGCGGTCTGCAGCGCCACGGCGCTGTAGGACCCGGGTGCCCAGAAGGACTCCCACCGCCCGAGCGCCGCGTTGAGCGCCCGCGCCACCGTGGATCCCAAATCCCGCTGGAACTCCGGCAGCCGGCCGAGCGGGTCGGTGAGGACGCAATGCCAGTGGTTCGAGAGAACGACGTAGGCGTGGAGCAGGACCCCGTACTCCTTCGCCTTGGCGGCGAGGACGTACTCGAACTCCGCGTTCACCAGCGGCGACGGCCGGAGCAGGAACATCCGGTCGAAGCAGCGTCGCGTGATGAGGTAGGCGACGTCTGGCAACACCTGTCGCGGTGCGGTCATGCAATGTCGGCATCGCACGGAGCGTGCCGGCGGCCGGCCCGAGTGATTCTGACGGGTTGGAGCGATGGCCGACGGCTGATGGTCCGCGCCGCGGACAATGGGGCCCGCCGAAACGTCTCTGGGACGGGGCCTCCCTTACGAAGGAGCTGGTCTACCTGCTCATCGCACTCCTGGCGGTCTTCGTGGAACATTGAATCGGTGCAGCCGAAGTTGCCGTTGATGTGAACTATCGGACGTGGTTCTGTGGGTCCGAGGTGTCATCATGACGCTCTGCCGCTCGCCGATCGCCCTGTGCCTCGCCTTCGCTGCCTGCGGCGGCGGCTCCACGCCCGCGCCCACGCCGGTCTTCGGTGGAACCATCGCCGGCGCCTCGTTCGCGCCGGCCGACGCCGCGGGCTTCCTGATGGCGCCCATGGCCTGCGGCCAGATCGGTCCGGGCACGCACACCATGGTCCTGCTGCACTTCTCGACCGCGGGCGGCACCTGCGCCCTGGCGCAGGACCAGGCCTTCTGCGGCGAGCGGGGCGCCACGGTCTCGGCGTCGGTGGCCATCGTGCGGGAGAACGTCAACAGCGGCACCGTGCCGGCGATCCGCCCGGGTACCTACACCTCGTCCGGCAGCGGGGTTGTGGACGCCCACGGGATCGTCCAGTTCTTCTGGGCCAGCGTCGACCGCAACGACGGCACCTGCACCGCCCTGCCGGGCGGGCCGAAGGAGGGCGGTACCGGCACGCTGGTCCTCGAGGAAGTCGGCCCCTCCCGCCTCCGCGGCTCCGCCTCGATCGTCTTCGACGACGGCAGCGCTCTCTCCGGTCCGTTCGACGTCGCGGTCTGCGCCGCCTCGAGCGCGTTGCAGTGCGCCTCGCTGAAGGGCGGCTGCAGCGCCGTGACCTGCGTCCCGTAGGGAGGAGGCCCGGAGGCCCGGAGGTCCCGTCCCGGAGAAGTTGAAGTGGCACGACCGGCCTGCCCGCGTGCACCGAACGCATCCTGCGCCGCAAGGCCGCCGACCAACCGGAGTCGCGGCCGCTCACGCCAACATCAGGCGTCGAAGTGGGGCCTCGCCCGGGCGATTCCCAGGAGAGCCTCGGCCATTGGCGAGTTTGCGCCAACACCACCTGGGCGATGGCCCCTCCCTGCGGAAGTAGTGGTCCGGGCGCTTCATCTCTCGCGCACCGGCTCCGATCGTCGACGGCGCCGACCACGGCCCGGGCCACTCCGACCCGCTCCGCACCAGGCCAGCCGCCACAGGGTTCGCAAGCACGTATGCCATCTTGTCGAGCACGTCCTCGGCGGTCTGCAGCGCCACGGCGCTGTAGGACCCGGGGGCCCAGAAGGACTCCCACCGCCCGAACGCCGCGTTGATGCTTCGTCTTTTGTGAGGTTGACGCCGGGTGTCGGGTAGACTCCAGGCTCACGGCTTGCCATCTGAGCGGGGGAAATCTTGGCCAAATCCGAGTTCGTTGCGGATGTGACTTGGGGGCGAGTGCTGTCGATCTGGTGGGCATTCACTTGGCGCGGGGTGCTCTTCGGCGCGCTGCTTGGAGCTGTCCTCGGCGCCATCGGCGGCATCATCGTCGG
>JANNKC010000028.1:0-15290 GCA_031396105.1 Anaeromyxobacter sp.
CTGAGCGCCATGGTGCCGACCGTGGAGGTGGCGCTGCTCCGCTCCATCGACGCCGGGCTCACCTGGTCGGCCACCCCCTACACCGTGTCGGCCTGGCAGAGCGTGGGGATCGTCGACCCGCGCGGCGGCACGCGAGTCCGCGGCGGCGACGTCGTCCCCACCGTGGCGGTGGACCGGCGGCGCGGCGCGCTCTACGTCGCCTGGCAGCAGGCCTTCGGCGGCGTGGACGGCATCGCCTTCTCGCGCTCGCTCGACGGCGGTGTCACCTGGTCGACGCCCACGCAGGCCAACGGCGACGCCTCGGTCCCCGCCTTCACCCCCTCGCTCGCGGTGGCCGGGAATGGCCACGTCGGCCTCGGCTACTACGACTGGCGCGAGCAGCCCACCGGCAGCGGCCCCGGCCTCTGGACCACCCGCTGGCTCGCCACCTCCACGGACGGAGGGCTCACCTGGAGCGACGCGCCGGACGGCGGCCCCTTCGACCTCCGGCGCGCGCCCGACGTGCCCGGCTACTTCCTGGGCGACTACATGGGGCTGGTGGGCGGTGCCGGCGGCTTCACCTCGCTCTTCACCATGTCCCTGCCCGGCGATGGCGACGAGCGGACCGACGTGTACGCCGGGCCGCCGCAGCCCTGAGCCGCCGGGCCCGCAGGCGGCGCGCTTCCCCGCCCGCGCCCGGGTCCCCCTGGGGCTCCCACCGGCCACGCCGGCCGCCGTGAAGCGCTGACCTGTAACCCGGTGATCGGGTATAAGGGCGGCTCATTTCCGGAGGTTTCGAAAGCTCCCGTGGCCGACGTCACCCGCATCGAGATCGCCACCCGCCCTGGCTTCGCCGACAGCCGCGGGCTCTCCGTGGCACGCGCCATCCGGGAGCACCTCGGCGTCGCCGTCGGCGCCATCCGCACCCGCGACGTCTACCATGTCGAGCCGGCCCTCCAGCCCGACGAGGCGGCGCGCGTGGCCGCCGAGTTCGCCGGACCGGTGGTGCGCCAGGGCGCGGTGGGGCGGATCGAGGACGGCCCCTTCGACGTGGCCGTCAGCGTGGGCTTCAAGCCGGGCGTCACCGACCCGGTGGGCAAGTCGGCCAGGGTGGCCATCGAGGACCTGCTCGGGCGCCCCCTCGGCGACCACGGCGCGGTCTACGCCTCCCGCCTCTACCTGCTCTCGGGCGTCTCGCGCGACGAGGCGGCCGGCATCGCCACCCGGCTCCTCGCCAACGAGGTCATCGAGCGGGTCGGCGTGCAGTCCCACCCGCAGTGGCAGGCCGCTCCGCCCGACCTCTCGGTGCCTCGAGTGGCCGACCACCCGGCGCGCCCCACCGCCACCGTGCCGCTCGCCGGCCTGGACGACGCGGCGCTGGCCCGGCTCTCGCGCCAGCGGCTGCTGGCCCTCTCGGTCGAGGAGCTGAAGGCGGTGCGCGACTTCTTCGTGCAGGCCGCGCGCCAGCCGCGCCGCGCCGCCGCCGGCCTGGGACCCGAGCCCACCGACGCCGAGCTGGAGTGCCTGGCCCAGACCTGGTCGGAACACTGCAAGCACAAGATCTTCAACGCCACCATCACCTACCGCGAGGCCGGCCAGCCGGTCGAGGTGATCCACTCCATCTTCAAGCGCTACATCCGCGGCACCACCAGCGCGGTGGACGCGGCCATCGTCCAGCGCGAGGGGAAGAGCTGGCTGGTCTCGGTCTTCCACGACAACGCCGGCGTCATCGCCGCCACCGAGGGCTACCACCTGGTCTTCAAGGTGGAGACCCACAACAGCCCCTCGGCGCTCGACCCGTACGGCGGCGCCATCACCGGCATCGTGGGCGTCAACCGCGATCCCTTCGGCACCGGGCTGGGCGCCGACCTGCTCTCCAACGTCTGGGGCTACTGCTTCGGGCCGCCGGCCTTCCAGGGCGACCTGCCGCCCGGCCTGCTCCACCCGCGCCGCATCCGCGAGGGGGTGCACCACGGCGTCATCGACGGCGGCAACCAGTCCGGCATCCCCTACGGGCGCGGCTGGGAGCTCTTCGACGACCGCTACCTGGGCAAGCCGCTGGTCTACTGCGGCACGGTGGGGCGCATGCCGGCCGTCTCGGCGGGCCGCCCCACCCACGTCAAGCTGGCCAGGCCGGGCGACCGCGTCGTCATGGTGGGCGGCCGCATCGGCAAGGACGGCATCCACGGCGCCACCTTCTCCTCGGCGGAGCTCACCGAGGAGAGCCCGGTGCAGGCCGTCCAGATCGGCGACCCCATCACCCAGAGGATGATGTTCGACTTCCTGCTGGAGGCCCGCCATCGCGGGCTCTACTCGGCCATCACCGACAACGGCGCCGGCGGCCTCTCCTCCTCGGTGGGCGAGATGGCCAACCAGCCCGGCGGGGCCTGGCTGGACCTCGCCAGGGCGCCGCTCAAGTACCAGGGGCTGGCCCCCTGGGAGATCCTGGTCTCCGAGGCGCAGGAGCGCATGACGCTGGCGGTGCCGCCGGCGCAGCTCCCCGCGCTGCTCGAGCTGGCCAGGCTGCGCGAGGTGGAGGCCACCGATCTCGGCGCCTTCACCGACGACGGTCACCTGGAGATCCGCTTCGGCGCCGAGGTGGTGGGGCTCCTGCCGCTCGTCTTCCTGCACGAGGGCGACCCCACGCTGCACCTCGAGGCCGAGTGGGCGCCGGCCGCCCGCGCGCACGCCGCGCCGCTGGCGCCGCCGGCCACCTCCGTCGAGGGCGCGGCCCAGCTGGCCGCCTTCCTCGGGCGCGACAACCTGCGCTCCTCCGAGCTGCTCAGCCGCACCTACGATCACGAGGTGAAGGCGCTCACGGTGGTGAAGCCCTGGGTGGGGGTGCACCGCGACGTGCCCTCCGACGCCTCGGTCTTCATGGTGGCGCACGACGCGGCGCCGCACGGCTACGCCGTCTCCGAGGCGGTCTTCCCCACCTACTCCGACCAGGACGCCCACGCCATGGCGCAGGCCGGCGTGGACCTGGCGGTGCGCCGGGTGGTGGCCGCCGGCGCGCGCACCGACCGCATCGCCGCGCTCGACAACTACTGCTGGCCGGATCCCCTGCCGGGCCCCTCCAACCCGGACGCGAAGCACAAGGCCGCCCAGCTGGTGCGCGCCTCCAGGGGGCTCCAGGAGATCTGCGTGGCCTACGGCGTGCCGCTCATCAGCGGCAAGGACTCGATGAAGAACGACGCGGTGGTGGGCGGCCGGCGCATCTCCATCCCGCCCACGCTGCTGGCCTCCACCATCGCGCTGGTCACCGACGTTCGCCGCGCCGTCACGCTGGAGGCGGCGCTGGTGGGCGAGGTGCTCATCCTGGTGGGCGACACGCGACAGGAGCTGGGTTGCACCGAGTGGGCCGCGGCCCGCGGCCTCGCCGGCGGCGAGGTGCCCCGCTGCCGGCCCGGGGAGTTCTGGCCCCGCTACCAGGCGGTGGGCAGGGCCATCCGCGACGAGCTGGTGGTGGCGGCCCACGCGGTGGGGCGCGGCGGCCTGGCCATGGCGCTCTTCTTGATGGCCCGCGCCAGCGGCCTGGGGCTCGGCGTGAACCTGACCACCGCGCCGGCCGCCCCGGGCACGAGCTGGGAGGGGCTGCTCTACGGCGAGACGCCGGGCCGGCTCCTGCTGGCCTGCCGGCCGGAGCGGGTGGACCGGCTGCGCACGCAGCTCGGCGCCGCGCCGCACGCCGTCATCGGAAGCTTCACCGCCGCGCCGCGGCTCGAGATCTCGCTCGGGGACGCCACCCTGGTGGATGCGCCGGTGGCCGACCTGGCCCGGGCCTGGAAGCGCGAAGGGAGCCAGCCGGTGTTTCCGAACCAGGCACCGTCGTCCAGGGCAGGCGGCCATGGTGAACGCGGGGTGAGCCGATGATCCCGGTCCGCGTGCTCATCCCCGTCGGCTTCGGCTTCAACTGCGAGGACGAGACCGCCGCCGCCTTCCGCATGGTGGGGGCCGAGGTGGACCTGGTCCACCTCACCGACCTCTTCGCCGGCCGTCACCCGCGCCCCATCCCCGGCTACCAGGTGCTGGCCTTCGTGGGCGGCTTCTCCTACGGCGACCACGTGGCCTCCGGCTTCGTGGCCGCCACCCGGGTGCGGGCCCACCTGCAGGCCGACCTCTCGGCCTTCCTGGCCGGCGGCGGCCGCGTGCTCGGCATCTGCAACGGGTTCCAGGTGCTGGTCCGGCTGGGCCTGCTCCCGGGCCCGGACGCCGGCCCGCCCGACTTCGTGCCCCGCGCCGCGCTCACCAACAACGACCGGCTCGGCTACCGCGACGCCTGGGTGCGGCTCGGCGTGGACCGCACGTCGACCTGCGTCTGGACCCGTGGCCTCTCCACGCTGGAGGTGCCGGCCCGCCACGGCGAGGGGAAGTTCGTGCTGGAGTCGGAGGCGGCGCTCGAGCACCTCGAGCACCGCGGCCAGGTGGCCTTCCGCTACCTCGACCCGGCCGGCCGGCCCACCGAGGCCTGGCCCCACAATCCGAACGGCTCGGCGCGCGGCGTGGCCGGCGTCACCGACGCCACCGGGCGCATCCTCGGCCTCATGCCCCACCCCGACGCCTTCCTCTACCCGTGGCACCACCCCGACTACGCGCGCCGCAGGCGGGAGCTGGACGCGCAGGAGCCGGGCGGCCTGGCCATCTTCCGGGCCGGCGTGACGGGGATCTAGGCGGAGGGGCGCGCTTCGAGACGCTCACCGCCGGGTGGCCGCCGGACGTGGCCGCCGGACGTGGCGGCCTACGCGCGCAGGCTGGCGGCGGGGGCCTTCTCCTCCCCGTGGCGCGGCGCCTTGAAGAGCCAGCCCGCCGGCGCGGGGGTCCGGCCGTGCTGGATGCCGTTGAGCGCCTCGTAGACCCGGCGCGTCACCGGGCCGACCTGGCCGTCGCCCACCTTGACCTCGCTCCGGTCCTCGAAGACGTAGGCCCCCACCGGCGAGACCACCGCCGCCGTGCCGAAGCCGCCCGCCTCGGTGATGCCGCCGCTCCGCAGGGCCTCCAGGAAGCCGGCCAGCGGGATGCGCTCCTGCACCACCTCCACCCCGAGCGCCGCCTGGCCGAGCGCCAGCACCGACTCGGAGGTGATGGAGCGCAGGATCGAGTCGGTGAAGGTCGGGATGACCAGCTTCCCGCCGCGGGTCACGTGGAAGTGGTTCATGGCCCCCGCCTCCTCGATGTAGGTGTCGGTGGTGTCGAGGAAGAGGACCTGCGAGGCGCCCAGGTCGTGCGCCACCACGCCGGCCATGAGCGACGCGGCGTAGTTGCCGCCGGTCTTGAGCGCGCCGGTGCCGCCCGGCGCGGCCCGGTGGAAGCGCCTGGAGATGAGCAGCTTGACCGGCTCGGTGAACCCGGCCGGGTAGTAGGGTCCGCTCGGCGAGAGGAAGACGCAGAAGAGGAAGCGGTTGGAGGGCTTCACCCCCAGCGAGTCCTGGGTGCCGATCATGAAGGGGCGGATGTAGAGCGAGGCCCCCTCCTGCTCCGGGAACCAGAGCCGCTCCACGTCGAGGAGCGCCAGGATGGCCAGCACCTGGTCCTCGGCCGGGATGGCCGGCATGCAGACCCCGGGCGCCGAGCGGTTGAGCCGCTCCGCGTTCTTGTCGATGCGGAAGGCGTAGATCTCGCCGTCGGCGTGCTTGAAGGCCTTGGCCCCCTCGAAGATCTCCTGGCTGTAGTGGAGCACCACCGCGCCCGGGTCGAGCGCCAGCGGGCCGTAGGGCACGATGCGCGGGTCCTTCCAGGCGCCGTCCACGTGGTCCATCAGGAACATGTGGTCGGTGCGGAGCTGGCCGAACGAGAGCGGCCCCTGCGGGCGAAAGGGCTCGGCGCGGCGGGCTGCTGCGGGCTTCAGGTCGTAGCGGATCTTCATGGGGCTCACGCCTCCGGCTGATCGGGCTGAGCATTGTAGCCCAATCCCGCGCGGGCTATATCAGGCGCCCATGAGCGTCACCGTCGAGACCGGCTCCACCCTCGCCTTCGAGAAGTTCTGGCGCTGGCTGAAGCGCCACCCCCACTGCATCCTCAGGGCGGGCACCCCGGACGCCTTCCTCTACGACCAGGAGGACCTCCACTGGCGCATCGACGAGGACGACGACCGCATCCCCACCGCGCAGCTCATGCGGGGCAAGGCGCTCATCGCCGAGGTGGCGCTCGAGGTGCGGGACATCCTCTTCGTGCAGGTGACGCCGGACCCCGAGGGCGAGGCGGGCCAGCACCTCTTCGAGATCATCGGCGGCGCCGAGGAGCCCTACCCCGTCTACCACTTCCTGCTGGCCCACGGCTTCGAGGACGAGGGCGCGGGCCACCGGCAGAACGTGCTGAAGCAGTAGCGCGGGCGCATGCGGCTCCCCGAGTACGACTCGCTCGACGCGCTCGGCCTGGCCGCCCTGGTGGCCCGGCGAGAGCTCTCGGCCGCCGAGGTGCTGGAGGCGGCGCTGGAGCGAGCCGACGCCCGCGACCCGCGCCTCAACGCCCTGGTGGCCCGCTTCGACGACGAGGCGCGACGCCGCGCCGGAGGTCCCCTGCCGCCAGGGCCGCTCTCCGGCGTCCCCTTCCTCCTGAAGGACCTCATCACCGCCTGGAAGGGCCACCCCATGTCCGCGGGTTCGCGCCTCGGCGCGGGGTACGTCCCCGACCACGACTCGGAGGTGGTGCGGCGGCTCGAGGCGGCCGGGCTGGTGCTCTTCGGCCTCACCAACGCGCCGGAGCTCGGGATCATGGCCCACACCGAGCCCAGGCTCCACGGCCCCTGCCGCAACCCCTGGAGCCCGGAGCACACGGCCGGTGGCTCCTCCGGCGGGTCCGGCGCGGCGGTGGCGGCGCGCATCGTGCCGGCCGCCCACGGCAACGACGGCGGCGGCTCGCTGCGCATCCCCGCCTCCCACGGCGGCGCCTTCGCCATGAAGCCCACCCGCGGCCGCGTCAGCTTCGCCCCGGACCGGAGCGAGGCGTGGATGGGGCTGGCCGAGGAGGGGGTCATCAGCCGCACGGTGCGCGACTCGGCGGCCCTGCTCGATCTGCTCTCCGGGCCGGCGCCCGGCGAGCCCGACCGCCTCCCCCCGCCGGGTCGCTCCTTCCTCGAGGAGGTGGCCACCACGCCGGGCCGGCTCCGCGTGGCCGTGACCACCCAGGCCTTCTTCGGCCACGGCACGCACCCCGAGTGCGTCGCGGCCGTGGCGGAGGCGGCCCGCCTGCTCGAGTCGCTGGGGCACGAGGTGGTGGAGGCGCGCCCGCCCTTCGAGCGCGACCGCATGGTGATGGCCTACGTTCACGTCGTGTCGGCCTGCGTGGCCGCCTCGGTGGACGAGGTGGCGCGGCGCACCGGCCGCAGGCCCGGCCCGGCCACGCTGGAGGACGAGACGCTGGCGCTGGCCGCAGGCGGCCGGGCCCTCTCCCCGCGCGAGCTCGAGGAGGACCTGGGGGCGATGCGGCTCATGGCGCGCGAGGTGGCCGGCTTCTTCGGCCGCCACGACCTCCTCCTCACCCCGACCGTGGCGCAGCCGCCGGTGCGGGTCGGCTCGCTCCAGCCCAGGCCGTGGGAGCGGATCGGGCTCCGGCTGGCGGCGGCCACCGGCGTGCGCGTCCTGCTGGACCTGCTCTTCGAACAGGTGGGCGATCGCTCCTTCGACGCCACCGGCTTCACCATGCCCTTCAACCAGACCGGGCAGCCGGCCATGTCGGTGCCCATGCGCTGGACGCCGGAGGGGCTGCCGCTCGGCGTGCAGCTGGTGGGGCGCTTCGGCGACGAGGCCACCCTCTTCCGCGTGGCCGCGCAGCTCGAGCAGGCCCGGCCCTGGGCCGGGCGGCTGCCGCCTGGGCTGTAGACCTTCACGCTGCGCGGCCGCGCAGCCTGTCCTGAGCGTGCCTCGCGCCAGCGAGGCGACGTCGCAGGGCTCGGCACGTCCGGCGCTTCTGGATCGGGAGCCGCCGCTCAGGGCGACCACGGGACGCTCACGCCGAGCGTGAGATCGGGCGACGCTCCGCCGACCGCCACCGCCACCGTGGGCTCGACGAAGAGGGTGCGCGTGACGAGCCAGGTGACGCCGAACTGCAGGCGGTACCGCTCGCGCGAGAGGTGCGGGGTGGCGCCCGTGGGGTAGCTGCGATGGCTGCCGACGAGCTGCCCGTTGAGCGCCACCGACTCGTTGACCGCGAAGGCATATCCCAGGTTGAAGCCGACGTTGTGCGTCGCCAGCAGGCGGTCCGGGTCCGACACGTCGGTCTCGAGGCCGTACAGGTAGGAGACCCCGGCGAAGAGGATCACCGGATCGCGGCTGGTGGTGAGCGCCAGGCCGCCGCCGACCCCGGCGTCGCCCGGGCCGGAGGGGACCAGGCCGTCCAGGCTGAGGATGACGTTGGGCCGGCCCGGGCCCTCGCGCACGGCGACCCCGAACAGGCCGACGGCCAGGTCGCCGAAGGCGCTGCGCTCGTCGCGCGCGTCGGGCGCGAAGGCGCGGGTGCGCTGGGCACGCCAGGGGAGGCGCGCCGAGACCTGGACGTCGCTCCAGAGGCCATAGCGGACCGCGACCTCGGCCGACGCCTGCTGCTGCTCGACCTGGGTGAGCCCGTAGTCGCGCTCGGAGCGGCCGTAGGCGGCGGCCAGCTCGATGGTGACCCGGTTGCGCTGGAGCAGGACGCCCTGATCCCGCAGCGCCACCTCCTCGGCGGTCCGGGCCTCCGGCCGCTCGCCGACCGGCGCCGGCGGGGGCGCCATGGGCGGCGAGGTCGGCGCCTCCGCGGCGGCGCCCCACGGCGGAACGCTCAAGGCGGCGCCGGCGAGCGTGGCGAGGAGCGCGGCGCGCCCACGAGCGGTCATGGGCCAACCATAGCGCGGCGCGGCGGCTCGGTCGGCCGCGACACCTCGAGGAGCTGGCGGGCCGTGAGCGGCGACGCCGCCAGCCAGCCCGGCCTCGGCCGGAGCGGGCCGTCCGCCGCCCAGGTCCCGTCCGGCCGCTCCACCACGAAGATGACGCCCTGGCCGCCCTCGTCCGCCCACATGTCGAGGAACCGGTGCACCGCCAGGGTCCAGTTGCCCTGGGACGGATCGGCCAGGTAGGCGCGGTCTCCCCGCACGCCCTTGAGCACCGCGAAGTGCTCGTAGCCGAGCGGCCGGATGAAGACGATGACCGGCCGGCCGAGCTTTCGCAGCTGGCCGGCGGCGAGCCGGAATCCCTGGGCCCGGTAGCCACGCTGCCGGGCCAGCTTCTGCATGTCGAGCAGCGACAGCCCCTTGTTCTTGATGAGGCGCTCCTCGGCCTCCGACGCGTCGGCGAAGACGCCGCGCAGGATCTCCTCCTCGGTGATGGCCTCGCCGAAACCATGGCGGAGCAGGGTGGCGAAGGCGGCCGCGCCGCAGGAGTAGTCGTACTCCTGCTTCACCACGGCGCGGTCGCGCAGCTCGCGGAAGGAGGCGACGCGGCCGGTCGCCCGGGTGGCGCCCAGGTCCACCGACTGCGGCGCCGCGCCCGCGGCGGTGGCGGCCGTGACGAGGGCGACGGCGAGCGGGAGGCGGCAGGGCAGGAGCACGCGGGCAGGGGGAGGACGGCGAGGGCTGCCATCGCAGCGGCCCCCGGGATCGGCCGGCTGGTCGGAGCGCCGGCCAGCCCGGCCGGCCAGCGCTAGCGGCGCCAGCTGAGGAGGCGGTTGAAGAACGCCACCAGCGCGGCCTGGTTGGCATTGAGATGGTCGACCACCCTCTGGCGCAGCACCGGGTCCCTGATGAGCTGGGCCGAACTGAGCAGGCGGTCGAACAGCTCCTGGCCGGTGAGGGCGCCGTGGATGGCGTCCATCTCGGCGGCGGCGAGCTGCTCGGCCTGCACGCCCAGGAGGGCCGCAAACGGCTCGTCCACCGGGGCGACGGCAGGGGTTGCCGCCAGGGCGGGGGTCGCGATCGCGAGAGACAGCAGCGCGGCGAGGAAGCCTCTCTGGATTCGAGCGTACATGCGTGATCTCCCTGTGAGTTTGCTGGTGCGGGCCACGTGGCGGGACCCCCGGAGCGTTCGATGGACCGGTGGCTTCGTCTCCATGCCCCTTGCTGGCGGTACACCGGAGGCTGTGTCCGATGGCCGCCATCCGCAACCCCTGGTCATGGTCCCCGGTGTGGCCCCCTCACCAGTCCACCCCGGGCGAGGCCAGACTTCCGAGGGCGGCCGGGGCCGAGGGCCCCGACCACCCGCTTCCCTACGGCATGATCGGCACCGGGCAGGTCGCCTGGCCGCCGACGCAGTAGGGCCGCATCATCTCGTTGTCCTCGTGCTCCAGGATGTGGCAGTGCCACACGTAGAGTCCGGGGATGTCGAAGGTGGCCGTCAGGCGCGTCACCTCGCCCGGGTAGGCGATGAGCGTGTCCTTGTAGCCCGACTCCCAGGGCTCTGCCGGCCGGACCGTGCCCGCCACCAGCGCCGCGGGCTGCGTGGCGATCCCCTCCGCGTCCGTCTCGAGCGCCTGGCGGTCCACCACCTTGAAGCGGACCAGGTGGAGGTGGATGGGGTGGGCGTCGGCGGTGAAGTTGTAGATCTCCCAGGTCTCGGTCGCGCCGAGGGCCGGGTTCTCGGTGATGGCCTCCTCCCACATGAGCGGCGTGCTGGTGCCGTCGGCCTGGAGGACGCCCAGCTTGGCCGCGGTGGGGCCGAACTCGGCGAGCGTGCCACCCGCGGCCGCGCAGGCCGCCGCGTCGTTGGCCGTGCCCGGGTCGACGATGAGCCCCCCGTCGGCGCCGAAGCAGCCCTGCTGGTTCATCGACATCTCCTCGTTGAGCGAGATGCGGCGCGTCCGCGACGGCGCGGGCGGCGCGCCCTCGGCCGGCAGGGTCGCCGGGACCAGGCTGCGGTCGGCGAAGAGGCGCGGCACCACGTCGAAGGCCATCACCTTGCCGGTGGAGCCCGGGTCGGACGGCTCGAAGTCGCAGTTCACGCCGAGCACGGCCCCGTCCACGCAGGGCTCGCCGCCCCCGAACGGCTCGTCCGGACCGATGTTCTCGAGCAGGATGCGGGTCCCGGGCGGCAGGGAGGAGAAGTCGACGATCACGTCGGCCCGCTCGGCCGGCCCGATGAGCAGCCGCTGCTGCGTCAGCGGGGTGGGCAGGAAGCCCTGGTCGCCGCCGATCTGGACGAAGGGCACCGCCTCGGCCTCGAAGCGCAGGATGAGGAAGCGCGAGTTGGAGCCGTTGAGGAGACGGAGCCGGTACTTGCTCGGCTCCACCGCGAACTTCGGCCAGGTCCGGCCGTTGACCACCAGGGTGTTGCCGAAGAACTCGGGGTTCCAGATGGGCGCCACGTCGGAGAAGCCCTCCGGCGTGAAGAGGATGCCGGCGTTCGCCAGGGTCCCTGACGCCAGCCCCTCGAAGAAGTCGCGGTTGTCCGGGTAGAAGAGCGACCCGTCGGCGTTGAAGGAGCGGTCCTGGATGGCGATCGGGATCTCGCGCATGAGCCGCCGAACCAGCGGGTTGCCGTTGGGGTCGAGCCCCGGGAGCGGCGCCGGGCCGGGCAGCCGCAGCCCCAGCGACCTCAGGTCACGGATCATGTAGAAACCGGCCGGTCCGGCGTAGACGTTGGCCCTGGTCATGCCGAGGGTGTGGTCGTGGTACCAGAGCGTGGTCTCGGGCTGGTCGTTCCGGTACTGGAAGGTCGCCGCCCCGGCCACGCTCGGCACGCCGGGGATCTGGCTCCACCGGGCGCCCCGCCCGGCGTAGCCCGCCGGGAGGTTGCCGGCGGCCGGCAGGGACCAGGCCTCGGGAAACCCGTCGCTGTTGGGCTGCACGTGGGCGCCATGCACGTGGGTGATCATCGGCACGGGACCGCCGTAGGGCGTCTGTGGCGGCTCCATGGGCCGGCAGTCGGTGCGCGTGCTGCCGTCCATGCAGGTGAGCCTCCCCGGGTTGGCCCAGTGGAGCGTCTGGTCCACCGGCAGGAGGTGGGGAAGGTAGTTGCCCTGGGCGTCGACCAGGCCGTTCACCCACTTCACCCTGGTCGGCAAGCCCTTCAGGTTCTCGATGGTGAAGGCCGGGTAGTTGCGCGTCTCCGGGCGGCCCACCGCGGCGTAGCTCCAGACGGTGGTGCGCCCGAGCGGGCTCGGCAGGACCTGCTGGTCGAACTGGACCACCTCGATCTCGTAGTACGGCACCAGGCGCCGGCTGGCACCGTCCCACCTCAGTCCCTTGAGTGGCATCACTGGAGGGATGACGAGCGGCTCGGCGAACCGCTGGACCGTCGACAGATCCAGCGTGCCGCCCGGGACCGGCGCGGCCAGCGCGGGAAGGCTCGTGCCCGCGAAGAGCGCCACCACCAGGACCGCGAGGGCCCGCCGCCACGGCGACCCTCCCCCCCATCTCGAACAGGCCTTCCTCGATTCCTGACGCGGATCGGTGCTTCCATTCGCTTCACGCTGCATCTGCGACCTCCCCTGGGGACCAACGCCCGCCTCCCGCCGTGGCCCCGGCTCGTGTCGGAGGACAGAGCGGACCCTGCCGTCGTTTGGCTAGTCTCCACATGGGCCGTTCGAGCTCCAACGAGCGGCAGGTGGAGCGATCGTCGGGGCGCCGCCTCAGTCCAGCCCGACCCAGCCGCCCACCGGCCGAAAGCTCTGGCGCGCCAGGTCCACCGCCACCACGTAGCCGCCCAGGGCCCCGACGCGCCGGCGCGAGCCGAAGCTGACCGGCGGTCCGAGCCCGGTCTCGATCTGGTAGAGCCGCTCCAGGCTGGCCACCAGCCGCTCGCGAGAGAGCTGCCGTCCGGTCCGCTTGAGCGCCTCCGCCAGCACCGTCGTGGCCGCCGCCGCGGAGGCGCGAGCCGCCTGATGCCGGTCCCCGGCCCCGGGCGTCAGGCGCGCGAGCAGCCTGCGGCCTCCCGGGTCGCCGTCCGGCAAGGCTGGATAGGCGAGGAGGACCCGCCCTTCGAAGGCCGCCGGGGCCCCGGCCGCTCCGCGCGCCGACATGGTGCCGGACGCCAGCACCCACGGGGTCCAGCTCTCCGCGTGCGCCAGGGCGAGGAAGCCCGCCAGCGCCCGGTCGTCGCCGAGCACCAGGACCACCTCCGTCCCCTGCCCAGCCAGCCGCGCCACCTCCTCGCGGGTGGGCCCGTCGGGCCCGAGGGGCACGGTCTCGATCCGGCGCCACCCGCGGGCGGCCGCCTGCGCGAGCGCCGCCTTGGCGGCGTCCTCGAAGGCCGGCGCGCCCTCGGGGCGCAGCACGGCCACCCGGGGGTCGGTCAGGCCGGGACGGCCGGCGGCGTGCTCGACGAGGACGCGCGCCTGCTCGCGCAGGCCCGGTTGCAGGTAGAAGGTCCAGTGGCCGCCGCCGGCCGGGCGCGTGAAGGGCGAGAACGGCCCCACGAGCGGGAGCTTCTCGGCCTCCGCCCAGGCGGCCAGCTCGTCGTCGGCGCCCGGGGTGAAGCCGGAGACCAGCGCGAAGACCGGCTTCGCCGCCACCAGCCGGCGCGCCGCCACCAGCGGCGTCTCGCGGCCGGGGTCGTACCCGGCCACCGCCAGTGTGAGCTTGCGGCCGTTGAGCCCCCCCGCGGCGTTGACCTCCTTCACCGCGGCCTCCAGCGTGGCCCGCATGGCCCGCCCCACCTCGGCCAGGTGCCCGGCCTCGGGCAGCACCGTACCGAGCCGGATGCGCGCCGGCTCGAGCCCCGGGTCCAGCTGGTGCTCCAGCACCCGGAGCCAGGCCAGGAGCGAGTCCATGTCCTCTCGTGACATCGAGTACCGCGGCATGGCGCCGTCGAGCCGCTGGCCTTCGGGATCGACGCCATCGGTGAGGGACCTCGCCACCGTCCGGGCGTCGAACGGCCGGTGCCGGCGCCCGGGGTGGACGTGGCCGCCCGCTCGCGTCATCTCGCTCCAGGTCACGATGGAGGGCTCCGTGGCGCCTTCCGGCCGGCCGAGCCCGTCCTCGCCGTGGCAGGAACCGCAGGTGAGGACCGAGCCCGGTATCGGGGAGGAGTCGCCGCCCACCGTGGCCGTGATCCCGCCGCCGCTCGGACTCTCTCCCGTCAGGTAGATGGTCCGGCCCGCCTGCTGCCGGGGCGTGAGGCCGCGTGGCGCCGCCGCGGCCGCGCCGGCGGCGACCAGCCCCAGCACGGCCAGGCGGCCCGCCAGCCTCGGACCCGGGCTCACGGAGCGGAGGCCGCGGCGAGTCGGGGCGCGGCCACCTTCAGTTCCTCGCCGCCGAGGCGACCGGGCGCGCCGCCTCGAGGGCGTCGATGGCGGCGAGCAGCCGGGCCGGATCCGGGAAGCCGTTGAAGCGGGCCCACCGGCCGGTGCGGCCGTCGCCCACCAGCATCAAGGGGGCGTGCTCGGCGAAGCTGGCGGTGTAGGCGCCGAGCCCCTTCAGCACCCTGTTGACCGCCTCGGTCTCGCCGGTCACCCAGGTCCAGCCCGGGCGCGCCCTGAACTTCGCGGCGTGGGCCTTGAGCCGCTCAGGCGAGTCGCGCGCCGGGTCGATGGACACCGACACCAGCCCGACCTCCTTGCCCAGGCGGTCTCCGAGCCGCCCCTGCAGGCCGGCCAGCTTGGCCGAGAGGATGGGGCAGATGGTGGTGCAGGTGGTGAAGATGAAGTCCACCACCACGATCTTGTCGCCCACCACGTCGCTGGCGAAGCGGACCGGCCGGCCGTCCTGGTCGAGGAGCAGCGCGTCCACCAGTGTGACCTGGACTGGCGGCGGGAGCGCCGAGCCGGTCGCGCTGGCCGCGGATCCGGCCGCGTGGGCCACGGCCTCGTCGTGGTCGTTCATGCCGGGGGGCAGGGCCGACTCGTCGGCCGGCTTCTTGTGGCAGCAGGGCTTGGCCTCGCCCGGCTGGGCGGCGGCCCCATCGGCCGGTGCCGCGGCCGTCGGTGGCCCGGCGCGCGCCAGGCCCGCCAGCAGGACCGCAGCCAGCGGGACGGCGATGCCGAGACGACGAACGGCTGCGTGCATGGATCGGCTCCTTGACGGGCGACGCCGGGAAAAGCTGCGGACGACGAGCGCGGCGCGTAAGTCCTCGTTGGAGGTCAAACCCAGGTGGGTCACTGAACCACCCTCCGCCTTCGCCAAGCTCTCGAACCAGGAGACGTCCGTGACCCTTGCCCTGCTCTCGCTGCTCCTCGCCGCCGAGCCCACCCCCGCCGCGCCGCCCGCCGAGGCCATCGAGGTCGCCCACGCCACCATGCCCCGCTCGACCTGGGACGGCTTCCGGGACCAGGCGGCCCCGGCGCTCGGCGCGCAGCTGGAGCGCGAGAGCGCCGCCAACGGCCTCGCGCTGAAGCAGCCCGGGCGGGAGGTGGTGGTCCAGCTCTGGGAGAAGGCGCTGCCCTACGAGGAGTTCTCCTCCTTCTACGCG
>JANNKC010000041.1:0-2704 GCA_031396105.1 Anaeromyxobacter sp.
GCCGAGCAGCCGCTCGAGGTGGACGACCGCGCCCAGGCCTCGCAGCCCTTCATCCGCTGCGCCCGCTGCGAGACCGACAGCTCCCGCTTCGCCGCCCGCTGCACCACCTGCGGCGAGCCGCTCGACACCGACGAGCAGCGCGCCTTCAACGAGCGGCTCTGGGCGGAGCGGCGGGCCCAGGCGGCCGCCGAGGAGGGCGCCCGCGCCGAGCGCGAGGGGGTGCTCGACCAGGAGAGGGCGCGAGAGGCGGTGGCGCGGCGCGCGCTGGCCGAGGACATGGCCCGCGACGTGGGCGAGTTCGAGCGGCGCCGGCTCGAGGGGGGCGCCTTCGGCGAGCCGAGCTACGGCCCACCCTCCGGCGGCTGGGGCGGGGGCGGGGGCCAGCGCTGGGGCCAGGGCGGCTGGGGCGCGACCTTCGGCGGCCTCTTCGGGCCCGGGATCCCGTTCGGCCTCCGCCTGCTCGGCGCCCTGCCGCCGAGCTGGCGCGTGGCGGCCGGCGTGGGCGCGGTGGCCCTGGCGGCGGGGCTCTACCTCCTCGACTCCACCGCCGGGCTGGTGGCGGGGCTGGTGCTGGTCTCGCTCTTCACCCCATGGCGGTGGCGCCGGCGCCGCTTCTGGTGAGATCGAGGCCAACGGCGCTTGCTTCCCCCCACGTGATTGGCGAATCTCCGCCGACTTCTCCCGCACCCTCAAGAGCGCCACCCCCGGAGGATCCTTGCCGAACGCGAGCCCCGCCCTCGTCGAGAAGGCCATCAACACCATCCGCATGCTCTCGGCGGACATGGTGCAGCAGGCCAACAGCGGCCACCCCGGCCTGCCCATGGGCGCGGCCGACATGGCCTTCGTGCTCTTCACGCGCCACCTGCGCTTCGACCCGGACGATCCGCGCTGGCTCGGCCGCGACCGCTTCCTGCTCTCGGCGGGCCACGGCTCGGCGCTGCTCTACGCCTTGCTGCACCTGGCCGGGTACGACTGCACGCTCGACGACCTGAAGAAGTTCCGGCAGCTCGGCTCGCGCACCGCCGGCCACCCGGAGTTCGGCCACCTGCCGGGCGTGGAGATCACCTCCGGCCCGCTCGGCCAGGGCTTCGCCAACGGCGTGGGCTTCGCCATGGGGCAGGCCATGCTCTCGGCCAAGCTGGGCCCCGGCAACCCGGTGGCGGACCACTTCACCTACGCCCTCGTCTCCGACGGCGATCTCATGGAGGGCGTGTCCGCCGAGGCCGCCTCCTTCGCCGGTCACCACCGGCTGGGGCGGCTCGTCTACCTGTACGACGACAACGAGATCACCATCGACGGCAAGACCTCCATCACCTTCGCCGGCGAGGACGTGGCGAAGCGGTTCGAGGGGTACGGCTGGCACGTGCAGGCGGTGGACGGCCGTGACCACGACGGCATCCACCGGGCCATCGAGCAGGGCAAGGCCGACCCGCGCCCCTCCATCATCCGGGTCCGCACCGTCATCGGGTACGGCTCCCCCAACAAGGCCGGGAAGTCGGCGGTCCACGGCGCGCCGCTCGGCGAGGAGGAGCTCAAGGCCACCAAGGAGGCGCTGGGTTGGCCGCAGGCGCCGCGCTTCCACGTGCCCGACGACGTGCGCGCCTTCTGGGCCGAGCTCCTGGCGGAGCGGCAGGTGCACCGCCGCGCCTGGCAGGAGCGGGCCGACGCCTGGCGCGCCCGCAATCCCATCGAGTCGGCGCTGCTCGACACGCACCTGGCCCGCTGGGTGCCGGCCCGCATCCAGGAGCGGCTCCTCGAGGCCGGCCCGGCCGCCGACGCCACCCGCAAGCTCTCGGCGGGCGCCATCAACCGCGCCGCGCCCATCGTCCCCTGCCTGGTGGGCGGGTCGGCCGACCTGGCCGAGTCGAACCTCACCGACATCAAGGGGGCGGGCGCCTTCTCGCCGGAGAAGCTGGACGGGCGCAACGTCCACTACGGCATCCGCGAGCACGCCATGGGGGCCATCGCCAACGGCCTGGCCTACGACGGGCTGCACATCCCCTTCACCGCCACCTTCCTGCAGTTCGCCGACTACATGCGGCCGGCGGTGCGGCTGGCGGCGCTGTCCAGGCTCCAGACCATCTACGTCTGGACCCACGACTCGATCTTCCTCGGCGAGGACGGCCCGACCCACCAGCCGGTGGAGCACCTCTCCGCCCTGCGCGTCATCCCCAACCTCCACGTGGTGCGGCCGGTCGACGGCGAGGAGGTGGCGGTGGCCTGGGCCCACGCGCTCCAGCGCCGGGACGGCCCGACCGCGCTCATCCTGACCCGGCAGAAGCTGGCGCCGGTGGAGCGCGACGGCGGCTTCGACGCCGACAAGGCGTCGCGCGGCGGCTACGTGGTGAAGGCGCCCGCGGGCGCCACCTTCACCGTCATCGCCACCGGCAGCGAGGTGCCGCTGGCGCAGGCGGCGCTGGCGCTGCTCGCGGCCAGGGGCCTGCACGGCCGGCTCGTCTCCATGCCCTGCCTGGAGTGCTTCGAGGCGCAGGACGCCGCCTGGCGCGACGAGGTGGTGCCGCCCTCGCTCCCCACCGCCGCCGTGGAGGCCGCGGTGGGCGTGGAGTGGTGGAAGCTGACCGGGCGCGACGGCCTGGTCATCGGCATCGACCGGTTCGGCGCCAGCGGCCCGGAGAAGGCGCTGGCCGAGGCCTACGGCTTCACGCCCCCCAAGGTGGCCGAGCGGCTCGAGGGCTGGCTGCGG
>JANNKC010000044.1:0-4329 GCA_031396105.1 Anaeromyxobacter sp.
TCGCCCCGCTGGGCCTCGACCGGATACTCCTCCAGAGCCCCACCCGACCGACGCCGTCGCCCTGGGCGCTGCCCGTCGCCGGCCACGAAGGCGATCTCGACCTGTCGGCCTACGGGACCGGCGGGGTCCTGCCGTGCCTCAGCCTCGCGACCTTCTCGTTCGCGAGCGGCGTCGCCAGTGATGCACCGAGCCTGGCCCGTTGGGGCTGGGGCCTGTTCTCGGGCTCCCTGCTCGATGCGGAGAGTCTGGCCGCGATGACGACCGTTGACGCCAACGGCTGGGGGCTGGGCATCGAGCGCTTCCCCGACTTCTCCGCCCTGGCCTTCGGCACTCGCGGACACCAGGTGGGCTACAGCTCGTTCCTGGTGATCCTGCCCGAGCGCCACGTCGTCGCGGTCCTGTTCATCAACGATGGCGAGGCCGACGTCCAGGCCCATACCCGAACTCTCGTCCGGGCCCTCGACGAGTAGGACCCGTGGGCCGCTCGCCGCCTGGACCTGGCACCGCTTCGCCGTCGAAGAGCGCCGTGACACAGCGGGTGGCGGCTGAGCCCAGCCAGTGCCAGACCCCCTCGACGCGGCCGCCGGACCCCGTCCGGCGGCTCTTCGATTCGACTCCGGGCCCGTCTTCCGATAGCATTGGAAAAACCCCCGGAGGACCTGACCCGTGGCGAAGTATGTCTTTGTGACCGGAGGCGTGACCTCCTCCCTCGGGAAAGGCATCACCGCCGCCAGCATCGGTCGCCTGCTCAAGGCGCGGGGTCTCCGGGTCTCCATCCTGAAGCTGGATCCGTACATCAACGTGGATCCCGGCACGATGTCGCCCTACCAGCACGGCGAGGTCTTCGTCACCGACGACGGCGCCGAGACCGACCTCGACCTGGGGCACTACGAGCGGTTCACCACCGCCAAGATGACCCGCAAGAACAACTACACCACCGGCCGCATCTACCAGAACGTCATCAACCGCGAGCGGCGCGGCGAGTACCTGGGCAAGACCGTCCAGGTCATTCCCCACATCACCGACGAGATCAAGGCGGTCATCCGCGAGGCGGCCGGCGGCGCCGACATCCTCATCGTGGAGGTGGGCGGCACGGTGGGCGACATCGAGTCGCTGCCCTTCCTGGAGGCCATCCGCCAGATGAAGTACGACGTGGGCGAGGAGAACGCGGTCTACGCGCACCTCACCCTGGTGCCCTTCATCGCCGCGGCCGGCGAGCTCAAGACCAAGCCGACCCAGCACTCGGTCAAGGAGCTGCGCGAGATCGGCATCCAGCCCGACCTCCTGCTGTGCCGCTCGGATCGCGAGATCCCGCGGGAGATGAAGGACAAGGTGGCGCTCTTCTGCAACGTCGACCCGAGCGCGGTCTTCACCGCCCTGGACGTGAAGTCGATCTACGAGGTGCCGCTGGAGCTGCACCGCGAGGGGCTGGACGACAAGCTGGCCGAGCTCTTCAACATCTGGAGCCGCGCCCCGCGCCTGGAGAAGTGGGAGACCATCGTCGAGAAGGTGAAGAGCCCGCGCCACGGCTCCGTGCGCATCGGCGTGGTGGGCAAGTACGTCGAGCTGCAGGAGAGCTACAAGAGCCTCAACGAGGCGCTGGTGCACGGCGGCATCGCCAGCGACGTGAAGGTGGAGAACGTCTTCATCGACTCCACCAAGCTGGAGGAGGGCGACCTCTCCGACCTGGACCAGGTGGACGCCATCCTGGTGCCGGGGGGCTTCGGGGTCCGCGGCACCGAGGGGAAGATCATGGCGGTGCGCTACGCCCGCGAGAGGAAGATCCCCTTCTTCGGCATCTGCCTGGGGCTGCAGATGGCGGTCATCGAGTTCGGGCGCGACGTGCTCGGGCTGGAGCGCGCCAACTCGCTGGAGTTCGACGAGCAGACGCCGCACCCGGTGGTCACGCTGATGGAGCAGCAGAAGGGGGTCACCGAGAAGGGCGGCACCATGCGGCTCGGCACCTACCCCTGCCGGCTCACCGAGGGCACCAGGGCGCGCGAGCTCTACGGCGAGGAGACCGTCCACGAGCGCCACCGCCACCGCTTCGAGTTCAACAACGCCTACCGCGCGCAGTACGAGGCGGCCGGCATGGTCTTCTCCGGCCTCAACACCGGGCTCGGGCTGGTGGAGATGATCGAGCTCGACGGCCACCCGCACTTCCTGGGCTGTCAGTTCCACCCGGAGTTCAAGTCGAAGCCCTTCGCCCCGCACCCGCTCTTCGCCGGCTTCGTCATGGCGGCGCGGGCGCACCGCGACGCCGCCCAGCGGGCGCCATCGGCCGAGGTGAAGGCCCTCCGACCGCCCCGAGCGTAGGCGAGCTTCAGCGAGCCGCAGTCGAGGGGCGGCCCCGGTGCAGGTGGGCCGTGCCTCGACTCCGCGCCTGCTGCGAAGTCGCTACGCTCGGCACGACCGGTCCTGTCGAGTCACGAACCGCTGTTCAGGAGCGACACATGGCAGAGATCCTGGCCCGCATCGGCGGGTACGAGGTCGGCGACGGGAGGAAGCTGCTCCTCATCGCCGGACCCTGCGTCATGGAGGACGAGGCCCACGCCCTGGCCCACGCCCGCAAGGTGAAGGCGCTGGCCCAGAAGCACGGCCTGCCCGTCATCTTCAAGGCCAGCTTCGACAAGGCCAACCGGTCCAGCGGCGCGTCCTTCCGCGGCCCCGGCCTGGAGGTCGGCCTGGCCGCCTTCCAGGCGGTCAAGCGCGAGACCGGCCTGCCCTGCACCACCGACATCCACGAGGCCTGGCAGGCCGAGCCGGCCGGCCGGGTGGTGGACCTGCTGCAGGTGCCGGCCTTCCTGTGCCGGCAGACCGACCTGGTCATCGCCTGCGCCACCCACGGCCAGGCCGTCACCGTGAAGAAGGGGCAGTTCCTGGCGCCGAAGGAGATGCGCCACGCCGTGCAGAAGTGCGCCGAGGCGGGCAACCGCAACGTCATGCTCATCGAGCGGGGCGCCAGCTTCGGCTACGGCAACCTGGTGGTGGACATGCGCGGCCTGGTCATCATGCGAGAGCTCGGCGTGCCGGTCTGCCTGGACGCCACCCACTCGGTGCAGCTCCCCGGCGGCGCCGGCGACGTCACCGGCGGCGAGCGCCAGTTCGTGGCGCCGCTGGCGCGCGCGGCGGCGGCGGTGGGCATCGACGCGCTCTTCATGGAGATCCACGAGGACCCGGCGGTGGCCAAGAGCGACGGCACCAACAGCCTGGACTTCGACATGGCCGACCGGATCCTGGGCGAGGTGCTGGCGGTGCGGCGCGCCCTGGGGCAGCCGTGAGCCCGCCCAAGGCCGGGCACCGGGCGCCGGCCTCCCGCTCCCGCATCCCGCCGCGGGCGCTCCTGGCCCGCGCCGCCAAGGTGCGGCTCGTCCTCCTCGACGTGGACGGGGTGCTCACCGACGGCCGGCTCTACTACGGCGCCGAGGGCGAGCTCATGAAGGCCTTCGACGTGAAGGACGGCCACGGCATCGTGCTCTTGCGCGACCACGTGGACTTCGGCGTCATCTCCGGCCGGCCCGGCAAGGCCACCCAGCGGCGGCTGGAGGAGCTGCGCTTCAAGCACCTCATCTTCGGCCAGCTCGACAAGCTGGCCGGCTACGCCCAGCTCGGCCACCTCGGCCTCGCCGACGAGGAGGTGGCCTACATGGGCGACGACGTGAACGACCTGCCCCTCCTGCGCCGGGTGGGGCTCTCGGCCGCGCCGGCCGACGCCCGGCCGGAGGTCACGGCGGCCGTCCACTTCGTGGCGCGCGGCGGCGGCGGTCGCGGCGCGGTGCGCGAGCTGTGCGACCTCATCCAGGCCGCCAAGGGGCTGGGGCACGCCTGACGAGGCGGGCGCCCCCCAGGGTGCCGGCGTCGACCCGGTCACCTTCGGTGGCGGGGGAGCGAACGGCTCCCTAGACTTCACCCACCGTGGCGCTCGCCCGCTCCCTTCCGGCCGAAAGGCCGATGGCCTGCCCGTCGGCGGCTCCAGCCTTGCCCCGGGCTCCCGACGGTCGCTGGCTCGAGCCTCGCCCCGGGTTCCCGACGGTCGCTGGCTCGAGCGAGGCGCCGACCATGCGGATTCGCATTGAATCATGCGCCGCGGAATCACGGCGGTGGGTCACCCGCGCGTGGCCCAGCGCCTCGATGGCCCCATCCCACCGAATTTTCACTCTCTTTCGCAGGTGGGGTTCCACTCGTGATGCCTTGGCACACAAGGTGCTCTTATCTACCTGCGGCAACCTTCACGAGCGCCAGCCACGTCCCGGCATGACCACGCCCTGTCTTTGAAACCTGGAGGCCTGACGATGATCTCGCAGCCGTTCCGCCGTGCCCTTCGCGCAC
>JANNKC010000065.1:0-2084 GCA_031396105.1 Anaeromyxobacter sp.
CCGCCCCGCCGGCCTCGGCTGCCGCGGCGGCCGCGGCCTCGGCCGCCGCCGCGCCCGCGGCCAAGCCCGCCGCCTGGCCCGCCGCCCCGCCCGCCGGCGCTCCGGCTGCCGCTCCGGCTGGTGCTCCGGCTGGTGCTCCGCCTGCCGCTCCGGCTGCCGCTCCGGCTGCCGCTCCGGCGGCCACGCCGGCCGCGGACGCCGCCGCCGCGCCGGTCGCCGCC
This sequence comes from Anaeromyxobacter sp., assembly GCA_031396105.1. Taxonomy (GTDB): domain Bacteria; phylum Myxococcota; class Myxococcia; order Myxococcales; family Anaeromyxobacteraceae; genus JADKCZ01. The sequence continues at coordinate 222 of JANNKC010000065.1, forward strand.
CCCACCCCCCCCAAGTCGGAGGGAACGCCATGAAGATCACCCTGGGCAAGGTCCTCGGCTGGATCGCCGGCACCGTGCTGGCCGTCGGCTTCCTCGTCATCATGACCCGGCTGGCCATCCGGCCCGCCGAGCTGGCCGCCGGACCGCACGCCGCCACGCCGCTCGGCCTCACCGACATCCTCTTCTACCTGGTGGCCCTCCTGACCGTGGCCGGGGCGGCCGGCGTGGCGCTCTCCAGGAACATCCTCTACAGCGCCATCGGCCTGCTCATGGCGCTGCTGGGCGCGGGCTCGCTCTACGTCTTCCTGGCGGCCGACTTCCTCGCCGTCACCCAGCTCCTCGTCTACATCGGCGGCGTGCTGGTGCTCATCATGTTCGCGGTGATGCTCACCAACCGCATCACCGAGGTCAAGGTCTCCAACGCCAGCTTCGGCCTGTACGGCGGGGTCATGCTCTTCGTGGCGGTGGCCCCGGTCCTGGTGGCGGTGGCCCTGGTCACGCCCTGGGCCGCGCAGGTGCCGGGGCCGGCGGCCTACACCACCGCCGCCATCGGCGACGGCTTCCTGACGCGGTGGCTGCTGCCGTTCGAGGTCGCGTCGCTGGTGCTGCTGGCCACGCTGGTCGGCGCCGTCGTCATCGCCCGCAAGGAGATCAAGGCCGACTGAGGCCCTGGAGAACACCATGCAGATCTCGCTCCCCCACTTCCTGGTCGTCGGCGCGCTGCTCTTCAGCTTCGGGCTGGTGACGGTCGCCACGCGGCGCAACGCCGTCGGCGTCCTCATGGGCATCGAGCTCATCCTGAACGGCGCCAACGTCAACTTCGCCGCCTTCAACCACTACGTGGTGGGCGGCATCACGGGGCAGGTCTTCGCCCTCTTCGTCATCGTCCTCGCGGCGGCGGAGGCCGCGGTCGGCCTGGCCATCGTCCTCGCCGTCTTCCAGACCTTCAAGACCATCGACGTCCGCTCCGCGGACCTGATGCGGGAGTGACATGGAACACGTCACGTCAGAGCTCGTGCCAGTCATCGTGAGCCGGGTCTCGTACCTCTGGCTCATCCCGCTCTTCCCGCTCATCGGCGCGACCATCAACGCGCTCATCGGCTGGAAGCTGCAGGGCCTGTTCGGCGAGGAGCCGGGGCAGAAGGGCGGCCGGGGGAAGCAGCTGGTCCACTCCATCGCGGTGACCGCCATGGCGGCCTCCTTCGCGGTGGCGGTCTACGCCTTCTTCCAGCTGAAGGCCCTGCCCTCCGAGGAGCGCTTCCTCCAGCAGACGCTCTGGAACATGCTGTCGGCCGGGCGGCTCACGGTGGACTTCGCCTTCGCCCTGGACCAGCTGTCCATGATGATGGTGCTGATCATCACGGGCATCGGCGCGCTCATCCACGTCTTCTCCATCGGGTACATGGCGGAGGAGCCGGCCTACTGGCGGTTCTTCTCGTACCTGAACCTCTTCGTCTTCGCGATGCTGCTGCTGGTCATGGGCGACAACTTCGCGGTGATGTTCTTCGGGTGGGAGGGCGTGGGCCTGGCCTCCTACCTGCTCATCGCCTTCTGGTACCAGGACTCGGACAAGGCCGCGGCGGGCATGAAGGCCTTCGTGGTCAACCGCTTCGGCGACTTCGGCTTCATCGTCGGCCTGATGCTCCTCTTCTGGGGCCTGGGCGGCGGGTGGGAGGCCCGCCCCGGCCTCCTGCGCAGCACCGACTACCGGCCGGACGTGACCATGAACGCCACCGCCGGAGGGACCAGCGCCGCCGACGCCGACGCCCTGGCGCCGCGGGTCCACGGGGTCAAGGTCGGCCCGACCATGAACTTCCGGGAGCTCCGCGACCAGGTGGTCATCGAGTCCACCGGCGTGAAGGC
>JANNKC010000067.1:0-2830 GCA_031396105.1 Anaeromyxobacter sp.
CTCGCGCTTCGCCGGCGAGGCCAAGGACGTGGCGGCGCTGGTGGCCACCGCGCCGGGCGTGGCGGTGAGCGAGTACGGGGGGCTGGGGCAGCACGCCACGGTCTCCAATCGCGGCTCCAAGTCGACCGGCGTGCTCGTGCTGCTCGACGGGCTGCCGCTCGACGGCGGCACCGCCGGCGGCTCCGACCTGGGGGCCATCCCGCGCCACTGGGTCTCGCGCCTGGAGGTCATCCGCGGCGCCGAGGGGGCCCACTTCGGCGCCGGCGCGCTGGCCGGCGTGGTCAACGTGGTGACCCGCAGCCCGGAGGGCGGGGCCTGGTCGGCCGAGGCCGGGACGGGCTCCTTCGGCACCTACGCCCTGGCCGGTGATCTCGGCGTGACCGCCGGTCCCTGGATCCTCTTCGCCGCCGGCTCGCTCGACAGGACGCGGGGCGACTTCCCCTACCTCTTCGACGACAAGGACAGCATCACCGGCAACACCCTGCTGCCGCGCACCCGCGGCAACAACGCCGCGCTGCGCGGCGGGCTCCTCGTCAAGGCAGCCCGACCGCTCGGCGGCTGGCGGCTCGACCTGCTCTCGCAGCTCTCGGGCGGCCGGCGCGAGCTGGCGGGCAGCCCGTACTTCCTCACCTCCGACGACTGGCAGGAGGACCGTCGGGTGGCGGTCTCGGCCCGGCTGGCCGGCCCCGGGCCGCTCGACGGCCTGAACCTGGCCTTCCGCGCCCACGCCCGGCTCGACCGCCTGGAGGCTCGGTTCTTCCCGTCCCCGGCGGCCGGCGTGCAGGACGGCGCGGGCGGCGGGCTCACGGGGGAGGCCACGCTGGCCCACCGCGGCGGCCTGCTCCGGCTGGCGCTCTCCGGGAGCGGCGAGACGCTCCGCGCCGAGGGGCTCGGCCAGGCGCGCCGCCGCGCGGCCGGCGCCCTCTCGGTCTCGGAGGACCTGGTCCTGCTGGCGGGCCGCCTCCGGCTCGCCCCGGCCGTGCGCGCCGAGGCGGTGGGACCCTTCGCCGGCCTCTCCGCCAAGCTCGGCTCCAGCCTGGCCCTGGGCGGGCCGGCCTCGCTTCGCGCCAGCGCCGGCCGCACCTTCCGCCCGCCGAGCTTCGCCGAGCTCTACCTGACGCAGGGGCTGGTGAGCCCCAACCCCGACCTGGCGGCCGAGACCGGCTTCGGCGCCGACGCCGCGTTCGTGCTGGATGGGGCGCCGGGGCTATTCAGCCTGGGCGGCTTCGCCCAGCGCTACACCGACCTCATCCTCTACCGGCGGGCCTCGTTCGAGCGGCTCAAGCCCTTCAACGCCGGCCGGGCGCTGGTGGCCGGGCTGGAGCTGGAGGCGGCGCTGGCGCCCCGCCGGGCGCTCCTCGGCCTCTCCGCCGCGGCGGCCTACACCCTGCTCCAGACCGAGAACCTGCGCGGCGCCGGCGCCGAGCTCGGCAAGTCGCTGCCCCACCGCGCCCGCCACCGGCTCTACGCCCGCGTCGGCCTGGCCCCCGGGCCCGCCGAGCTGCACGCCGAGGTCCAGTACGTGGGTCGCCAGTTCGACGACCCGCGCAACGACACCCCGATCTCCGCCGCGCTCGTCCTCGGCGCCGGCGGTTCGCTGCGCCTCTCCAGCAGCCCCGCCCTCCACCTCCACCTCGAGGTGAAGAACCTCACCGACGACCGGACCCTCCAGGACGGCCTCGGCAGCCCCCTCCCCGCACGGATGGTGATGGTCACCCTCCGCGCCGGATCCAGCGCCACCCAAGGAGCCCCATGAGACGCCTCGCCCTCCTCCTCGCCCTCCTCCCCGTCACCCTCCTCGCCTGCAAGAAGGAGCTCACCTGCCCGCAGGGTGAGACCCCCTGCGGCGACGTGTGCGTGGCGCTCGACCGCGACGCCGCCCACTGCGGCGCCTGCGGGACCGCCTGCGCCCCCACCGCCGCCTGCCTGGCCGGGAGCTGCGCCACCTGCGCGGCCGACACCACCAGCTGCGGCGACGCCTGCGCCGACCTGGCCACCGATCCCGACCACTGCGGCGGGTGCGCCGTGGCCTGTGGCCCGGCGCAGGTCTGCTCGACCCTGGGCGGCGCCACCGCCTGCAAGGCCGGCTGCGACGCCGGCCTCGCGCCCTGCGGCCGCGCCTGCGCCGACCTCGACTCGGACCGCTTCCACTGCGGTGCCTGCGGCGCTGCCTGCGCGGTGGGCCAGACCTGCAGCGCCGGCCAGTGCGTGGCCGGCGTCCAGGTGGCCTGCGGCGCCACCGACGAGGTGGTTCCCCTCACGGCGGCCCTGGGCGCGGCCGGCCCGGCCCGCGACGTCTCGCCCGGCCCGACCGCCCTGGCGGAGGTGGACGGCCTCGTCTACTCGGCCTCCGGCTTCCCCGCCGCGGCGGTCGACTACCTGGCCCGCGACCTGCGCGTGACCGCCCCGCTCCACCGCGTGCCGCTCGGCGGCAGCGACCTGCAGGGGATCACCGCCCACGGCGGGGCGCTGCTGGTGGCCAACTCGGGCGTGGGCACGGTGGTGGTCCTCTCGCCCGACGGCCTGGTCCTCGACGAGGTCCCCATGCCGGGTCAGCAGTCCGGCCCGAACCCGCGCAGCATCGCGGTGGTGGGGAGCGCCGCCTACGTGGCCCTGGGCGGCAGCAACGACGTCACCGGCCAGGCCGTGGCGGTGGTGGACCTCACCGGCCTGCCGGCCTGCCTGGCCGACGCCGCCCCGCCGGCCTGCGGCGCCGGCAACGCCTGTGACGCCGGCCGGCACTGCGTGGACGGCGCCTGCCGCCTCCCCTGCGCCTCGCTGGCCCGGACCATCGACCTCAAGGCGGTGGCCGGCACCTTCGACGCCCCGG
>JANNKC010000070.1:0-6178 GCA_031396105.1 Anaeromyxobacter sp.
GCCGCGTCAGCCGCTCGTCCATCACCGGCGCCAGCGCCTCGAACTTCATTCGGATTCGGTCCACGGTGTCCATTACACCTTGGAACATTCCTCCTCGGCTCCCATTCCGCGAGCTTCACTTATTCTTCGGCGGGCCCTAACGGGGCTTTCGGCTCCACGTCACGCCCATGCTGGGCACACCACAACAAAGAGGCCGACCCCGAGAACGGAGCCGACCTCTTTGCTGGTCACTTCACGTTAATTGAGTGTGTACGGCAGGAGTAGCGACGCCGCATCCTGGGTAACCGTGGTCGTCGTCCGGACGTGGGCTTGGATGGCTTGGTAGCCCGCCGGGGTGGTGGTCGGCAGCGCACATGTAGTCACACCCCAGGCCCAACCGCACCCGGCTATGTCGGCCCATGCATTGGTCGAGACTGTCCAAGCCTGGAACCGGATCTGGTACTCCGATGGCAACAAGTTAGCGGGCCCAGAAGGTGTGGCAGTGAACGTCACTGGCGTACCCCGGAGCTGCGGGCTCGGCAGGCTGGCAGCCAGGGTGACTCCAGAGGCCTTCGGCATTCGGATCGTATATCCCAGGAGGGTCGACGAGGCATCCTGGGTCACAGTGGTCGTCGTCCGGACATGGGCTTGGATGGCGTAGTAGCCTACGGATGTCGTCGTCGGCAGCGCGCACGTCGTCACTCCCCACGCCCAGCCGCAGCCAGCGATGTCGACCCACGTGTTCGTCGCGGCCGTCCAAGCCTGGAACCGGATCTGGTAATCCGACGGCAACAGGTTGGCGGGTCCAGCGGGCGTCGCTGTTAAGGTCACCGCCGTACCCCTATCCTGCGGGCTCGGCACGCTGGCAGCCAGGGCGACTCCCGTGGCCATGGGCATTTGAATCCTGTAGCCCAGGATCGCCGAACTCGCATCCTGAGTCACGGTGGTCGTCGTCCGGACATGGGCTTGGATGGCGTAGTAGCCTACCGATGTCGTCGTCGGCAGCGCGCACGTCGTCACTCCCCACGCCCAGCCGCAGCCAGCGATGTCGACCCACGTGTTCGTCGCGGCCGTCCACTGCTGGAACCGAATCTGGTAGTTTGCGGGCAGTAGGAATGCTGGCCCTGCGGGCGTGGCCGTCAGCGTGATCGCTGTGCCTCGCGGCTGGGGACTCGGCACGCTGAATGCCAGCGTGACTCCCGTCGCCGGCGGCGCGTTCACCACCACGAACGGCATCGTGATGAACGTATCCGCTGCCACCGCCGTCACGTTGGTCTTCACCTCGACCTTGACCGTGTAGTTCCCGGTCAGGGTCGTGGTCGGCATGCTCCACACGCGGTTGGTACTGTACGGCTGCACCTCGGTAAAGGTCACGCCATCGGGGCTGAAGGAGAAGCGGTAGTTGTACGACGTGGTGGGCGTCCCCACCGAGCCGCTGCCCGTCGCCAGGAACGAGACCGGCGTCGGCACGATGGTGAGCGTGTACGGGCTGGGCACGTTGGAGCGCAACGTCACCGCCGTCGCCGGCCGGTACTGGACCACGTACGGCACGGTGGCGCTCACCGGCACCGAGGCGGTGTCGGTGCGGGCCTCGACCTGCACCACGTAGTTACCTGGTAGCGTCGTCGCGGGCAGCGCCCAGGTGGCGGTGGTGGCCCAGTCCTGCACCATGGCGAAGGCGCCGGCGTTGGTGCTGAGCGAGTAGCGGTACTGGTACGCACCGGCGGAGCCCTGGCCGGCCGCCGTGAAGGTCACGGCCGTGCCGAAGAAGCCGGGGCTGGGCAGCAGCGCGTCGGCGGAGAGGAGCACGCTGGTCGCTGGCGCCGGCACAGTGAGCGCGTACGGCAGGTCGAACACGAAGTCGTTGGCCACCGTGGCGCTGGTGCGCACCTCCGTGCGGATCACCAGGTTCCCGGCCGCCTGCGTGACCGGCATGGTCCAGGTGGCGCTGGCGCCGTACGGCTGGACCACGGTGAAGGCGATCCCGTCGGTGGAGAGCGAGAACCGGTACTCGTAGACGCCGGTGCCGCCCGTGGCCGCGGCGGTGAAGACCGTGGGGACGCCAAGGATGTCGCGCATGTACGGGCTGGCCGGGCTGGCCGAAACGGTCAGGTCCGTGGCCGGCGCAACGACTGGCGCCGCGCCGAAGTCCACCGTGTTGGAGGCGGCCGCGCCGCCCTCGTTGTAGGCGACCACGCGGTACCGGTAGAAGGTGGCGGCCGCCGCGGTGGTGTCGGCAAAGGCGGTGGCGTTGGCCTGGGCGAACCCGACGGTGGTGAAGGGCTGCCCGACGCCGGGCGACCGCTCGACGCGGAACGCGATCTCGTTGGTCGGGTTACCGAAGTTGAACTGCGTGACGTAGTCCACCGGCGTGGCGTCCGTCCAGCTCAGGGCAGGCTTGCCGGCCAGGTTGGCGACGACCGAGAGCGGCGACGGCGAGCCCGGGGTGATGGACGGGACGTTCAGGATGATGGCCCGCATCATGTCGTTCTCTTCGTGGCTGAGGATGTGGCAGTGCCACACGTACTCCCAGCCGAAGTTCTCGGTGGTGTTCAGGTCGGGCGGCACCTTGGGCCCCTGCGTGACGGGGTCGATATTGGTGAACCCGAAGGGCGAGTTGGGCGGGATGGCCGGGTTGAGGGGCCGGATGCTGTTCGGCACGCCGAACGGCAGCTTGGGCGCCCACGGGCGCATCGCCACGATGGTGTCCTCGAGCGGGCTGATGCGGACGGTGTCCTTCCAGCCGAGCTCGCTCGGGTGCGGCGGCCGGATCTGGCCGTCCCAGCCGACGCGGTTGATCACCTGCACGTCGAAGATGTGGAAGTGGATGGGGTGGGTGTCCACGCCGTTGTGCGAGATCTTCCAGATCTGCGTGCCGTCGCCCAGCACCGGCGAGATGGGCGCGAAGTTGGCGTTCATCACCTCGGTGGCCGGGTCGGTGAAGTCGTAGAGCGTGAAGTTGAGGAGGCCGATGCCGGCCGCGGGGTTGGCGATGCCCAGGTTGCCGGCCATGCGGCCGTACTCCATGTCGAAGGCGGCGCCCATCTCGTCATGGATGCCCTTGGGCTCCATGGGGAAGTTCTGGTACGTGCCGCCCACCGTCATGAAGGGCAGGGCGTTGTCCTCGATGCGGGAGAAGCCCCAGTACGGCCAGACCTGGGGGAAGGTCACGCCGGTGAAGACGCCGTTGTAGGCGGCCTGGCCCACGATGATGGGGTCCTGCGCCGACTCGAAGACGCCCAGCTTGAGGGTGGCCGGATTGGGAGCGAAGGCCGTCTCCAGCGCGGCGAGGTTGAAGGCCGGCGCCGCGGGGGCCGCCGCCACCTTGATCTGCATGATGGTGCGGGTGTTGGGGCCGAAGCCGATCTGCGGGCCCTCCTTCAGGCCGGTGGTGCTCCAGGGCGGGACGCGGCCGTAGCCACCGGAGTCGGAGAGGTCGGGCGCGCCGGTCAGGTAGTCGTGCCGCGGGTCGAAGGCCGGCACGGCGGCGGGGGCGTCGTTGTAGAGGATGAGCGTCTGGCCCGCGTAGGCGGAGAAGTCCACGATGACGTCGGCGCGCTCGGCCGGACCGAGGAAGAGGCCAAAGGTGTCCACGTTGCCCACGTTGAAGGCGGTGGGGTCACCGACGAAGGTGATGGGCTGCGGGGGCACCACGACCGGCCGGGGCAGCAGACCGCCCTCGGTGCCGATCTGGATGAAGGAGGGGCCCTGCGTGGTGGGGTCGGGCACGCCTTCGGCGCGGCCGTCCGTAGGCCAGTTCGCGTAGGCCAGCGCGTTCCAGACGCCGTCGGCCGGGACCACCTTCACCTCGGTGTTGGTGCGGCCGTCGTTCGACACCTGGGCCGGGTCGGCCTTGTAGAGGTTCAGGTTCCAGAAGCGGTCGTTGGCCGCGTTGAGGATGCGGAACCGGTAGGCCTTGGGCTGCACCGTGACGGTGGGGAAGGCCAGGCCGTTGACGATGGCGGTGTCGAAGAAGGTCTCGGCGCCGACCGACGGCACCGGCGTTCCAGGGACCATGGGCGGCTGGCCGGGCGTGGTGCAGAAGGCGAAGACGGCCGGGTCCGGGTCGCTGCAGGCCGGGTCGTGGTACGGGTTCGGGACCGTGCCGTGCAGGATGTTGTTGGTGGGCGGGAAGAACCACGGACCGTAGACCCAGCGGCCGAACGGGTTGACGCCGGTGGTGTCATACGGGTTCTGGGCCGGCACGTAGACATGCGGAATCCACATGTCGCCGGTCCTTGGGTCGCGCACCGTCGGGTCGGTCGCGTTGATGGGGCCGGTGCCGTAGTTCCAGGTGGGGTCGTTGGTGCGCACGTCGGAGGCGTCCACGAAGCTGCGGTCCTGGATGATGAGCGGGATCTCGTCGGCCGGGATGGCGCCGGAGGAGACCAGCGACTGCTCGAAGGTGTCGCGGATCACGTAGCCGGCCGCCATGCCCACCAGCACGTTGAGGCGGGTGATGCCCCAGGCGTGGTCGTGGTAGAACATGAGGCGCGCGCTCTGCTGGTTGGAGAAGTAGTAGGTCGTGGAGCCGGCGCCCGGGTTCGGCATGTCCGGCACGTTCTCGAGGCTGACGCCCTCCTTGTACGGGGTGCTGGCCCACTCGCCCGCCGGGATGATCCACTGGTGGGGCGTGCCGTCGCTGATCCACGGGGTACGGCCGCCGTGCAGGTGGATGGCGGCGCGGTTCTGCGTGAAGGTGGCGCAGGCCTGGCCGGGGGTGGCGTTGCCGGCCGGGATGCTCGGCGTGGGGGTCGGATCGCACGCCGAGCCATCGGGGAAGAGCGGCCCCATGCCGGAGCCCATGATGCTCTCATCGACGGGGACGAAGAGCTTGCCGCCCGCGCCGGTCGGCAGCTCGTTCTTGAACTTGATGCGCACCGGGCGGTCGCGCTGCGCCACGATGACGGGCCCGAGGTAGGAGATGGGCGAAGGGGCGATGGTGTTCACGCCGTTGACGTCGGTGCCGTTGTTGGTCTGGACGTAGCCACGGAGGGTGGTGGCCCCCATGTCCCTGTGGAACTGCTGCGCGTACTGCTTGACCGAGATCTCGTAGTAGTCGGAGCCCGGGTAGGTGATGGAGTCGGGCACCGCCACCGGGATGTAGTTACCCAGGGTGCTGGCACCGGCCGCGCCGAGCCCGGGCAGCGTGTCGATGAACTTCCTGAGCGGCGGGCTGAAGGCCCAGTTGCTGGTGGTGTAGTAGTCGGGGAAGCTGTTGGGGCCGAGGGGGCCCACGCCCGGAGGGAGCTGGGCCGACTCAGGGCGGGTCAGGCCGGCCTTGAGCGCCTGCGTCTTGGCCTGCTGGATGCGGAGCTTGAAGGCCTTGAGCTCGGCGGCCGCGGCCTCGCGCTGGGCCTGGGTGGGCATGCTGGCGCGCATGGCCTGCACGCGGGCGGCCCTCTCGGCCAGGGCGTCGGTCTGCGCGAGCGCAGGCTGCAACGGCAGGAGGCCAATCACGGCCACGGCGCACACGGCCAACCACTTCGTCAGAACGGTCATTCTGGATCTCCCCCTCGACTGCGACAGGCGAAACTGCTGTTCGGCCCCTCGGCCCCTCAGGAAGCACCCGCCGGACAGAGGCATGGCGCGACACGATGGCGCAAGATAGGTCCGTGGGGACCAGGGCTGACAGTCCGGCGAGTGTGTGTCGCATGTTCTAGGGACACGACGATTCCGCCGTGAATTCAATCTGATGGGGTGTGGTATGAGCCTCGGTCATGAGTCGCATGGTGGCATTCGGGGTTGTGGCCATCGCCGCCCTCTTCGCCGGGAGCCTGCTGCTGCTCGATCGGATGGGGGATGACGGAGCACCTGGCGAGCCGACCGGCCCGCTGCGAGTGGCCGAGCCGGGGCCGGAGCCCACGCTCGAGCCGCTCCTGACTCCGCCGCCCCGCCCGCTGGAGCCGGCGCCGCTGCCGGCCGAGGTGGTGCGGCAGCTCCAGGCGCCGCCCACCGACCCGACTCCGCTTCCCACGCCGTCGCCGCTGCCTGCGTCGGGAGCGCCGCCGGCACCCGGCTACGTCCGGGAGAGCCTGGGCTCTCTGGAGACCCTGGTCACCGGGCGCTGCGGGCGGCTGGTGCTGCGGCTGGGGGACCAGCTGCGGAAGGAGCGGCTGGGGCCCGAGGGGCACGCCGTGCTCCTGCTCGACGTGGAGCCGCAGGAAGGGGGGGCCAAGATCTGGGGGAGCACGCTGCA
>JANNKC010000079.1:0-12299 GCA_031396105.1 Anaeromyxobacter sp.
GAGCGGCGGCGCCGGCGCGATGCTGGAGGAGAGGTAGAGGGTGGGCAGGGTCTTGCCGCGGTGGATGCGGTGGACCATGCGTCCGAAGTCGAGCGGGTTGGGATCGGTGTAGCGGGTGGCGCTGCCCGGCGCCCCCTGCAGGACGGTGAAGGTGCAGGTGCCGCTCACCCCGCCGGCGCTGGCGGTCACGGTGACGGTGGTGGGGCCGCTCACCGCGGCCGGCGGCGTGTAGGTGACGCTGGCGCCGGTCGCGGCCGAGAGCGTGCCGGCGCCGCTGGCCGGGACGATGGTCCAGGCCACCGTCCCGCCGACGCCCACCAGCGAGGCGGCCAGCGGCACGGCCGCGCCGTTGGCGAGGATGGTCTGCGCCGCCGGGTTGACCGCCACGCCAAGGGCGGGCGCCACGGGCGGCTGCACCACGGTGAGCGACACCGGCGCGCCGAGGGTGATGGGCGGCGGCGTGTAGCCGCCGGTGGCCGGGCCGGCGATGGTCACCGACGCCGTGAGGGAGACCGCGATGGGGTCGATCACCAGCGGATCGGCGGCGGGGGGCGTGTACCGCACCGTGGAGCTCGAGCCGCCGGCCGTGGTGGCCGCGGTGGCGGTCGAGAGCGCGCCGGCGCCGCTGGCTGGCGACAGGGTCCAGGTCACCGAGGCGGTGGAGGAGAGGAGCGCGGCCGTGAAGGTGGTGCTGCCGGTGCCGGCCACCACGGTCCGCTGGTCGGGCGCGACGCTCAGCGCTCGCACGAGCGCGGCGGGATCCTGCGTATCCGGATCGGCGGCCTGGATGGTGTGGCAGGTCAAGCAGAGCTTCACGCCGGTGCGGAAGCCGCCGTGGCCGGTCAGCCGCCCGTGGCAGACCTTGCAGCTGGCCTCCACCACCGTCTCGCGCCGCGTCAGCGGGCCGCCCGAGGGGACCCAGTCATGCGTGCCGGAGGTGCCGTCGGTGCCGGGGACCGCGCCCAGCCAGGCGCCGAGGCGCATGGTCCTGGTGGGGTCGAAGTCGGCGGGGAGCGCCGTGCCGAGGGTGATGGTGAACCGGCCGTCGCCCAGGTCCGCCAGGTTGGCCGCGGTGGCGGAGATCGAGCCGGGCTGCTTCTGGTTCTGCAGGATCAGCGCGGGCGGCGTGCCGGGGCCGCCCAGCGGGAGGTTGGCCAGCGTGCCGCTGCCGGTGAGGAGGTAGCTCTGCCAGGTGAGGATGGGCTGGGCCGGGTTGCCGAGGAGGCTGACCGGATCGGGGAGGAGCCCGGCCAGCGAGAAGCTCGGACGCAGCGCGGGGAGATCCGCCAGGGGCACCGGCGCCGAGTCCCTGGTGAGCGTGAAGGTCACCTGCACGTGGCGGGTGGCGTCCACCGTGGCGCCGCTGATGGCGAGGGCGTACCCGGTGGGCGACGCCGGCGGAGCGACCTTGTCGCCCACCATCGGCTCGCCGCACGCCGCGGCCGCGACGGCCAGCAGGGCCATGAGCCCGCCGCGCCTCGCCTGAAGGGATTCCATTCGTGCCTCCTCGACCCGACCTCATGCCAGCCGCGCGGTGAGCCCGTGGCCGCGCGTCCACCCCGCATGCTACGCAGTGCCGGGAGCGGCGTCCACGGACCGTCGCGCACCTTTCCCTGCATGACCCTCTTCACCCGGTCGCTCGACCACCCGGCGGCGACGCCGTCAGGAGGAGGCCGAGGTGTAGTGGGCGATGGCGCGGGTCCAGACCACCCGCGCCAGCGCCGCGAAGGCCACCGCGCCGAGGACCGCCTGGGCCGCCACGGCGCCGTCGAGCTTCCCGAGCAGCGCCAGCGCCGGGTAGGTGGTCATGAGCGCCAGCGGGACCACGAAGGTGAAGATCAGGCGCAGCCCGCCGCGGAAGACCGAGACCGGCCAGCGGGCCGCGTCGAAGATGGAGGAGAAGAGGTAGGAGAGGTTGTCGATCTTGACCACGTGGAAGGCGGCCGAGATCACCAGGATCCAGAGCGAGTAGAGCACCATCGTGGCGCAGAGGAGGAGCAGCAGCGCCGCGGCCACCGCGCCGGCCGAAGGCGCCCGCCCCATTCGCAGGAAGGCCGCCGCGAAGATGGCCAGGCCGGCCAGCACGTCCACCACGCGCCAGGGCATGAAGCGCGCCGTGGAGACCAGGAACTGGGCGTCGGCCGGCTTGAGCAGCACGAAGTCCAAGGTCCCCTTGCGGATGTGCTCGACCACGCTGGCCAGCGAGGGGTTGACGGCCCCCTCCAGCACGCCCTTCATGAGCGTGAACCAGCCCACCACGGTGAGCGCCTCCTCGAAGGTCCAGCCGGCCACGCCGTCCCGCCGCCCGAAGACCACCAGCAGCGGCACCAGCGACCAGGCGGTCCAGAGGAGCGCCAGCGCCCCCTGGCCCAGGAACTCGAGCCGGTACTGCAGCGCCAGCGCCGTGGAGGCGCGCAGCTGGACGGCGAGGAGCCGGAGGTAGCGGCGCATCGGCTCAGCCTCCGAAGGCCGCGAAGTGGCGCAGCCCGGACCGCCAGGCGGCCCGCGTGCCGGCCAGCAAGAGCGCGATCCAGCCCCACTGGATGGCCAGCTCGAGGAGCGCCTGCTGGCGCGTCAGCAGCCCCGTGATCAGCTCCACCGGGAAGCCGAGCATGGAGCGGAAGGGGAGCAGGCGCGCCACCGCCTGCACCCAGGGCGGGAAGAGCTCGAGCGGCACGAGGTAGCCGGAGAAGACGCCGAAGAGCCCCATCCAGATCTCGAAGAGGCTGGTGGCCGAGTCCACCCGGAAGGCCAGCGTGCCCACGATGGCCATGGCCAGGAAGGTGATGAGCCAGCCGCCCAGCACGGTGAGCGGGAAGAGCACCAGCAGGAGCGGGTCGCGGGTCAGCCGCTCGCCCGCGGTGAGCCAGAGGGCCAGGCCCGCCACCGGCAGCGAGACGGCCAGCCTGAGCGGCATGGCGGCCAGGTTCTCGGCGGCGTAGGCCAGCAGCGGGTGGAGCGGGCGCAGCAGCCGGTAGGCCAGCGTGCCCTGCCGGATCTCGAAGGTCAGCTCCCACACCACCCAGGCGCCGGTCATGAGCCGTACCACCAGCGCCGCCAGGTAGTAGGCCACGAAGTCCTGCTGCCCGAAGCGCCCCACCGGCGCGTCGCGCGCCACCGCGCTCCAGAGGGCCAGCATGACCAGCGGCATGTTGGTGGAGAGGAGCCAGACCAGCAGCTCGGCCCGGTAGGAGACCGCCTCGGCCAGCCCCACGCGCAGCAGGGTGGGTACGGCGCGCAGCGTGCGACGCACGGTCAGCCCGCCCCGTCGCCGAACCCGGCCACCCGCTCGCCCAGCCGCCGGGCCACCGCCTCGAGCCGCTGCGCCCCCTGCTCGATGGCGAAGGTCCCCTCCAGCGCGCTGGTGCTGGCGGCCTCGATGAGGCTCATGGCGGCGGCGATCTGGCCCACGCCGGCGGTCTGCTGCCGGGTGTGGGCGGCGATCTCGCGGCCGGCCGCCACCGAGGTGTCCACCAGCTCGTTGAGCCCCTGGATGGCGGTGCCGGCCCGGGCCGCCAGGTGGGTGGCCTCTCCGGCCCGCCGGCTCCCCTCCTCGGAGGCGATGACGGCCTGCCGGGTGGAGCGGGCGATCTGGGCCAGGATGACCTTGACCTGCGCCGCCGCGGCGCGCGACTGCTCGGCCAGGCGCCGCATCTCGGTGGCCACCACCGCGAAGCCCTCGCCGGCCTCGCCCGCCTTGGCGGCCTCGATGGCGGCGTTGAGCGCCAGCACGTTGGACTGCTCGGCCACGTCGATGGCGGTCTGCGTGATCTCGCCGATCTGCACGGTGCGCTCGGAGAGGGCGGCGATGGCGCGCGCGATCTCGTTCACCTGGTCCCCCAGGCGGGCCATGCCGTCCACCGCCTCGGCCACCGCCCGCGTCCCCTCCTCGGAGAAGCGGTCGGTGCGCTCGCTCACCGCCACCACCGCGTCGGCCCGCTCGGTGGCCAGCCTGGCGGCGCGGGAGAGCTGCACCACCGAGGCGCCCGCCTCCTGGACCGCCGAGGTCTGGTCCAGCCCCATGGCCGCCTGGCGGGTCACCGCCTCGCGGATGGCGCCCGCCTCCAGCGCCACCTGCCCGGCCGCGGCGTGGACGTCGGCCAGCGCGGCGCGCAGCCCGGCCTGCATGCGGCGGAGGGACTCCGCCACCGCCCCGATCTCGTCGGAGGTGTCCACCTGGAGCGGGGCCGTCAGGGCGCCGTCCGCCACCGCGGAGGCCGCCTCGGCGAGCCGCCGCAGCGGCGCCACCAGCTGGGAGGCGAGCAGGGCGGCCAGGCCCATGCAGCCCACCGCGGCCAGCAGCGCCAGCAGGAGGAGCCGGCGCGTGGTGGCCTCGCGGGCGGCGTGCAGCCGCTCCACCGAGCGGCCCAGCTGCACCGCGCCGACCACCGGCCCGCGCCCCGGGCGCCCCACCGCCCCGCCGCCGGGCGCCGGCGGCTGGAAGCGCATGGGCACCACCGCGTCCATGACGACCTGGCCGCCCAGCTCCAGGTGGGGACGCAGCGCGGCCACGGCCACGGCGGGCGGGTCCGGCAGGGCCTGGACGCGCGCCGCCCGGTCGCTGCGCACCTCGGCGAGCCGTTCGCCCATGGCGGAGCGGATGACGGCGTAGGCCAGGTCGGGATCGTCGGCCTGCAGCGCCTCCAGCGCCGCCTGGAGCGCCGGCCGGTCGCGCTGCGAGGCGGGGAAGGCGAGATCGGTGGCCAGCAGGCCGGCCAGGCCGGCCGTGTGGGCGCCCGCCTCCTCCGTCAGCGTGCGGTGGGCGTAGCTGGCCTCGGCCGCCAGCAGCGGTCCCGCCACCAGGGCGACCGAGCCGGCGGTGAGCCCCAGGATCTTGCCGCGCAGGCCGAAGCGCATGGACGCCGACTCTACCCCGCCTCGAGCCAGGCCCGGTACGCCTCGAAGCCGGAGGGACGCCCCAGGAACTCGCGGACCAGCTCGGCCGCGGGCCTGGAACCCCCGGGCTCCAGCACGGCCTTGCGGTAGCGGCGCGCCGTGGCCTGGTCGAGCAGGCCGGCCCGCTTGAACTCGCCGAAGAGGTCCTTGGCGATCACCAGGGACCACATGTACGTGTAGTAGATGGCCGAGTAGCCGTCGAGGTGGCCGAAGGACTCCTGGAAGAAGGTGCCCTCGACGTGGCGGAAGGGCGTGTAGCGCGGCTGCAGCTCGGCCAGCAGCGCCGTGGTGTCGAGCCCCTCGGCCGGGCGGCGGTGCAGCTCCAGGCTCAGCGCCGCGTAGAACATCTGCTGCCCGACCTGCAGCCCCTTGCCGTACTCGTCGGCCGCCTTCATGCGGGCCACCAGCTCGGCCGGCACGGGCTGCCCGGTCTCGACGTGCCGGGCGAAGCGGGCCAGCACGCCCGGGTCCCAGACCCACTCCTCCAGCATCTGCGAGGGGACCTCCACGAAGTCCCATTCGGTGGCCACGCCCGAGTGGCCGGCGAAGCGAGTCTGGCCGCCCAGCACGTGGTGGAGCAGGTGACCGAGCTCGTGGAGGAAGGTGCGCACCTCGCCGTGCTCCAGCAGCGCCGGTGCGCCGGGCCTGGGCTGCGGAAAGTTGCAGACCAGCACCCCCTCCGGCAGCCGCACACCCGCCACGCCGTGCGCCAGGGTGAACTGGGCGAAGTGCTTGTACTTGCCCGGGCGCGGGTGCATGTCGAGGTGGACGCGCCCGAGCGGCCGCCCGTCCTCGAGATCCAGCACGTCGTAGCTCTCCACGTCGGGGTGCCAGGCGGGGGCCCCGGCCACGCGCCGGTACTCGACGCCGAGGAGCAGCCCGGTCAGCTCGAGCAGCCCGTCGCGCACCCGGCCGTACTCGAGGTAGGGGCGTACCGACTGGGCGTCGAAGCCGTACTGCTCCACCTTGATTCGCTCCACCAGCCAGCTCGAGTCCCAGGGCTCCACCCGCTCGGCCGCCGGCGCGTCGGCCCGCTGGCGGGCCAGGAGCTGGGCGTAGTCGCGCTCCATGCGCGCCCGGGACAGCCCGGCGATCCGCTCGATGAACTCGGCGGCCGCGCGCTCGCTGCCGATCATCTTGTCCTCGGCGACGTAGGCGGCCCAGCTCGGGTGGCCCAGCAGCGCGGCCAGCTCGGCGCGGCGCGAGAGCATCCGCGAGAGCACCTCCAGGTTGCGGGGGTGGCCGCGCAGCCGGTAGAGCCGCCACAGCTCGGCGCGGGCCGACGGGCTGCGGGCGTAGGTCATGAAGGGGCCGTAGTCGGTGGCGTCGGTGCTGACGCTCACCGTGCCGCCCTGGCCCGGCGGGTGGGCCAGCCGCCAGTCGGCGGGCATCCCGTCCAGCGCGGCCGGGTCCAGCTCCAGCCGGCGCACGTCGTCGCGGATGACGCGGCCGAACTCCTGGCCGATGCGGACCAGCTCCTCCTGCAGCGCCTGGACCCGGGCCCGGGTGGCGCCGTCCCTGTCCACGCCGCCGCGCCGGAAGTCGCGCAGGCTCTTCTCGAGGAAGAAGCGGGCCGTGCCGTCGAGGCCGGCGGGATCGAGCCCGGCCAGCGCGTCGTAGAGGCCACGGTCCAGCGAGAGCTGCGTGGCCAGGGCCGCCACCTCCTGCTCGCAGGCCTCGGCGGCGTCTCGCACCGACGCGTCGGGGTGGACGTTGCGCGCCAGGCCGGCCCGGTTGCCCGCCTCGGCGAGGGCGGAGAAGGCGGCGTCGAAGGTGGCGAGCGCCGCCCCGGTGTGGCGCGGCGCGGGCATGGCCTTCAGGGCCGCCGCCGCGGCGCGGGCCTGCTCGAGGTCGGCGCGGCACCCGGCCACCAGGTGGTCGGCGCCGCGGGTGAGGGCCGAGGCGGCGTCGGGCGTGGGGAGCGGGGGCATGGCGGAGTATCGCCCGCGCCGAGGGGGGCTGCTAGCGTGCCGCACATGCCGACCCGCCCCCTCGCCGCCGCGCTCGCCGTCCTGACCCTCTGCGCAGCCCCCGCCGCCTCCGCCGCAGACCGGGTCGAGGGGCAGCCCTTCGCCACCCGCTCGGTGGTGCTGGCCCGGCACGGCATGGTGGCGGCGGCCCACCCCCTGGCGGTGCAGGCCGGGCTCGAGATCCTGAGGAAGGGCGGCACCGCCGCCGACGCCGCCATCGCGGTCAACGCGGCGCTGACGGTGCTGGAGCCGGTGGCCTGCGGCCTGGGCGGCGACCTCTTCGCGCTCGCCTGGGATCCGAGGAAGAGGCGGCTGGACGGCCTCAACGCCTCGGGGCGCGCGCCGCTGGCGGCGCGGCGCGAGCTCGTGCCCGCCACGCCGGAGGGGACCATCCCGCCCTACACGCCCTGGGCCTGGACCGTTCCCGGCGCGGCCAGCGGCTGGTTCGCGCTCCACGCCCGCCACGGCCGGCTCCCCATGGCGACCATCCTGGCCCCCGCCATCGCGCTGGCCGACGAGGGCGCCCCGGTGCCGCAGCACATCGCGGCGGCCTGGAAGCGGGCCGAGCGGGTCTTCGGCCAGAAGCCCGGCTTCGCCGAGGTCTTCCTGCCGGGCGGGCGCGCTCCCGCCGAGGGCGAGACCTTCAGGAACCCGGCGCTGGCCCGCACCCTGCGGCTCCTCGCCAAGGGCGGCGAGGCGGCCTACTACCGCGGCCCCATCGCCAAGGCCATCGTCGAGTTCTCCAGGGCCAACGGCGGGCTCTTCGAGCTCGCCGACTTCGCGCGCCACCGGGCCGACTGGGTCGAGCCGATATCCACCACCTACCGCGGCGTTCAGGTGCACCAGATCCCTCCGCCGGGCCAGGGCGTGGTGACGCTGACGCTCCTCGACCTGCTGGAGAACTTCGACCTGGCCAGGCTGGGGCGCGACTCGCCCGACTTCTGGCACCTCCTGGTGGAGGCCAAGAAGCTGGCCTTCGCCGACCGGGCCCGCTGGCTGGCCGACCCGGCCTTCGAGAAGGTGCCCACCGCCGCGCTCCTCTCCAAGGCCTACGCGAAGCAGCGCGCCGCGCTGGTGGACCTGGGCAAGGCGGCCCAGGTGGTGCCCCCGGGCGACCCCTCGGTGGGCAGCGACACCACCTACCTGGCGGTGGCCGACGGCGACGGGATGATGGTCTCGCTCATCCAGAGCAACTACACCGGCTTCGGGTCCGGCTACGCGGTCCCCTCCCTCGGCTTCGGCCTCCATAACCGCGGCGCCCAGTTCGCGCTCGACGCGAAGCACCCCAACCGGCTGGAGCCGGGGAAGCGCCCGTTCCACACCATCATCCCCGGCTTCCTCTCCCGCGACGGCGAGCCCTGGTGCGCCTTCGGCGTCATGGGCGGCGCCACCCAGCCGCAGGGCCAGGCGCAGATCGTGGTGAACCTGGTCGACTTCGGCATGAACGCCCAGGAGGCGGGCGACGCGCCGCGCTTCGTGCACGACGGCTCGCCCGAGCCCACCGGCACCGACATGACGGACGGCGGCCGGCTGGCGCTGGAGCGGGGCGTGCCGGAGGCGGTGCGCCAGTCGCTGGCGGCGCGCGGCCACCGGCTCGTCGAGGCCAAGGGGCAGTACGGCGGCTACCAGGCGGTCTGCCGTGACCCGAGGAGCGGCGTCCTCTCCGGCGCGTCCGAGTCACGCAAGGACGGGCACGCGGCGGGGTACTGAGCGGCGCGGCGCCGCTACAGCCCCAGCAGCTTCATCAGCCTGGCCTGCATGGCCTTCTTGCGGGACTCGTCGCTGCAGGCCTCGATGGCGCGCGCCCAGGCCTCGCGCGCGCTCCGCTGGAAGCCGAGCTGCTCGTAGGTCTGGGCCAGGTACTGGTGGGCCGCGTCGATGTCGGGCCTGAGCTCGGCGGAGCGGCCGTAGGCGGCGGCCGCCTCGAAGAGCAGCCCCTGCCGCGCCAGCGCGTGGCCCAGGTAGTAGTGGGCCTCGGCGGAGAGGTCGTCGCGGGCGCAGGCACCGCGCAGCAGCACGGTGGCCTCCTCGGCCTTGCCCTCCTTGAGCGCCCGCGCGCCGGCCCTCCAGGCGGCCCGCGCGGCGTCGCGCTTCTGCTGCTCGGCCGGATCCGGCGCGCCGGCCAGCAGGAGCACCTTGGCCACCCGCACCGTCTCGTCGCGGCGGAAGGGCTTCTCCAGGAAGGCGTCGGCGCCGAAGGCGATCTGGGCATCGGCCGCCACCGTGCCGCGGTGGACGCCGGAGGTGAGCACCACCTGGGTGGGGCGCAGCACCGGATCGCCCTTGATGGCCCGGCAGACCTCGAAGCCCTGCAGCATGGGGAGCATGGCCTCCAGGATGACCAGGTCGGGGCGCGCCTCGCGCACGATGTCGAGGGCGGCGCGGCCGTTGGCCGCCTGCAGCACGGTGCAGCCCAGCTTGCCCAGCAGGTCGGCCAGCTCGCCGCGAGCCTCGGCGGACGGGTCGGCCACCAGGGCGAGCTTGCCGACGCCCAGCCCCTCCAGCCGCACCGTGGTGGTGGCGGCGCTCTGGCCGCGCGGCGCGCGGGCCGGCTCGTGCTCCGGCGGGCGCACCGTGC
Organism: Anaeromyxobacter sp.; assembly: GCA_031396105.1. Taxonomy (GTDB): domain Bacteria; phylum Myxococcota; class Myxococcia; order Myxococcales; family Anaeromyxobacteraceae; genus JADKCZ01. The sequence continues at coordinate 9,445 of JANNKC010000079.1, forward strand.
GGGCCGGCGAGGGGGCGGCGAAGGGGGTCTCCAGCGAGCCCGAGATCGGCACCAGCTCGATGGTCTCCGAGGCCTCGGGCAGGTCGAGCCCCTCGGCCAGCTGGCGCGGCGGGTGGATCACGCCCACCCAGGCGGCGGACGGGTCCGGCAGCGAGGGGGCCTCGGCGCCACGCCAGGCGGAGGCGAAGCGCTGCTTCTCGCGCACCAGCCCCTCGAGGGCCCGCTCGATGGAGGCCGGCACGGCGGCGTAGCGCAGCACCTTGCGGCCGGTCACGAAGCGGATCTCGTCCGCCAGCCCGTAGTCCTCCGGGTCGGCCATGGCCAGCACCACCTCGGCCTTGCCCACCGAGACCGGCAGGATGCGCCGCTGGCGGCAGAACCCGGCGGCCACCACCTCGAGGTTGGCGGTGGGGATGACGCTGCGCGACAGGTCCACCCCCGGGCAGCCGTGCAGCTCGGCCAGCGCCCGCACCAGCGCCCCCTCGGAGGCCAGGCCGAGCCGGAGCGCGGCCGAGGCGATGTCGCCGTCGTGGGTGGCGGCGAGCGCGCGGGCGGCGGCCTCGGCGGGGAGGGCGCCGGAGCGGACCAGGTGTGCCGCGAGGTCGGGCATCGGGCTCTCAGATCTCGGCCTTGGTCTCCCGCATCATGAGATGGGTGACCGCCTCGCGAGGGTTCAGCCCCTCGTTGACGACGCGGTAGACGGTCTCGGTGATGGGCATCTCGACGCCGAGCCGGTGGGCCAGGTCGCGGCTGGAGCGGGCGTTGCGGACCCCCTCGGCCACCTGGCCGAGCTCCCGCTGGATGTCCTCCAGCTTCTTGCCGGCGGCCAGCCCGCGCCCCACCGTCCGGTTGCGCGAGAGATCGGAGGAGCAGGTGAGCACCAGGTCGCCCAGGCCGGCCAGGCCGGAGAGCGTGAGCGGGTTGGCCCCCTTCTTCACCGCCAGCCGCGTGATCTCGGCCAGTCCGCGCGTCACCAGCGCCGCCATGGCGTTGGCGCCGAAGCCGCAGCCGTCGGAGATGCCGGCCGCGATGGCCACCACGTTCTTGACGCAGCCGCCGATCTCGCAGCCCACCACGTCGCCGCTGGTGTAGGGGCGGAAGGTCTTGCAGTGGAAGGCGTCCTGCACCTGCCGGGCGACCCGCTCCCAGCGCGCCGCCACGGTCACGGCGGTGGGCAGCCCGCGGGCCACCTCGCTGGCGAAGGAGGGACCGGAGAGCACCGCCAGGTAGGGGTGGAGCGGCACCGGCAGGACGTCCTCCATCACCTCGCTCATGGTCATGAGCGTCTCCTGCTCGATCCCCTTGGCCACGCAGACGATCGGCGTTCCGGCGTGGACGTGGCGCTTCATCTCGATGACCACCGGCCGGACCGCGTGCGACGGCACGGCCAGCACCACCAGCTCGGCCCCCTCCAGCGCCTTCACGATCTCGGACGCGGCGTGCAGGTTGGCGGAGAGCGCCACGCCGGGCAGGTACCGTTCGTTGCGGTGGTTCCGGGCGATGTCCTCGAGGACGCCGGCGTCCTTGTCCCAGGCGGTGACGGGGTAGCCCTTGGCCGCGAGGACCGAGGCGAGGGCGGTGCCCCAGGAGCCGGCGCCGAGCACGGTGGTGCGCATGTGTTCCTCCGAGGTGAGCGCCGATCCTAGTCCCTGCCGGCCTCGCGGTCGCTGCCTAATCCGCGCCCGGGCGGGTTCACCCCACCGCCGCCGCCACCAGCCGGGCCAGCGGCCTGGGCTCGCGGGCGCACAGGCCGATGAGCGCGCGCCGCAGCGCCGGGCGGCGGGCCACGGCGAGCAGCGCCCGGGTGGAGAGCCAGTATGGGCGCCAGCGGCGCTGCCAGGCCCGCTCGTAGCCGAGCAGGGCGTGGCGCGTGGCCCCCGCGGCGAGGGCCGCGGGCGCCAGCGCCGCCAGGTCGAGGGCGCCGCCGAGCGCCAGCGAGAGCCCCTCGCCGGAGAGGGCGTCGAGGTAGCCGCCGGCGTCACCGAGCAGCACCAGCCGATCGAGGACGCGGGTGCGGGCGGCGCGCGCCAGCGGCCCGGCGCCCTGCTCCTCGGAGAGCGGCTCGGCCCCGTCGAGCCGGGCCGCCAGCGCGGGGAAGCGGGCCAGGAGCGCCGCCCAGCCGCCCGGCGCCTCCTCCTCGAAGAGGAAGGCCACGCCGAGCCGGCCGGCGCCCGCCGGCGTGAGGTAGGCCTCGCACCGGTCGCCGAGGTGGACCTCCACCGTGTCGCCGTCTCCAGGGCGCGTCAGGTGGCGGCGCAGGCCGAAGCGGCGCACGCCCGCCACCGGGAGGTCGAGCCCCTCGCGCCGCCGCACCGCCGAGCCGAGCCCGTCGGCCGCCACGAGGAGGCGGGCCCGCGCCTCGCCACCCTCGTGGCGCACCGCCACCTCCCCGCCGCCGCGACGATGGTCGTGCACCCGCGCCTCCACCACCTCGGCGCCCGCCTCCCGCGCCCGCGCCAGCAGCGCCGCCGAGAGCGCGGTGCGCCGCACGCCCAGGCCGCCGGGCCAGGGCAGGGCCACCTCCACCGCGGGGCCGGCCGCGTCGACCCAGCGCAGCGCCCTGAGCGGCGAGGCGTCGCCCGGCCCGAGCAGGTGGCGCACCCCGAGCGCCTCGAGCGCTCGCACGCCGGCCGGCAGGATCCCCTCGCCGCAGGGCTTGTCCACGGGGTATCGGCGCGCCTCCAGCACCAGCACGTCGAGGCCGCGCGTGGCCGCGGCCGCCGCGAAGGCCAGGCCGGCCGGGCCGCCGCCCACCACCACCGCATCGCGGAGCCGGCCGGTCACGCGGAGACCCCGAGCGCCGGCGAGCCCCGGCCCGGTGACGGGCTCCAGGGGGCCGCCGGCGTCCCGGTCCG
>JANNKC010000086.1:0-6441 GCA_031396105.1 Anaeromyxobacter sp.
GCGGACCAGGAAGGTGGGCTGGACCGGGGTGCCGACGATGCCGCCGGCGAGGAGCAGGCCGGCGTAGCCGCCGTAGAGGATGGAGGGGAGCAGGGCCAGGGCGAGGAAGGCCACCAGGCCGGTGCCGGCGCCGACGAGTGCGAAGGTCTTGTTCTGGGGCTTCGAGGACGTGGTCGTCATGGCGTTCTCCTTCGGGGTTGAAGTTCGGGGCTGCATCGCGCCGCCACCTGACTCCTCCCAAGTGCACCTGGCCTGCCAACGCGGGCGGGACCGGATTCCGGGAGGTTGGGTGCGGGGCTGTCGGGATTCCCCGACGGGGCGGCGGACTACCCCGCCACCAGCCGCTCGGCCAGCACCAGCGCGTCCACCGGCCAGCAGCTCGAGGGGCGCGGGCGGGCCACGCCGGGCGCGCCCTCCACCGGCACGCAGGTGAGCACGGCGGAGCGCCAGCGGATCGGCAGGGCCTGCACGCCGTGGACGGCGCCGAGCAGCGCGCCGGCGACGGCGCCGTTGGTGTCGGTGTCGCCGCCGCGGCGGACCGTGTCCACCAGCCCCTCCTCCGGCGTGGCGTGGCGCAGCTGGAAGAAGGCGTTCTGCAGCGCCACCGTCACCAGCCCCTGGTGCGTGGCGTAGTCCGGCCGTCCCCTGCGGGCGCGCGTCAACGCCTCCACCACGTCGGGGTGGACCCCGGCGTCGCGGGCGAAGTCCAGCGCCGCGTCGGCCACCTCGGCCGGCGTCCCGCCGTGCGCCACCGCGTGCGCCACCGCGACGGCGAAGACGGCGCTGGCGTCCTGGCAGACCGGGTGCGGGTGGGTCAGCAGCGCGTCCTGTCGCGCCCAGGTGGCCACCTCGGCGGGATCGCGGCCCTGGCCGAAGATGCCCAGCGGCGACACGCGCATGAGCGCGCCGTTGGCCTGGCTCTCCGGCCGCGCCGCGGCGCGGGCGGCGGCGGCGGGGTCGCGCCCGGACCGGCGCGCGGCGGCGGCGGTGGAGAGGGCGGCGCGGGTGGTGTGGCCGATGTCGAACGGGTGGGTCTCGTACCAGCCGGCGTAGGCCCGAGCCACCTCGGCGACGTCGAAGGCGCCGCGCCGCACCAGCGCGCGCGCCAGCGCCAGCGCCAGCTCGGAGTCGTCGGTCGGCTGCCCGGCGATCAGGTTCCAGGTGCCCCCGTCCAGCAGCTCGCGGACCCCGTCCGGGAAGTCCTCGGTGATCTCCTCGGCGCTCTGGAACTCGACCAGGCTCCCGAGCGCGTCGCCGCAGAGCTGCCCGAGGAGCGCCCCCTGCGCGCGCCGCAGCAGGGCCACGTCGGCGGCCGGGCGGCCCGGGCTCGGCTGGCAGAGGTCGAGCTGCTCCGGCGGCGGCGGCTCGCCCGCGGGGCGCCGCGCCAGCCGGTCGGCCAGGTCGCGCGCCACGGCCGGCGCGCCGGCCACCACCGGGCCGATGAAGGAGCGGCCCGCCGCCTGGTAGCGCACCTCGGCGCCGGCGAGATCCAGGAGCGAGAGCCCCGCGCCGCGCAGCAGCGCGTGGCCCGCCGTCACGTCGTGCCCGTCGAGCGGCTGGAGCGAGGCCGTGCCGGCCGCCTCGCCGGCGGCCACCAGCGCCAGCCGGTAGGCGATGGAGGCGCAAGGGCGGAAACGGGCCGGCGAGAGGAGGATGGCGTTCTGGAGGGGCCAGGCCTCCGCGGCGGCCGAGGTGAGGATCACGTCGCCCACGCGGAGCCCGCCGCGCGCCGGCGCCGGCGGGACCGGCTCGCCGTTGCGACGGGGCGCCCCCGCTCCTTCGGCCCAGGTGAACAGGTCCTGGCCGCCGAGCGGCGCGGAGTGGGCCAGCACCACGCCCAGGACCGGCAGGCCGTCGCGGAGCAGGCCGATGGAGACCGAGGCGCCGCGCCGCCCGAGCCGGAAGTCCCTGGTGCCGTCGTTGGGATCGATCACCCAGGCGTGCCCGCCGCCGCCCCGCGCGGGCGCGCGGTCCTGGGAGCGGTCCTCCTCCGCCACGAGGCCATGATCCGGGAAGGCCGCCGTGAGCCGCCGCCGGACCAGCTCCTCGGCCTCGTCGTCGGCGGGGCACTTGTCGCCCTGCCCGCGCGGTCCACCCTCCCGGGCGAACTCGGCGGCCAGGTGAGCGGCCGCGTCCTGCGCCGCGGCCACCGCCACCTCCAGCTCGCGCCGGTAGCGGCCGGGCGGCGACGAGGCATCGGGGTCGGCTGGTGGTGTGTGGGCCACGCTCGCACCAGTCTACGCCGCCGGAGCGCCCGCAGTCGCTCTCCCCCGGCGTCCCGGCCCGGTCGGGCCGGCTCGACCTGCGCGCCGCACCGCAGGCCCCTGGCGCCATACCTGGTGCGCCCGGGTGATCCGCCGCACCGGTCCGGGACCCCTCTGGGCCCTTCCCACCCGATTTCGCGTCACAGCCTCCGGTCCGGGCGCCCAATACCCTGAGCACGTGGAGGGAGAGGGTGTGACGCGGTACTTCGCCTACGGGTCCAACCTGGTGGTCGAGCGGATGCGGGAGCGCGGGGCGCGCTTCACGGCGACGCGTCCGGCCGTGCTGCGCGACCACCTTCTGGTCTTCGACAAGCGCGGGTTCGACGGCTCGGCGCGCGCCAACGTGGCGCCGTCGGCGGGTGGGCAGGTGTACGGCGTGCTCTATGACCTGCCGCCCGACGGGCTGAAGGCGCTCGAGGTCTTCGAGGGGGGCTACGACCTGGTCGCGATCGAGGTGGAGGTGACCAGGGCGGATGGCGTCACGAAGCTGGTGCCGGCCAGGACCTTCGTGGCCCGCCCCGACCGGCGCACCGCCGCCCCGCCGTCGCGCAGCTACGTCGCGCTCATCCTGCAAGGCGTCGCGGAGCACGGCCTGCCGGCGTCCGCCCGCGCCGAGGTGGAGCAGGCGGCGGCGCGGCGTCCGGCCGGGCGCTGAGCGAGCCGGACGGTCAACCGCCGGGGCGGAAGGGGCTCCAGCCGGGCTGCCGGCCGTCCTCTCCGCGCACGAAGCGCTCGAAGGCCGCCACGAAGCCCGCCTGGGCGCCGGTCTGCACCGCGCCGGGCCGGACGGTGCGCACCAGCGAGATGGCCCCCTCGGCGCCGCGCCCGCGCGAGACCAGCAGGCAGGCCGCCACCGTGCCGGTGCGCCCCAGCCCAGCCAGGCAGTGGAGCACCGCGGTGCGCCCGCCCTCGAGGTGGGTGGTGAGCTGCGCCACCAGCGTGGCCGCGGCGGCCGGGGAGGCGGGCGGCTCCATGTCCGGGATGGGGTGGTGGAGCCAGGCGAGGCCGTGGGCGCGGGCCTCCTCCTTCACGTCGCCCAGCCCGGCCAGCTCCCGGCGGGAGAGGAGGGTGACGAGCAGCGTGGCGCCGTGCTCCTCGGCGAGGAGGCGCAGGTCCGCGCCGAGCGCGTCGGGATCCGGGCCAAGGCGGCCCAGCCACCAGGCGCCGGGGGCGCGGGTCAGGCCGAGCCGGCCCGGCAGGCCGGTCAGCTCGGGACCGAGGAAGTCCACGTGCAGGTCGCGGGGCATGAATCGGTGGAGTGTAAGGCCGAGCCGGGTCGTGCGCCCGCGCCGCCCCGATGTCCGTCCCCCGCGTAGACTGGCACCACCATGGCGCTCCGCCTGCTCCACACCTCCGACTGGCACCTCGGCCGCACCCTGCACGAGGAGCCGCTCCTCGCCGACCAGGCCTGGGTCCTGGACCGGCTGCTGGAGGCGCTCGAGGCCACTCGCCCCGACGCGCTGGTGATCGCCGGCGACGTCTACGACCGCGCCGTCCCCTCGGCCGACGCCGTGGCCCTGCTGGACGACACGCTCAACCGTCTGGTCGCGCTCGGCATCCCGATCATCGCCATCGCCGGCAACCACGACTCGCCGGAGCGGCTCTCCTTCGGCGCCCGGCTGCTGGAGGCGAGCGGCGTCCACCTGCGCGGCGCGCTCGACCGGGTGGCGGCGCCGGTGGCGGTGGCCGGCAAGGGGCTGGTCTACGCCATGCCCTTCGTGGACCCCGAGGTGGCGCGCGGCCTCACCGGCGACGAGGCCCTGCGCGGCCACGCCGCCGCCACCGCGCGGATCGTGGCGGCGGCGCGAGCCGACGCGGCCGGCCGGGACCTCCCCACCGTGCTGGTGGCCCACGCCTTCGTGGAGGGCGCCACCGAGACCCCCGACAGCGAGCGGCCCATCTCGGTGGGCGCGGCGGGCTCGGTGCCGGCCGCCACGCTGGCCGGCTTCGACTACGTGGCGCTGGGGCACCTCCACGCGCCCCAGGAGGTGGCGCCAGGCCTCCGCTACTCCGGCTCGCTCCTCAAGTACTCCTTCGCCGAGGCCGACCACGCCAAGGCCGCGCTCCTCGTCGAGGTGGAGCGCGGCGCGGCGCGCCTCGAGGCCGTGCCGCTCGGGCAGCGGCGCGACGTGGTCCGGCTGCGGGGGACGCTGGCCGACCTCCTGGCCCGCCCCGGGCTCGACCGCCACCGCGGCGACCTCGTGGAGGCCACGCTGGAGGACCAGGGCTACGTCTTCGACGCGCGCCACCGGCTGCAGGTCCGCTTCCCCCACGTCCTCAACGTGCGCCGCACCGAGCTGCTGGCGGGCGGCGAGGGGACCTACGTGAGCCGGGTGGGCGCCGCCGGCGGCGACGACCTGGCGCTCTTCCGCGTCTTCTTCGAGACGGTGGCCGGCGCTCCGCCCGGGGAGGCGCAGGCGGCCTGCTTCGCCGCCGCGGTCGAGGCGGTGGCGGCCAGGGAGCGGAGCGCGTGAGGCCGCTCCACCTCGAGCTGACCGGCTTCGGCCCGTACCAGGGGCGCCAGGCCGTCGACTTCGCCGCCCTGGGCGGCGCCGACCTCTTCCTCATCCACGGCCCCACCGGCGCCGGCAAGACCTCCATCTTCGACGGGCTCACCTACGCCCTCTTCGGCGCGCTGGCCGGCACGCGCGGCGTGGCCCGGCTCCGCGCCGACCGCGCCGCCCCCGACCTGCAGACCAGGGCGGTGCTGCGCTTCCGCATGGGGGCGGACGAGTACCGGGTGGAGAGGACGCCGGAGTGGGAGCGGCCGAAGAAGCGCGGCACCGGCACCACCACCGACCCGGCCACCGCCAGCCTGTGGCGCGTGGGCGAGGCCGCGCCGCTCGCCAGCGGCGCCTCCGACGTCACCGCGGCGGTCACCGCCCTGGTGGGCATGGACGTGGACCAGTTCACCCAGGTGGCCCTGCTGCCCCAGGGCGAGTTCAAGCGGCTCCTCTGCGCCAGCTCCGACGAGCGGGAGACGCTGCTGCAGCGGCTCTTCGCCACCCAGCGCTACGCCGACGTCGAGGCCCTGCTGGTGGAGCGCCAGCGGATGCTGGAGGTGCGCGGCTCGAAGCTGAAGGAGCGGCAGGCCGAGGTGCTGGGCGGCGAGCCGGCCGAGGCGCTCACCACCCGGCGCGCCGCGGTGGAGGCGCTGGCCGCCGGCGCGGCCCTGGCCTCGGCCGCGCTCCAGCAGGCGGACGCCGCGGCGCTCCAGGCGCTCACGGCGGCCGGGCAGCTGCAGGCGCGCTTCGACGCTCGCGAGCTGGCGCGGGCGGAGGACGCGAAGGCGAGGGCCAGCGCGTCCCAGCTGTTGGCGGATCGGGGCAGGCTGGAGCGGGCCGAGGCGGCCGAGCGGGCGCGGCAGCAGCTGGCGCAGGCCCAGCGCGCCGGAGCTGACGCCGCGTCGCGCCTGGAGGAGGAGCAGGCGGCGCGCCGCACGCTCGAAGGAGCCGTGGCCGGGCTGCAGGCGGCCAGCGCCGCCCAGCGCGCCGCCGAGGCCGAGGCGCCGCGGCGGGTCGCGCTCACGGCGCGCGCCCAGCTCCTGGAGCGGGCGCTCCCCGACCTGGCGCGGCTGGCGAAGCTCGACGCGGACCTGGCCGGCGAGCGCGCCGGCGTGCGGCGCGCCGCCGACGCCCTGGCGGCGGCTGGAGCGACGCTGGCTCGTGCCGAAGAGCGCCCCGCCGCCCTGGAGACCGAGGCTGCGGCGCTCCGGCCGCTGGCGGGGGAGGGCCCGGCGCGCACCGAGGCCGCGGGCCAGCTGGAGGCTGGGCTGCTGGCGGCGGTCGAGCGCGACGCCGTCGCCGCGGACGCCACCGCCCGGGAGCGGGAGTCGGCGGAGGCCGTGCGCGCCGAGGCCGGCGCGCGGGAGGCGGCCGCCGGCGCCGCCCGGATCGCTGACGCGCTCGCCGCCGGCCGCGAGGGTGGCCTGGCCGCCTGGCTGGCGCAGAAGAAGCTGCGGCCCGGGGCGCCGTGCCCCGTCTGCGGCGCCACCGATCACCCGGCTCCGGCCACGTCCGCGGGCGAGGTGCCGGACAAGGAGGCCGTCGACGAGGCCCGGGCCACGGCCACGGCGCTGGCCGACCGGGCCGCCATGGCCGGGTCGAGTCGCGCGCGGCTGGCCGGGCTGGCCGGGGAGCTCCGCCAGCGCGCCGCCGCCGCGCTCGCCGCCGAGCCC
>JANNKC010000121.1:0-4484 GCA_031396105.1 Anaeromyxobacter sp.
GTCGCGCTGCACGCCGGCGCCCATGGGATCCTTGAGCGAGATGCCCGCCAGGCCGCGCCCGCGCGCGCCCAGCACCCGCTGCCAGGGCACGTCATGGGCCGTGCCGCGCAGGGCCGAGAGGGCGTAGCCGGCCAGCCGGGCGCCGCGCGGCATCCCCGCCAGCGCCGCCACCTGCCCGTAGGTGGCGACCCGGCCACGGGGGATGCGCCGCACCACCCGGTAGAACGTCTGGTAGCGCAGCACCAGCCCGCCCTCGTCGCGCGAGGTGGCGGGGAGGGCCGGGGTGGCCCGCCTGGCCCTGGAGGTCCTGCCCTGGCGCCGCTTCATTCGATCCCTCCTTCCACGGAGACCCGTCCGGTGTAGCACGCCGCCGCGGGATTCCGGCTAGGCTCGCCCGAGCCCCGGGGCGGCCCGGGCGGTAGAATCAACAACTCCATGTCACGAAGTCGTACTTTCTAATGGTCGCATCCGCCGCGACGCAGGAGAGTCCCGCCATGACCTCGCTCCGCAGCACGCTCGCGCTCGTCGCCGTCGCCGCGCTCACCGCCGGCTGCGGCTACCAGTCCATCCCCCAGGGAGAGAACGCCGTCGGCGGCGCCTGGGCCGAGGTGGAGAACCAGTACCAGCGCCGCGCCGACCTGGTCCCCAACCTGGTCAGCACCGTGAAGGGCTACGCGGCCCACGAGAAGGAGACGCTGCAGGCGGTGGTGGACGCCCGCGCCCGGGCCACCGGCGTCACCCTCACGGTGAACGACCTGACGCCGGAGCGGCTCAAGCAGTTCGAGGAGGCGCAGGGGCAGCTCAAGAGCGCGCTCGGACGGCTCCTGGCGGTCTCGGAGAACTACCCGCAGCTCAAGGCCGACGGCGCCTTCCGCGACCTGCAGGCGCAGCTCGAGGGGACCGAGAACCGCATCGCCATCGCACGCCGGCGCTACATCGAGGCGGTGCAGGGCTTCAACAACCTCGTCACCGTGCCGCCCACCAGCTGGACCAACTCGCTCTTCTACAAGAAGCAGCCCAAGCCGCAGTTCCAGGCCACCACGGCCGGCGCCGCCAACGCACCCCAGGTGAAGTTCTAAGGCGGGCGCGTGACCGCCCTCGCCCTGGCCGCGCTGCTGGCGCTGGCGCACGGCCTGGCCGTCCCGCCCCTCTCCGGGCCGGTGGTGGACCAGGCCGGCCTCCTCTCGCGCGGCGAGGCGCGGCGGCTGGAGCAGCTGGCGCGCGCAGGGCTCGGCGGCGAGGGCGGCCAGGTGGTGCAGCTCCAGTACCTCATCGTCCCGTCGCTGGAGGGCGACGCCCTGGAGGACTTCACCATCCGCGTCGCCGAGGCCTGGCAGCTCGGGACCAAGGCGAAGGGCAACGGCGTGCTGGTGGTGGTGGCGCGCGACGACCGCAAGGTCCGCATCGAGGTGGGCGGAGGCCTGGAGGGAGAGCTCACCGACGCGCAGTCGAGCCGCATCATCCGCGGCGTCATCACGCCGGCCTTCCAGGCCAGGCGGTTCGGCGACGGACTCTACGACGCCGGGCTGCAGATCCTGACCGCCACCGGGGCGCTCCCGCCCGAGGCGGCGCGGCGGCAGGCGGCCCGCCCCACGCACGGCGCGCGCTTCGGCGGGCTCGGGTTCCTGGCCCTCTTCGTCGGCTTCGTCGTGCTGCGGGCGGTCTTCTTCGGCTTCTCGCCGCGGCGGCGGCGCGGCTTCTGGGGCGGCGGCGGCCCGTTCATCGGCGGCGCCGGCCTCGGCGGCGGATGGGGCGGCGGTGGTGGTGGTGGCGGTGGCGGTGGCTGGAGCGGCGGCGGCGGCGGGTTCTCCGGCGGCGGCTCGTCGGGCAGCTGGTAGGAGGCGGCATGGACGTGATGCGGTTCTTCGACGAGGCGGCGCGGGCGCGGGTGACCGTGGCGGTGCGGCGCGCCGAGGCGACCTCGCGCGGCCAGATCGTGCCGGCGGTGGTGGAGAAGAGCGACCCCTACCCGGAGGCGCGCTTCCGCGGCGCGCTGCTCGGAGCGGCCCTGGGCACCGCCGCGGTCCTTCTGCTCGACGTCCCGCTCACGCTGGCGGAGCTGCCGCTGGTGCAGGCGGCGGCCGGCCTGCTGGGCGCCCTGGCCGCCATGTGGGACCCGCTGGAGCGGCGGCTCGTCGGGGCCAAGGCCCTGGATCAGGCGGTCCGTTCGCGGGCGCTGCGGGCCTTCCACGAGCACGGGCTGCAGCACACCGCCGAGGGAACCGGCGTGCTGGTCTTCGCGTCGCTCTTCGAGCGGCGCGCGGTGGTGATGGGCGACCACGGCATCCACGCCCGCATGGGCGACGCCGGCTGGGACGAGGCGGTGCGGGTGCTGCTGGCCGGGCTCCACCGCGGCGATCCGGGCCAGGGCTTCGAGGAGGCCATCGCCCGCTGCGGCGCCCGGCTCGACGAGCACTTCCCGCGCCCGGCCGGGACGGCGCCGCCGGCCAACGAGCTCGGCGACGTCATCCAGGTCAGCCGGAGCTGAGCGGCCGGGCCCGCGGGCGCCAGGCGCCGCCAGCCAGCGAGCTCGGCGACGTCATCCAGGTCAGCCGGAGCTGAGCGGCCGGGCCCGCGGGCGCCAGGCGCCGCGGGGCCGGTCCAGGGCCGAAGGCCGGTGAGGAGCCCCGGTCCGGCAACGGGAGAGGGCCCGTCGGGTGCGCTCAGGTGACCACGGTGAGCCGCCCGCGCTCCAGCCGGGCCCGCCGCCTGGCCACCGCCGGCACCTCGTCCTCGTGGTGCGTCACCAGCACCAGGCCGGTGCCGCCGCGGGCCGCCGCGGCCACGGCCGCGCCCATGGCGGCGCGCGCCCCCGGGTCGAGCCCGGCGAAGGGCTCGTCGAGCAGCAGCACCTCGGGGCCCGGCAGGAGCGCGCGGGCCAGCAGCAGGAGCCGGAGCTCGCCGTAGGAGCAGCCGTGGATGCGCCGCCGGGAGAGGTGCGAGAGGCCGAGCCGGCCGAGCAGGGTGGCCACGCGAGCGCGCTGCGGCGCGGTGGGGCGCGAGGCGAGGCCGACGGTGCCCGCGAGCCCGGAGAGGACCAGCGCCTCACCGGACGCGTCGAAGCGGTGGCGCGCCTGCAGCTCGGGCGACACCTGCCCGAGCCGGGTCCGGAGGGCCCCGGCGTCGGCGCGAGGCCCCAGGTCGAGCCGGTGGATGGTGCCGCGCGCCGGCTGCGCCTCGCCGGCGAGGAGGCGCACCAGCGTCGACTTGCCCGAACCGTTGGGACCCGTGACCGCCCAGGCCTCCCCGCGCCGCACCTGCCAGGTGAGGTCGCGCAGCACCGCGCTCCCCTCCACCAGCACCGTGACGCCGCGCAGGCGGAAGAGGTCGCGGCCGGAGCGTCCGGGGGTTCGTGGGCTCGGGAGGCCCCTCGACGCCGGGCCGGCGGTGGCGTCCGTCCGCTCGGGGCGACCGGAAAAGGAGGCTCGCCACCGCTCCACCACCTCGGCGCGTGGGCCGTCGGCCACGATCGTCCCGCCCTCCAGCCAGATGACCCGCTCCACCCCGGCGAAGAGCTCCTCCGCCCGGTGGACCGCCGTCACCACCGCCGTGCCCGCGGCCGCCAGCGCCGCCAGGCGCGCCAGGAGCCCCGCTCGCGCCGCCGCGTCCAGCCCGTCGCAGACCTCGTCGAGCAGGAGCACCGCAGGGCGCGGCGCCAGCGCCCGCGCCACCAGCACCTTGCGCGCCTCGCCGCGGGAGAGGGAGAGGAAGGCGCGGCCGAGGAGCGGCGACACGCCCATGGCCTGGGCCGCCGCCCGGACCCGGGCCGCGCGGGCCGGCGTCGGTCCCTCCACCGGGTAGAGGACGCCGTCGAGGCCGGAGCGGATGACCGCCTCCACCGGGAGGTCCTGATCGCGCCGGGCGTAGCCGTCCTGGTCCTCCGGGGCGCAGAGCGCCACCCGCCGGCGCGCGCCGATGGGGCTCGCCTCCGGCACGCCGTCGAGGCCGTAGGTGCGCCGGCCTGGCCGGCGCGGATCGAGCCACTGGTCGCCCCGGAGCACGCGGAGCAGGGTGGACTTGCCGGCGCAACCGGCTCATTCCCCTGCTCACCGAGCATACCCGGCCTGCCGAGCTGGCGCGGGCTTCCAGTCTGAGATTCCACCTGGCGGGCCTCTATCATTCGGAAGTGGACCGGGACTGGAGTTCCGAGGGCCGCGCGGAGACAGACTTTTTTCACTACATCCATTTTGCCTGCGCCGGGCAGGCCCGCATCCACCACCAGGGCGCACCTTTTGATCTTCGTCCCGGCCAGGCCTATTGGCTGACCGGCAACACGCCGGTGGAACGCGAGCCCGCCCGCCGCTACGAGGCCTACGTGCTCAAGTTCCGCTGCGAGTCCACCGCCGGCGCTGACTTGCTGCTCGATTGGCCCGGCCGGAGCCCCCGTCGCCTCGGGCCTTGGGATCGTGCCACATGGGAGAAGCTCTGGTCCGATCCCGCCCGGGGCACCCATACCTGCCTCGCACTTCAAGGTTGGTTGCGCA
>JANNKC010000135.1:0-2167 GCA_031396105.1 Anaeromyxobacter sp.
GGCGTGCGAGCCGACGAGGAGGCTGGAGATCGTGCAGGTGGCCACGCCACCCGCGACGGGCCGGGCGCCGCCGCAGAGCGGCGTCACGCCGTCCAGGAAGGTGACGGTGCCGGAGGGCGCGCCGGCCCCGGGGGCGGCCGCGGTCACGGTGGCGGTCAGCGTGACGGCCACGCCGTAGCTGGACGGGTTGGTGGAGGAGGCGAGCGCGACGCCGCTGGCGGCCTGGTCCACGACCTGGGTGAGGGACCCGCTGGAGGAGAGGAAGGAGGCGTCGCCGGAGTAGCTGACGGTGATGAGGTGGCTGCCCACGGCGAGCGCCGAGGTGGAGAAGGCGGCGGAGCCACCGGCCAGGGTGAGCGCGAACGGGGCCCCGCCGCCGACGGTGACGGTGGCGGCGCCGGAGGGGGTGCCGGCGCCGGGGGCGACGGCGGTCACGTCGAGCGAGAAGGTGACCAGCTCGCCGAAGACGGAGGGCGTGCGGGTCGGCGTGACGGTCACCAGCGAGGAGGCCTGGCCGATGGAGAAGGTGGGCCAGGGCGGCGAGAGGGAGCCCTGGAAGCTGCCGTCGCCGGAGTAGGCCGCCGTGAAGTCGTGGTCCCCCACGGCGAGCGGGCTGGTGGGCGGGATGGTGAGGGTGGCCAGGCCGGTGATCGGGTCGAGCGTGGCGGTGCCGACGAGGGTGGCGGCGTCGAAGAACTCGACGAGGCCGGAGGGGCTGCCGGCGCCGGGGGCGGGCACGGTGACGGTGGCGGTGAGGACGATGGGCTCGCCGAAGACGGTGGTGGCGGGCGAGAGGTCGAGCGCGATGTCGGTGAGGGCGCGGCCGACCGTCTGGGTGCGAGCCGCGGGCGAGCCGGGGGTGTAGCTGGCGTCGCCGGAGTAGGAGGCCACCAGCAGGTGATCCCCCGCGGAGAGCGCGGCGGTGGTGCAGGTGGCCGTGCCGGCGGCCAGGGTGAGCGGGCCGCACAGGCCGGTGACGCCCACGGTGATGGTGACGGTGCCGGTCGGTGCGATGCCAGCCCCCCCCACGGTGACGGTGAGGGTGACGCCCTGGCCGAAGACGCTGGGGGCCGGGGCGCTGGAGAGGAGGATGGAGGGGTCGGCCGGCGTGACCACCTGGGCGCGGGTGGCGGAGGCGGCCAGGTCGTTCACGTCGCCGCCGTAGCTCGCCGTCACGGTGTGGGACCCGACCAGGAGGCTGGAGACCGCGCAGCTGGCCACGCCGGCCGTGAGGGCCACCGGCCCGCCGCAGAGGGTGGCCGCGCCGTCGGTGAAGGTGACGACGCCGGTGGGCGCGCCGAACCCAGGGGCCGTCACGCTCACGCTGGCGGTGAGGAGGACGGCCTGGCCGAAGACGGCGCCGGGCGGGCTGGCGGTGAGCGCCACGCTGGTGGCGGCCTGCCCGACCTGCTGGTCGAGCACGGCCGACGCGGCGGGGTGGTTGTCGGCGTCACCGGCGGAGCTGGCCACGAGGGCGTGGCCGCCGACGGGGAGGGAGGCGAGGACCAGCAGGCAGCCGCCCCCGCCGAGAGCGCAGGAGACGAGCGTGGAGGCGCCCTCGAGGACGGTGACGAGGCCCGTCGCGGCAGGGTTGCCCGGAGGCACGGTCACGGTGACCGTGAGGGTCACGGCCTGGCCGGTGACCGAGGGGTTGGCGCTGGAGGCGAGCGAGACGGTGGGTGTGGCGCGTCCCACCAGCTGGGAGAAGGGGAGGGAGGTCGAGGGCTGGTAGCTCGCGCTGCCGAGGAAGGCGGCGGTGAGGGCGTGGGTGCCGGCTGGGAGCGCCGTGCCGGCCAGGGAGAGGCTGGCCAGGCCACCAGCGTCGAGCGTGGCGTCGCCGAGGGGCACGCCATCGGCGAAGAAGCGGACGGTGCCCGGTGGGACGCCAGCGCCTGGCGCGAGGACGGCCACCGTGGCCGTGAGGGTGAGCGGGTCACCGAAGGTGGAGACGGGGAAGGTCGAGGCCACGTCCGTGGTCGTGGGGGCCTGGGCCACGGTGAACGGCTGGGCCGCCGAGGCGCTGCCCAGGAAGCCGGCGTCGCCAGCAAAGGTCGCGGTGAGGGCGTGCGCGCCGACGGCGAGGCTTCCGAGACCAAGGGAGCAGGCGCCGCCAGCCAGCGTGCAGCTCCCGAGGACCGTGGCCCCCTCGAGGAAGGTGACGGTGCCG
>JANNKC010000137.1:0-8450 GCA_031396105.1 Anaeromyxobacter sp.
TAATAGGCCCTATCGATGAGCTGCGGCGAACCGCGTGAGCATTGGCCGTTCGCGTGGGTCTCGTTGCAAGGACACCGTGGTGGAGGCAGCGTTCGGGCAGCAGCGCCCCCGGAGGGGGAAGCAAGTGCCCAAGAAGTCAAAATGAAAAACCGGAGCCGTCCTGTAAGCCGGGTCCTGTCTCCGCCGGAAATCCGGCGGCGGCGAACATTCCTCTCGGACGCGCGTTGCCGCGCGCCTCATGCGAGCCGTACCCGGAGGCTGGGGCGGGCCGCCCGACACCTCGCCTTGCGGCGAGGACGCCTCCCTATTTGCTCTTGCACCAGGTGGGGTTTGCCGTGCCGCCCCTGTCACCAGGAGCGCGGTGCGCTCTTACCGCACCGTTTCACCCTTGCCACGCGCGCCCCCCGGCGCGCTCTCGCGCGCCGGCTCGACTGCCGCGCCGTTCGGCGGTCTGTTCTCTGTGGCACTTTCCCGCGGGTCGCCCCGGCCGGTCGTTGACCGGCACCCTGCCCTGTGGTGCCCGGACTTTCCTCGGCGGACACGAAGTCCGACGCGTTTGCCCGGACGGCTCCGGCGAGGCGGGTGTCGCACGCGCCGAGGCGCAAGGTCAAGCCGCCACCCCGCGCCGCGGGCAGAGCGCCGCCACCGCGCAGCGCCCACAGGCCGGCGCCCGCGCCGCGCAGCAGCGCCGCCCGTGCCAGACCAGCAGCTGGTGGCCCTGCGCCCAGCGCTCCACCGGCACCAGCGCCCGCAGGTCCTCCTCCACGCGGTCCGGGTCCACCTGCCGCGTCATCCCCATGCGCCGCGCCAGCCGCCCCACGTGCGTGTCCACCGGGAAGGCCGGCTCGGCGCCGAGGTGCACCAGCACCACGCCGGCGGTCTTCGGGCCCACCCCGGGCAGCGCCTCCAGCGCGGCGCGCGTGCGCGGCACCCGGCCGCCGTGCTCCGCCACCAGCGCCCGCGCCGCCGCCACGATGGCCTTGGCCTTGTTGCGGAAGAGCCCCAGCGTGCGGATGAACGGCCAGAGCGCCTCCGGCTCGACGCGGGCGTAGGCGGCGGCGTCCGGGAAGGCGCGGAAGAGCGCCGGCGTCGCCCTGTTCACACCCGCGTCGGTGGACTGGGCCGAGAGGATCACCGAGACGAGCAGCTGCAGCTCGTCCCCGAAGTCGAGCTCGATGCGGGCGTCCGGCATGGCCGCGGCGAGCCGGTCGAGGATCGCCACCGCCCGCGCCTGCTCCGTCTCGCTCACCTTCTTGCCGCGCCGCGCCGCCATGGGAACGCCGATGGTACCATCCGCCCGCGGCGCGACCTCGACCCCGACCCCGCCCTTCCCCCGAGGCCCCATGACCCCCATCGACCTCCGCTCCGACACCGTCACCAAGCCCACCGAGGCCATGCGCGCCGCCATGGCCCGCGCCGAGGTCGGCGACGACGTCTTCGGCGAGGACCCCACCGTCAACCGGCTGCAGGAGGTGGTGGCCGGGCTGCTGGGCAAGGAGGCGGGGCTCTTCGTGCCGTCCGGCACCATGGCCAACCAGCTGTGCCTCGGCGCGCTGACCCGCCCCGGCGACGAGATCATCTGCGACGCCGCGGCCCACTGCATCTCCTTCGAGGGCGGGGCGCTGGCGGCGCTCTGGGGCGTGCAGCCTCGCGCCCTCACCGCGGCGCGCGGCCTGCTCGACGCCGCCGCCGTGGAGGCCGCCATCCGGCCGGCCGGCGACCACTACCCGCGCACCCGCGTCATCGAGGTGGAGAACACGCACAACCGCGGCGGCGGCTCGGTCTACCCGCTGGCGCAGCTCCAGGCCCTCGGCGCCCTGGCGCGCTCGCGCGGGCTCGACCTCTACATGGACGGGGCGCGGCTCTGGAACGCCTGCGCCGCCTCCGGCGTCGCGCCGGCGGCCTACGCGGCCGAGGCCACGCTGGTCTCCACCTGCCTGTCGAAGGGGCTGGGCGCCCCGGTCGGCTCGGTGCTGTGCGGACCGAAGGCGCTGGTGGCGGAGGCGCGGCGGCTGCGCAAGCGGCTCGGCGGCGGCATGCGTCAGGCCGGCGTGCTGGCGGCGGCCGGGCTCCACGCGCTCGAGCACCACCGCGAGCGGCTCCACGAGGATCACGCCAACGCCAGGGCGCTCGGCGAGGCCATCGCCAACCTGCCCGGCGCGCGCCTCCTCCACCCGGTGGACACCAACCTCATCTTCGCGGTCTTCGAGGGGCGAAGCGCACCCGAGCTGACGCGCCGCTTCGCAGAGGCCGGCGTGCTCGGGCTGCCCGAGGGGTCGCGCCCGGACCTGGTCCGCTTCATCACCCACCTCCACATCAGCCGGGCCGACGTGGACGAGGCGGTGCGGCGGCTGGCGCGCGCGCTGGCCTGAGCGGCCGGCGGGCTGGTCGCGCCCCTGCGCCAGGCGCGCCGCCAGTGAGCTCGGGCCGCCGTTCGGGCCCGCCTACACGCGCCCACCCGTACCTCGTCCCAGGGCTTCCGGCCGCACTCCGCGACGTGCGACCATCCGCGGCGGTGCGCCCACTCCGGACCTCCTGGACACCTGCCCTCGCGACCGCCTTCGCGGCCGCGGCGCTCGGCTGCGCCACGCCGCCGGTCGCGAAGATGTCCTTCCGCGAGGCCGGGTTCGAGACCGCCGCGCCGCGCCGGGACGCCGCGGACGCCGTGTCCTCCGCGCCCGACCTGCCAGCTATGCCGGCCCTCGCGCCCGACCTGCCAGCTTTGCCGGCCCGCGCGCCTGGCCTGCCAGCTTCGCGGGCCCGCGCGCCTGGCCTGCCAGCGTCGCCGGCCCGCGCGCCCGCCCTGCCAGCTTCGCCGGCCCGCGCGCCTGGCCTCGCCGGCGAGGCCGAACTTCTGGCGGTGCCGCCAGTCGCGGTGGTCGCCCCCGAGGCGGTGGCCACCGAGCAGCCCGAGGGGCCGCCCATCGATCCCGTGCTCATCCGCTTCGCCGCCGAGGCCCGCGGCCGCCGCCTGCGCGCGCGCGGGGGCCAGGGCTTCCCGGTCGAGGCGACGGAGGCCTGGCAAGCGCTGCTCGACCAGCTCGACCTCTACCTGACCCGCCCGCTGCCGCAGACCCCGCTCCTCGAGCTCGTCCGCTCGCTGGTGACGCTGGAGGCGGAGTGGGACTACGACCAGCGGCGCTACGGCGCGCCGCCCGCCGAGGTGGCCGGCCTGGTGCCGGCGAGAGCGCGGCGACTCGGCGTGCGCATCCACGCGGCCCGCGTGCTCGGCCAGACCATGTTCGTGAAGCGGCCTCCCGGCAGGCTGCGCTGGCCCATCGAGAACGCCGGCCTCTCCAGCGGCTTCGGCCGGCGGCTCCACCCCATGACCGGCGAGCTGCACTGGCACGGCGGCATCGACCTCGCCACCGAGCAGGGGCGCGTGGTGGCCGCGGCAGGCAAGGGCTACGTCGTGCGCGCCGGCTGGGCGGGCGGCTACGGGATGCTCGTCGAGGTGCGCCACCCCGGCGAGCTCACCACGCGCTACGGCCACCTCTCCGCCGTGCTCTGCTCGCCGGGCGACGCGCTGGTGGCCGGCCAGGCGCTCGGGACGGTGGGGCAGACCGGCATCGCCACCGGGCCGCACCTCCACTTCGAGGTCTGGCGCGGCGGCCAGCCGAGCGATCCCCTGGGCTGGCTGGGCGACGGCTCGCAGCTCGCCGGCGCGGGTGGACGGCGCGCTGGAAGGAAGGCGGGCGGCGCGACCGGCGGCCCGGCAGGCGTTGCCATGAGCGGCCCGGCAGGCGTCGCCATGAGCGGCGCGGCGGGCGGTGCGGTGAGCGGAGCGGCGGGGGGAGTGAGCGGCGCGGCGGGCGGCGCGGCGGGCCACAGGGCGGTCAGCGCGGCGGGCCGCTGATCGTGACTCGGGCGCCAGACGAGCGAGCGCCCCGGTCATCCGACCGGGGCGCTCAGATCCCCACTCCCCCTGGCTCGTCGGGCCACTCCGCCGGCCCGTCATCCGCACTCCTATCAACCTCGCGAGTGCCGGGTCAACGAACCTCCCGGCACGGATGGGTCAGATGATCCCGATCATGGCCTCGGCCCTCTCGATGATGCTCGGCGCCGAGCTGGCGGTGGCGGCAGGCGCCTCGCTGCCCGACGCGCTGGCGCGCCTCGCCCCGGGCGACACGCTGCGGCTCGGGCCGGGTGAGCACCGCGGCGCGCTCGGCCGGCTCGGCGGGGTGACCGTGGTCGGGGCGGGCGCGGGCGTGACGGTGCTCCGTGCGCCGCAGGGCGAGGACGGGGTGGTGGCGACCGGGGAGCTCTCGCTCTCTGGCCTCTCCATCGTCACCGGCCCGCACCGGTCGGCCCTGAAGGTGCTGGGAGGCGCGGCCCGCCTGCGCGACGTGGCGCTGGTTGGCGGCGCCAGCGGCGCCTTCGTGGAAGAGGGACGGCTCGATGGACAGGACCTGCTCGTCGACGGGGAGTACGGGCTGCTCTCGTGGCGCGGACAGGTGCGCCTGGAGGGCGTCACCGCCTCCGGGCGCCACGCCGGCGTGGCGGTGCTGGGCGGCACGCTGGAGCTCTCGCGCGCCGCGCTGACCGGCCCGTCGAGCGAGGCGGCGATCAGCGTGGCCGGCGGCGCGGTGCGGCTCGCCGAGGTGGTGGTGCGTGACCCCGGCCCGGCGGGCCTGGCGGTCTCCGGGGGCACGGTGGTGGCCAGGGACCTCACCGTGGCCGGCCCGCGCGAGGAGGGGGGCGTGCTCGGCGACTGCCTGCAGGTGCGGCGCGCCGAGGTGCGGCTCTCGGCGAGCGAGCTCACGGCCTGCGGCGGCGCGGCGGTGGAGGCCTCGCGGGCGCGGCTCTGGCTCGACGGCGTGGACGCCGCCGGCGGCGCGGCCGGGTGCCTGATCCTCACCGACCGGAGCAGCGCCGACCTGGCCGCCACGCTCTGCACGCGGCGAGGCCCGGGGCTGGTGGCCATGGAGGGTTCCACGGTGAGGGCCTTCGGCGCCCGCTTCTGGACCGACCCCGCCATCTGGGCCGACTGCGGGAGCGGCGCGCGGGTGGAGCTCCTGGACGCTCCGCCTGGGCGGCAGCCGTGCGCGTCGCGGCGCGATGCGAGCCCGAACCCGAGCCCTTGAACGAGGGACCCTGTCGGGGCGTCCGCCCCTCGACAAGCCCAGCCCTCCGTGAGAGCGTGAGCCCGTCGTCGCCTCCGGGGGGGAGGCTCGTCGCGTTCGCGGAAGGAGCCCGTCCCGCCATGCAGATCAACCTGCGGAAGGCGATGTTCGTCCTTCCCAACCTGTTCACCGTCAGCTCGATCTTCCTCGGCTTCTACGCGCTCGTCCTCTGCGCGGGCGACGCCACGCCGGTGCAGCTCTACCAGGCGGCGCTGGCCATCTTCTTCGCCATGTTCTTCGACGCCTTCGACGGGCGCGTGGCGCGCATGACCAAGACCCAGAGCGACTTCGGCGTCCAGCTCGACAGCCTGGCCGACGTCATCTCCTTCGGCGCCGCCCCCGCGCTGCTGGTCTACAAGTGGGCGCTGGCGCCGTTCGGCTTCTTCGGCCTCTTCGTCGCCTTCGCCTTCGCCGCCTGCGGCGCGCTCCGGCTGGCCCGCTTCAACGTGCTGGCGCAGCGGGGCGACAAGGGCTCCTCGAACTACTTCGTCGGGCTCCCCATCCCGCTGGCGGCGGGCACCATCGTGGCCATCGTCATCGCCCACTTCAAGCAGTTCGGGCAGGCCACCAACGCGACCGACCGGCTGCCGGTGGCGCTGGTGGTCATCCTCCTCTCCTTCCTGATGGTCTCCACCATCCGATACCGCACCTTCAAGGACGCCCACGTCTCGCCGAAGAGCCTGGTCGTCATGGGCTTCATGGCGCTGACCGGCCTGGCGGTGGGCTGGGTCACCCGCGCCTCCTTCGTGCTGGTGGTCTACATGGCCGCCTACATCGCCATGGGGATCGCCGAGTCGGTCTTCTTCCACGCCCGGCGAATCCCGGAGCTGGCGCGGCTCTCGCCGGCGGCGCGCGCCGAGCTGGAGGCCGACGAGGCGCTCGAGCCGTCCGAGGACGAGGACGACGACAAGGAAGAGCGGGACGAGTACATCTAGCGCGTGCTCCCCTTCGTCGCCGCCCTGGTCGAGCGGTCCCGGGCCCGGTCCGGCGCGGCCGGCGGCCGTCCCACCACCCCACCCGACGGCTGGACGCTGCTGGCCGCCTGGGGCCCCTGCGGCCTCGGTCCCTTCGCGCCCGGCACGGTGGGCACGCTGGGCGCCGTGCCGCTCGCCTGGGCGGTGGCGCGGCTCGAGCCGCTCCCCGCGGCCGCCTTCCTGGCGGCCTTCCTGGCGCTCTCGGTGCACGCGGCGACGCGCGCCGGCCGGTACTGGGGCGTGGTGGACGCCTCGCAGATCGTCATCGACGAGGTGGTCGGCTACCTGGTGACCATGGCGTTCGTCCCGTTCTCCTGGCCGGCCGCCGCGGCCGGCTTCCTCCTCTTCCGCGCCTGCGACGTCCTCAAGCCCTGGCCCGCCTCGGCCCTCGACCGCGTCAAGAGCGGGCTCGGCGTGGTGCTGGACGACGTGGCGGCCGGCGTCTGGGCCGGCGGCGGGCTCTGGCTGCTGGCCCGCTACGCGCCGGGGGTGCTCGCGTGAGCCGGCGCGCCGGCTGCCGCGAGCGGGGGCACGCGCCATGAGCCTCGTGGTCGAGCTCCTCTCCACCGGCGACGAGCTCCTCACCGGCCAGGTGGTGGACACCAACTCCACCTGGCTGATGGACCGGCTCTGGGACCTCGGCCTCATGGTCCGGCGCAAGACGCTGGTGGGCGACGACCGCGCCGACCTGGCGGCCGCGGTGCGCGAGTGCTGCTTCCGCGCCGACGCGGTGGTCATGTCGGGCGGCATGGGGCCCACCGAGGACGACCTGACCGCCGAGGTGGTGGCGGGCGTGCTCGAGGTGCCGCTCGAGCTGCACGAGCCGTCGCTGCGCGCCATCGAGGCCCGCTTCGCCTCCTTCGGCCGGGCCATGACGCCCAACAACGCCAAGCAGGCCCGCGTCCCGCGCGGCGCCGAGGTCCACGCCAACCGCCACGGCACCGCGCCGGGCTTCAGCGTGGAGGTGGGGCACGCCACCCTCACCTGCCTGCCGGGCGTGCCGGTCGAGTTCAGGGGGCTGTGCGAGGAGGCGGTGCTGCCGCGCCTGGCCGCCCGGCTCGACGGGACGCCGGCCGCGCGGGTCCTGAAGCTCTTCGGCGTGCCGGAGAGCCACGCCGACCAGGCCATGCGCCCGGTGATGGACGACCCCGCCAACCAGGGCGTCCGCTTCGGCTACCGGGCCCACTTCCCGGAGGTCCACCTGAAGTGGAGCGTCTCCGGGCCCGGCGCGGAGGCGCGCGCCGCCGCCATCGAGGGCGCCGTGCGCGCCATCTTCGGCGAGGCGGTGTGGGGCGTGGGCAAGGAGGAGCTGGCGGCGCTGGTGGTGGCGCGGCTGGCGGCGCGAGGCGAGCGGGTGGCGCTGGCGGAGAGCTGCACCGGCGGCCAGGTGGCCGGGCTGCTGACCGCCGTACCGGGCGCCTCGGCCGTGCTCGACCTCGGCGTGGTGGCCTACTCCAACGAGGTGAAGGCGCGGCTCCTCGGCGTGCCCGCGCCGCTGCTCGAAGCGCACGGCGCCGTGTCGGAGGCGGTGGCCCGGGCCATGGCCGAGGGCGCCCGGCGCGCCGGCGGGGCGACCTGGGGCGTGGGGATCACCGGCATCGCCGGGCCGACCGGCGGGACGCCCGAGAAGCCGGTGGGGACCGTCCACCTGGCGCTGGCCGGGCCGGGTGGGACCCAGGCGCTGGCGCGCCATTACCGCGGCGACCGGGAGCGGGTCCGGCGATTCGCCACCTACGAGGCGCTGGACATGCTGCGGCGCGCGCTCGGCTGAACGACGGATCGTCCGCGGCCCGTCCGTCCGTGGCCCGTCCGTCCGTGGCTCGTCCGTCCGCGGCCCGTCCGTCCGCGGCCCGTCCGTCCGTGGCTCGTCCGTCCGCGGCCCGTCCGTCCGTGGCGCGTCCGTCCGTGGCCCTTCCGTCCGTGGCCCTTCCGGCCGTGGCTCGTCCGTCCGTGGCTCGTCCGGCTGCGCCTCAACCGCGGAGCCTGACCTGGCAGCAGGCCTCGATGAAGTCCTCCCAGGGCACGAAGCCGGCGCCGGTCGAGAGGAGCCGTTCGTGGAGCACCGCGGCCGCGGAGCGGAGCGACGCTGCGTCGCGCGGCGCGTAGCGAGCCGCCAGGCCGCCCTCCTCCAGCACCCGCGCCACCTGCCGCTCCAGCGCCGCCTCGCGCCCCTCGACCCGTCCGGCGTGATCCAGGATCCAGCCGAGCAGCGCACCCACCCGCTCCCGGACGGCCACGCGAGTGGGCGCACCGCCGGCCGCCAGCGCCTCGTTGACGGCGTCCGGGTCCGCGTTGCGCACCACCAGCCACGTCAGCGAGCGCTCCGCCTCGAACTGGCGCGCGCCGAGCGCCG
>JANNKC010000175.1:0-6878 GCA_031396105.1 Anaeromyxobacter sp.
TGGCCTTCGGAGTCGCGGCCGCCTTCGGAGTCACCGCCACCTTCGGCTTCGCAGCGGCCTTCGGCGCCACGGCGGCCTTCCGGGCCTTCTTCAGCTGGTCCACCACCTGCCGCGCCAGCTCCTCCTTGCCGAGCTTGGAGATGGCGCTCAGGCCGAGCAGGCGGGCCGCCTCGCTCAGCACGGCGCGGGTCTGCGTCCGCGCCACCTTGAAGGCGGCGATGGTCCAGCCGGCGCCCTCTGTCGCCGTGAGGCCGAGCAGGCGAGCGACCGTCTTCACGATGGTCTCATTGGCGGGCATGGCTGTGGTCCCAGGAAGGAGGGCTCCCACATTAGGTCGGCTTGGGCCCGCGTTGGGAACAACCTTGCGACAAGCGCATCTGGGACGGCCCGCGCCGCGCCCCTCGGGGGACGCCGGCGCCCTCCGTCGGATCCCGGCGGTAGGCTCCCCGCATGTCGGACCTCCCTCCCGACGCCCTCTCCTACCAGACGGTGGTCGCCGAGTACTTCCTCGGTCTCCGCGGCGCCGGCCTCATGATCTCGCCGCTCGACCAGGAGCTGGTGGCGGAGTGGGAGCGGCGCGGCCTGCCGGTGGCGGTGGTCTGCCGCGGGCTGCGCGCCGGCCTGGAGACCATGGTGGAGCAGCGCGCCCCGGGCGCCACCCTGCCCCGCTCCATCCGCGCGCTCCGCTTCGCGGTGGAGGACGAGTGGAACGCCTACCAGCGGCAGCGGGTGGGCGACTCGCCGCCGCCGCCGGCCGAGGCCACGGCGGCCGAGGCGCGGCTCGAGGCGGCCCGGGCGCTCCTGGGCGACGCCGGGCGCAGCGCCACCGGCGTCCGGCGCGACGGCTACCGCGAGGCCTGGCGCGCCCTCACCGGGAGCTACGCCGGCACGCCGCTGGAGCGGGTCGAGGCGGCCATCGCGCAGGCCGACGCGCGCATCCTGACGGCCTGGCTCGGCAGCCTGCCGCGCCCGGAGCGGGGCGCCCTGGGGCCGCGCCTCCAGCTCCTCACCGGGCCGCGCCGCCGCGGCGAGAGCGCGCGCGCCTATCGCGAGGCGCTGCGCGCCAGGCTGCTCGAGGCGGCCCGGGAGGCGGGGCTGACCTGCCTGCGGGGATCGGTGTAGAGTCCGCGCCCCGATGCCAGGACCGGTCGAGAGCGCGCCCTGCACCACCTGCGGCGGCGCCGGCTACGTGGTGGACCAGGTGCTGGGCAAGCCCGCCCAGGCGCGCCGCTGCGCCTGCCAGTCCGCCTGCCCGCGCTGCGGCGAGTCGGGCTACGTGCTGGTGCCCGGCCCGAGCGGCGCCAAGGCCCAGGTCTGCGCCTGCCGCCACCTCGACGCGCGCATCGCCCTCTTCAACAAGGTGGGCATCCCGGCCGCGGTGGCCAGGGCCAGCTTCGACGGCTTCAAGATCTGGAGCCCGGACCACGCCGCGGGCAAGGCGGTGGCCGAGGACTTCGCCCGCAAGTTCCGCTCCGACGCGCCCAGCAAGGGCTACCTCCTCTACGGCCGCCCCGGCGGCGGCAAGACGCACCTGCTGGCCGCCACGCTGCGCTGGCTCACGCTCGAGAAGAGCGTGGCCTGCCGCTACGTGGAGTTCATGCTGCTCCTCTCCGACATCAAGGCCGGCTTCGACTCGGGCCGGAACCAGATGGAGATCCTGAAGCCGCTCATCTCGGTGCCGGTGCTGGCCATCGACGAGCTGGGCAAGGAGCGCGGCACCGACTGGGAGCGGTCGATGCTCGACGAGCTCATCAGCCGCCGCTTCAACGGCGGGCTGGCCACGCTCTTCGCCACCAACTACTTCCTGGATCCGCGCGCCGCCTCCGAGGAGCCGGGGCGCCTGGTGCAGACCCGCTCCAAGGACTTCCAGCGCGACGCCGAGGCCATGAGCCTCTCGCAGCGGGTGGGCGACCGGATCTACTCGCGCCTGAACGAGATGTGCTCGTTCGTGCGGCTCGACCCCGGCATGGACAAGCGCAAGGACGGCGCTGGCGGGTTCTGGGGGCGCTAGCCGGCGGCCTCGACGAGGAGGCGCCGGTGGATCTCGCGGGCCAGGTCCGGCAGGAGGCGCGCCTCGGCGTAGACCGTCACCTCGAGTGAACCAGACTCGAAGGCCCGCGCCGTCGCGCCCAGCGCGGCGAGCGCCGAGGTGAGCTCCTGGCGCACCCGCGGCGTGGCGGCCACGCCGGTGCCCACCACCGTGACCGCGCCGATCCCCTCGGCGGCGATCTCCACGCCGGGCAGCGCCGCGCGCAGCGCCTCCACCAGCGGCCCCAGGCCGTGCACGTTCTCCAGCGGCACCGCCAGCGTGACCCGGCCGGGCACCCCCTCCACCTCGACGGCCGGCGCGTGGGCCGCGGACAGCAGCTCCCGCGCCCGCGCGGCGTCGCCAGGCGCCACCGCGATCAGCGCCAGCTCCTTCTCCACCGCCACGCCGGCGCGGCGCGCCGCGCCCGAGCCGGCCCGCACCACCGTCTCCTCGGGGCCGCCGAAGGTGCTGCGCGCGTGGATGGCGATGCCGGTGGCGCGCGCGAACTCCACCGCCTGCGCGTTGAGCACCTTGGCGCCGGCGCGGGCCAGGGCCTGCATCTCCTCGTAGGAGAGCTCGTCCTGGCGCCGTGCCCCGGGCACCACCCGCGGATCGGCGGTGAAGACGCCGGCCACGTCCGAGTAGATCTCGCAGTCGGCGCCCAGCGCCGCCGCCAGCGCCACCGCGGTGGTGTCGGAGCCGCCGCGCCCCAGCGTGGTGATCTCCTTCCTGGCCGAGACGCCCTGGAAGCCGGCCACGATGACCACCTTGCCCCGCGTGAGCTCCTCGCGGACGCGGAAGGGCTTCACCTCCAGGATGCGGGCGGTGGCGTGGGCGTCGGTGGTGAGGATGCCGGCCTGGCTGCCGGTGAAGCTGATGGCCTCCACGCCCTGGTCCTGCAGCGCCATGGAGAGGAGCGCCATGGAGATGCGCTCCCCGGCGGAGAGGAGCATGTCGAGCTCGCGACGCGGTGGATCCGGGGTCACCTGCTTGGCCAGCTTGAGCAGGTCGTCGGTGGTGTCGCCCATGGCTGAGACCACCACGCAGACCGCGTCGCCGCCGCGGCGGCGGGCCGCCACCTTCTGCGCCACCCGCTTCAGCTTCGCCACGTCCGACACCGACGAGCCGCCGTACTTCTGGACCACCACGGGCATGGACTCTCCTCGAGCAGCGCCAGGGACCGTGCCGCCGGGACGGGTGGGCGTCAAGCGGGACCGGCCTGGCGTCCCCCGCCGCGGGGCGCCCGCCGCTCCAGCCGGTCGAGGGCGGTCGCCACCTCGTCACAGAGTCGCTCGACCGCGACCTCGGTCTCCCGATCGACTCCGGACCGGCCGTCCGACCAGCCCAGCTCGAGGTGAGCGTCGCCGGGGCCCTCGAGGTCGTACCGGGCCCGGAGCAGCTCCGGGCCGGACTCGTCGAACCCCTCGGACCAGGGCCCTTGCTCGGCGCCGCCGGCGGCGTGGCCCACGGTGAGGCCGACCGCCGAGGCGCCCAGGCCAGGCGCGGCCTCGCGCACCGCGCTCCAGACCTCGAGCGGTGACTGGGCTCGACGCAGCCGGGTCGCGGCACGACCGACGGCCGCGCGCATGGCCAGCAGCCTGCGCCGGCCCGCCAGCACCTCGCCGGTCTTGCCCAGGTCCAGGAACCCGAGCGAGCGCAGCCCGACCCAGGCGACCGCCGCCAGCGCGAGGAGCAGCAGGAAGCCCTGGGTCGAGTTGACCAGCCTGAGCGAGAGCGCCGCCGCCGCCAGCACCGCCGCCGAGCCGTAGAGCACCAGCACGGCCTGCCGGTGGGAGAGCCCCCGGGCCATGATCCGGTGGTGGATGTGCCCCCGATCGGCGGTGAAGAGCGGCGCGCCCCGGACGGCGCGGCGCCCGATGGCCAGCAGCGTGTCGGCGATGGGCACGCCGAGGGCGATCACCGGGACGGCGATGGCCACGGCCATGGAGGACTTCTGGTGCGTGTGGATGGCCGTGACCGCCAGCACGAAGCCCAGGAACATCGACCCGGTGTCGCCCATGAAGATGGTGGCGGGGTTGAAGTTGTAGCGGAGGAACCCGAGGGCGGCGCCCGCCATGGCCGCGGAGAAGACCATCATCAGGGTGTCCCCCTGGAGCCCAGCCGTGATGAAGGTGGTCGCGACGGCGAACAGCGCGACGCCGCCGGCGAGGCCGTCCAGCCCGTCGATGAGGTTGACCGCGTTCACCACGCCGGCGATCCAGAGGACGGTCACCGGCAGGCTGAGCCAGCCGAGGGAGAGGCTCCCGCCCCAGGGGCTGGTGACCTCGTCGATGCGGTAGCCGACCTGGCACATGGCCAGGGCGACGCCGAACTGGACGACGAGCTTGAGCCTGGCGTTGGCCCCCCGGACGTCGTCGTAGACCCCGAGCGCCGCGATGACGAGGCTCCCCACGAGCAGCCCGTCCGCCAGGAGCTGTTCCTCCCGGAAGGCCCGCCCGATGGCCGGATCGAGGAGCCGCAGCCCGAGCAAGGTCAGGTGGAAGGCCGCCACGATGGCCACGCCGCCCAGCCGCGGGGTCGGGGTCAGGTGGACGCTCCGCGAGGTGACGCCGTCGTGCCGCAGGCTCCAGCGGGTGGCGGCGTACCTGACCAGCGGCGTCAGGGCCGCGCTGACGACGGCGGCGGCCAGGAAGGCGAGGGCGACGGTCACCATCCCCGACTCGCCTCCTCGATGCGTGCCAGACGAGGACTCACGGTCGTGCTGATACACCGTCCGTTCCCGCGATGCCAGGGCCGGGCGCCAGGTGGGCCGCTCCGACCCAACCCCGTGGCTCGACACCGCTTTCCCGCCAGGGTACAAACGACCGGCCGACCCGCCGACCCTCCGAACCGCCGGAGAGCCCACGGGGCACCGTGCTCCGGGGATCGCTTCGTCGCGCTGCGCGGACACCAGACCATGAAGGCCCGCCGCATGAGCTTGAAGCGCATTCGATCCGCCGCCCTCCTGTCGTCGCTCCAGGTCGTGCTCCTCCTCGTCCCGCCGGGCGCGTGGGCCCAGGAGAGCTTCCTGGGCGCGGGCCAGGCGCGCCCGCCGGCCTCGACCACCGGGACGCCTGCCCTGCCCGCGGGGTTCCCGCCCCAGGGCGGCGTGGAGGTCCTGCGCTCCGACGATCCTCCGCTGAAGGGCGCCGAGCCCTCACAGCCGGCGCAGCCCGAGAAGCCGCACCGACCGCCCACCGACTTCCAGCAGTTCGCCGCCACCTCCGTCGGCACGCTGCTCCCGCTCTTCGGCCGGGACCTCTTCGCGGCCCCGCCCAGCACCTTCGCACCGGTGGACGACCTGCCGGTCCCGTCGGACTACGTCCTCGGCGCGGGCGACGAGATCGTCATCCGTGGCTGGGGCCAGGTGGAGCTCGACGTGCGCGCCACCGTCTCGCGGGATGGGAGCGTCAACATTCCGCGCGTCGGACCCGTGAGCCTGGCCGGCGTCCGGTACCAGGACCTGGAGGCGCGCCTCCGCTCCGCGGTGGGTCGAAACTACAAGAACTTCGAGCTGGTGGCTTCCCTGGGGCGGCTGCGCTCCATCCAGGTCTTCGTGGTGGGGCAGGCGCAGCGCCCCGGCCTCTACACGGTGAGCGCGCTGAGCACGCTCATGAACGCCCTCTTCGCCTCGGGCGGCCCGTCCCCCACCGGCTCCATGCGCCGCATCGAGCTTCGGCGCGGCAACCAGCTGGTCGGCGAGTTCGACCTCTACGACCTCCTGCTCAAGGGGGACAAGTCGAAGGACCTGCGTCTGATGTCCGCCGACGTCGTCTTCATCCCGCCGGTGGGACCCCTGGCGGCCATCGCCGGGCGGGTCAAGACGCCGGCCATCTTCGAGCTGAAGGACGAGGACACCACGCTGGCCGACCTGGTGGCCTGCGCCGGCGGGCTCACGACCATGGCGGACATGCACGCGGTGCAGCTCGAGCGGCTGGACCAGGACCTGGGCCGGATCGTGCACGAGCTGCCCTGGGGACCGGCCTCGCTCGCCACCCGGATCAAGGGCGGCGACGTCGCCCGGCTGCGCAGCCTCTCGCAGAAGTACAGCAACGCCGTCACCCTCCGCGGCAACGTGGCCTTCCCGGTCCGCACCGAGTGGACGCAGGGGCTCACCGTGGCCGACCTCATCCCGGACCGCGGGCTCCTCATCCCGGAGAGCTACTGGGAGCGGATCGCCGCGCGCGCCAACGGCCCCGCCCGTCCTCGCGACCTGCCCCGCGCCACGGTGATCGCGCGCGAGGGCGACCCCGGCGCCGAGCGGTTCAAGACCGAGATCGAGAACCTGGTGGACGAGGTCAACTGGGACTACGCGGTCATCGAGCGGATGGACCGCGCCACGCTCGAGCCCACGCTGCTCCCCTTCAACCTGCGCAAGGCGGTGCTGGAGCGGGACCCGGCCCACAACCTGGCGCTCCAGCCGGGGGACGTGGTCACCGTCTTCTCGCAGAAGGACATCCTGGCGCCCTCCGAGAAGCGCACCTACTTCGTGCGCGTGGAGGGCGAGGTGGCCACGCCGGGCTTCTACCAGGTGCGGCCCGGCGAGACCCTGCGCCAGCTGGTGGAGCGGGCCGGCGGCCTGTCCCGAGGCGCCTACCTCTTCGGCGCCGAGTTCACCCGCGAGAGCCTGCGGCGGCAGCAGCAGGGCCGCCTCGAGGAGGTGGCCCTGCGCGCCGAGAAGGAGCTGGAGTTCGCCGCCACCGAGCGGCTCAGCCGCGCCGCCACCTCGGAGGAGGCCGCCGCCACGCGCGCCCAGCTCGAGACCCAGCGCGGCACCATCGCCAAGGTGCGCGGCCTCAAGGCCAGCGGCCGGATGGTGCTGGAGCTCGAGCCCGGGGCCACCACCGTC
>JANNKC010000198.1:0-13849 GCA_031396105.1 Anaeromyxobacter sp.
GCCGACCGCCGCGGGCCCCGGGCCCGGGCGGCGCGGGGGCCCTGGCCGTGGTGAGCGGGGAGCGGCCGCCCCGGCTGGCGCCGAGGGGGGCGCGGCCACGGCCGGCGTGGCCTCCACGACCGAAGGGGCGCTGGCGCCCGAGCCGGCCTCCGAGCGGGCCCCGCCGCCGCCCGCCGGCACGGGCGGCGGGGACGCGGGCGAGGCGTGAGCCAAAGGAGCGCCGTGGTCCGCTCGCTCGCGAGCGTGGCGCTGGCGCTCCTCCTGGCGAGCGGCTGCCGTCCGTCGCCGCCACCGCCCCACGTGCAGAGCGTCCGGGTGGCGGACACCACGCTGGAGGCCGCCGCCGAGGTCGGGCTCGATCGGGCCGCCGTGGAGGCCGTCTCCCGCGCCGCGCTGGCCGAGGCCGGCTTCGCGTTGACGTCGGGCCAGCCGGCCTACCGCGCCCGGGTGGAGCTGGTCGGCCTGCGCATGGGCCCGGCGCCTGGAGGCCACGGCGTGAGGGTGGAGGCGCGGGTCGAGCTCGAGCTCGCGTCGGTGGACGCCAGGGAGCCGGCCCGGCGCGAGATCGGCTCCGGCAGCCAGGCGCTGGGGCCGGAGGGACCGGCGGGCGCGACCCGGCAGGCGCTCGGCGCCGCGGTCGGCGAGGCGGCGCGTGGCCTGCGCGTCGCCCTGGCGGCGGAGGGCAAGCCGGTGGAGGCGCTGCTGGCCGACCTCGAGTCCTCCGACGTGCGCCTGCGAGACCACGCCGTCCAGGCGCTGGGCGAGCGACGCGAGCCGCGCGCCGTGCCTGGGCTCATCAAGCGGCTCTCGGACGGCGACCGGCGCGTGGTGGACCGGGCCATGGGCGCGCTCT
Source organism: Anaeromyxobacter sp. (assembly GCA_031396105.1). GTDB lineage: Bacteria > Myxococcota > Myxococcia > Myxococcales > Anaeromyxobacteraceae > JADKCZ01. The sequence goes on from JANNKC010000198.1 coordinate 854, forward strand.
CGCAGCTCAAGGACCCGCGCGCCGTGCCCCCGCTCATCGAGCTCTCCCGCGGCACCGACGCGGCCATCGTCCTCCGGCTCATCCCGGTGGTGGGGGACATCGGCGGGCCCGACGCCGAGGGCTGGCTGCTCACCATCGAGCAGGCCCACCCGGACCCGCGCGTGCGCGCCGCCGCCAGCGACGCCCTGGCGGGCCTGCGCCGGCCCGGCGCCACGGCGCGGAAGTAGCTGGCCCCCGCGCGATCGAGGCTAGTATGCGTCCCACCATGCGACCCGCCCTGGCGCTCCTCCCGCTGGCCCTCGCCGCCGCCTGCGCCCACGCGCCGGGCGCGCGCCCGGCCGGCGGCCCGTCTCCGGCTCACTACTTCCCGCTCGCGGTGGGCAACCAGTGGACCTGGGAGGACCAGAGCCCGCAGCTCCCGGCCGAGCGGCGCGGCGCGCTGCGCACCGTGCGCATCCTGGAGCGGACCGCGGACGGCTTCTACCGCGACAGCGAGCGGGGCGAGCTCAGGGCCGGGGTGGACTGCGTGCGCGACCGGGTGCGACAGCTGCTCTGCGCGCCGCTCACGGTGGGGACCAGCTGGAAGTCGGTGCTCTCGGTCAGCTCCACCGAGAAGTACGAGATCTCGGCGGTGGGCGAGGTGGTGACCACGCCGGCCGGCACCTTCCGCGACTGCGTGCGGGTGCGCGCCGTCAACCACGCCGGCGCCGGCACCGATCTCGTCAACGAGATCACCTACGCGCCCGGGGTCGGCCCGGTGCGCATCGAGACGTTCGCGGTGGTGAAGGGCACGGCCGCGCCGCAGCTGAGGGCGCTGCTCCGCAGCTACCGGATCGAGGGGAATTGAGCATGCGCGAGGTAGGCATCGGCATCGCCGGGTTCGGCACCGTGGGGGGCGGCGTCCTCTCCATCCTGCAGCGCCACGCCCACGACATCGAGGCGCGGCTCGGGGCCCGCATCGTGGTGAAGCGGGTGGTGCTGCGCGACGCCGGCAAGGCGCGCCCGGTGGACCTGCCGGAGGGCCTGGTGAGCACCCAGCTCGACGACCTGCTGACGGATCCGGCCATCGAGGTGGTGGTCGAGCTCATCGGCGGCGTGGACCAGGCCTTCGACCTGGTGGCGGGCGCGCTCTCCCGCGGCAAGCACGTGGTCACCGCCAACAAGGCCCTGCTGGCGGCCCGCGGCGACGAGATCTTCCGCCTGGCGCGGCAGAAGTCGGTGGACGTCTACTACGAGGCCGCGGTCTGCGGCGGCGTGCCCATCATCCGCACCCTGCGGGAGGCGCTGGCCTCGGACCGCATCAACTCGCTGGTCGGCATCGTCAACGGCACCACCAACTTCATCCTCACCGCCATGGCGGAGAAGGGCGAGGCCATCGCCCCGGTGCTGGCCGAGGCGCAGCGGCTCGGCTACGCCGAGGCCGATCCCACCCTCGACGTCTCGGGCGGCGACGCGGCGCAGAAGCTCTGCGTGCTGGCGCAGCTCGCCTTCGGGGCGCGGGTCAAGCCGGCCGAGGTGCTCACCGAGGGGATCATGGCCCTCTCGCCCGACGACTTCCGCTGGGGGCGCGAGTTCGGCTACACGCTCAAGCTGCTGGCGGTGGCGCGGCGCTGCGGCGCGGCCGGCTCCCCGGGCGGCGAGCAGATCGAGGCCCGCGTCCACCCCGCCTTCATCCCGCAGACCTCGCTGCTGGCGGGCGTGCGCGGCGCCATGAACGCGGTGGTCCTCCGCTCCGAGGCGCTGGGCCCCTCCATGCTCTACGGTCAGGGGGCCGGCGCCATGCCCACCGGCAGCGCGGTGGTCTCCGACATCATCGACCTGACTCGCAACATCCTCTCCGGCAGTCCGGGCCGCGTGCCCCTGCCACCCGACCAGCCGCTGGTGGGGCTGCGCCCGCACGCCGAGATCCGCTGCGCCTACTACCTGCACTTCTCGGTCAAGGACGAGCCGGGCGTGCTGGCCCGCATCGCCGCCACGCTGGCGGCCCGCTCCATCTCGGTGGCGGCGGTGCAGCAGCGCGAGCAGTCCGTCCCTGACGCGCCCGTGCCGCTGGTGTTCGTGACCCATGAGGCGCGCGAGGCGGACGTGCGCGCCGCCATCGCCGAGATCGACCGGCACCCCTCCACCGTCGAGCCGAGCCGGCTCATCCGCATCGAGACGGTCTAGCGGGGCGGGGACGGCGATGGTCACCACGCGGCTCCGGGTCATCTACGGCGATACGGACCAGATGGGCGTGGTCTACTACGCCAACTACCTGCGCTACTTCGAGGCGGGCCGGAACGAGTTCATCCGGGCCAGGGGGCTGCGCTACCGGGACTTCGAGGAGCGCTTCGGGCTCCGCCTGCCGGTCGCCGAGGCCGGCGTCAGCTACAAGCAGCCGGCGCGCTACGACGACCTCCTCGACCTGGAGGTGGCGCTGGCCGAGGTGCGGCGCGCCTCGGCCCGCTTCGAGTACCGTCTGCTGCGCGAGGGCGCGCTGCTGGCCACCGGTCACACCGTCCACGCCTGCGTGGACATGGAGGGCCGCCTTCGGCGGCTGCCCGCCGAGCTGGTGGCGCGTCTCACCCGGGGCGACGTGGCGACGACCGGGGCGCCGTCCACCTGAGCCTTCCGGAGCCCGCCACGCCGGGCCAGGAGAGGAGCACCGCATGGCCGCCGTGACCAAGGAGATCGTCTTCGACCGACCCGCCGAGCAGGTCTTCGACGTGCTGGTGGACTACGCCCGCTACCCGGAGTTCGTGCCCGGCATCAAGGCGTGCCGCCTGCTCCCGGCCAAGGGTCAGCGTCACGTGGAGTACGAGCTGGACCTCGGCCTGAAGCGCATCAAGTACGTGCTGCACCACCTGGAGACGCGGCCCACCCGGATCACCTGGTCGCTGGTCTCCGGCGAGATGATGAAGGTCTCGAGCGGCGAGTGGCTGCTGACCGCCGAGGGCGGGGCCACCCGCGCCCGCTACACGGTGGACATCCAGATCTCCAAGCCGCCGCTCATCCCCCAGTCGGTCATCGACAAGGTCTCCGACGAGCTGACCCGGGTGCAGTTGCCCAGGACCCTGGAGGCCTTCAAGGCCAGAGTGGAGCGGGGTGTCTAGGCCCGCAGCGAGCGTGGCCGGATGGCCACTCCAGGGGGCCGCACTTCACGGAAGGCTGGCGGAGCGCACCTTGACCCACCCCCGGTCGGGTGCTAACAGAGGTCAAATCGGGCCGGATCTGGCCGCCTCTTGGGCGCGGTGTCACTGCGGGGCCGGCTGGCGCGTAGGATCTCCAGGAGGTGAGCGGGCGGCGAGGGGCGGCCCGGCCCGGAACGGCGATTGCAGGAACAGAGGCCCGGAGCGACCCGATGCTGGACGCCTACGTCATCGAGGAGATCAAGCGGCGCGAGCGGCAGCGCGAGCTCGACGATCGACCGGTCGTCCAGGTGCCGCTGCCGTCGCCCCCTCCCGACCGCGGGCCCGATCGGAAGGACGACGACGGCGCCGATCGCGGCGTCGTGATCATCGACTACAGCTGAGCCCTCGCCCGGCCCGGCGCGCCCTTCGCGCCGAGCTCCCCACGCCCCCCGAATCCGGTTGACGCCACGCGGCGCGGCCGGTCTGATCCGCCCGCTTCCGACCCCCCCCACACCGCGGCTCGTGCCGCCCTGCCAGGAGAGCTCGATGACCGAGATCATCAACGTGATGGCCCGTGAGATCCTCGACTCCCGCGGCAACCCGACGGTGGAGGTCGAGGTGGCGGTGGCCACCGGCGACGTGGGGCGGGCCGCCGTGCCCTCCGGCGCCTCCACCGGCGAGCACGAGGCGCTCGAGCTGCGCGACGGCGACAAGCGGCGCTACCTCGGCAAGGGCGTGAAGAAGGCGGTGGGCCACGTCATGAACGCGCTGGCGCCCGCCATCATCGGCATGGACGCCTCCAACCAGGCCCTCCTCGACGCGCGCATGGTGGCGCTCGACGGCACCAGGACCAAGTCGAAGCTGGGCGCCAACGCCATCCTGGGCGTGTCCCTGGCGGCGGCCAAGGCGGCCGCGGCGGCCCACGGCCTGCCGCTCTACCGGTACGTGGGCGGCGTCAACGCCCGCACGCTGCCGGTGCCGCTCATGAACATCCTGAACGGCGGGGCGCACGCCGACTCCAACGTCGACATCCAGGAGTTCATGGTGGTGCCGCTCGGCGCCCCGAATTTCGCCGAGGCGCTGCGCTACGGCGCCGAGATCTTCCACGCCCTCAAGAAGGTGCTGAAGGGCAAGGGGGCCTCCACCGGCGTGGGCGACGAGGGCGGCTACGCGCCCAGCCTGGCCTCCAACGAGGAGGCGCTGAGGGTCATCATGGAGGCCATCAAGCAGACCGGCCTGAAGCCGGGCACGCAGGTGGCGCTGGCGCTCGACTGCGCGGCCTCCGAGTTCTTCGACAAGAAGACCGGCACCTACGTGCTGAAGGGGGAGGGCAAGACCTTCACCGCCAAGGGGCTGGTGGAATGGTACGCCGCCCTGGCCAGGAAGTACCCCATCGTCTCCATCGAGGACGGCTTCGCCGAGGACGACTGGAAGGGCTGGAGCCTGGTCACCGAGGCGCTGGGCGACAAGCTCCAGCTCGTCGGCGACGACCTCTTCGTCACCAACGTGGAGCGGCTCGCCAAGGGCATCGCCGACGGCGTGGCCAACTCCATCCTGGTGAAGGTGAACCAGATCGGCTCGCTCACCGAGACGCTGGAGGCGGTGCGCATGGCCCACCGGGCCGGCTTCACCAGCGTGATGAGCCACCGCTCCGGCGAGACCGAGGACACCACCATCGCCGACCTCGCGGTGGCCTGCGACTGCGGCCAGATCAAGACCGGCTCGGCCTCGCGCACCGACCGCGTGGCCAAGTACAACCAGCTCCTGCGCATCGAGGAGGAGCTGGGCGAGAGCGCCCGCTACGCCGGCCGAGACGCCTTCAGGGCGCTGCGCTAGGGCGGTGGCGCGCGGCGCGGGACGCCGCCTGGGCCGAAGCGGACGTTCCGGCGGGCGCTCGTTGACAACCTCGACGGCCGCCCGCTAGTTTCGCCCTCCCCGAGGGTGGGTGGAGGTAGGCACATGCGGGCAGGCTGGGTCGAGAAGCGGCGCGGGCAGCGCAACGTCACGCAGATCCACCTGGCGCGCCAGGGGCTGATCACCGAGGAGATGACGCGCGTGGCGGCGCGCGAGAAGCTGCCGCCCGAGCTGGTTCGCGACGAGGTGGCGCGCGGGCGCATGGTCATCCCGGCCAACCTGTATCACCCCGAGCTCGACCCGCTGGGCATCGGCATCGCCGCCACCTGCAAGATCAACGCGAACATCGGCAACTCCGCGGTCACCTCCGACGCCACCCACGAGCTCGCGAAGCTGGCCCTCTGCCTCGAGCACGGCGCCGACACGGTGATGGACCTCTCCACCGGCGGCAACATCCCGGGGATCCGCGAGGCCATCATCCGCGCCAGCCCCATCCCGGTGGGCACCGTGCCCATCTACGAGTGCCTGGTCCACGTGGACGAGGTGGCGGACCTGACGCCGAAGCTCCTGCTCGACATCATCGAGAAGCAGGCGCGGCAGGGCGTCGACTACATGACCATCCACGCCGGGCTGCTGCGGGACTTCATCCCGCTGGCGGCCAAGCGGGTCACCGGCATCGTCAGCCGCGGCGGCGCGATGATGGCGCAGTGGATGCTCTCCAACAGGGCCGAGAACCCGCTCTACACGCACTTCGACGCCATCTGCGAGATCTTCAAGAAGTACGACGTGACCTTCAGCCTGGGCGACGGCCTCCGGCCCGGCTGCCTGGCCGACGCCTCCGACGGCGCGCAGTTCGCCGAGCTCAAGGTCCTGGGCGAGCTGACCCGGCGCGCCTGGGCGCACGACGTGCAGGTCATGGTGGAGGGGCCGGGCCACGTGCCCCTGGACCAGATCCCCATGAACATGGAGAGGCAGCGGGAGCTCTGCGACGAGGCCCCCTTCTACGTGCTCGGGCCGCTGGTCACCGACATCGCCCCCGGCTACGACCACATCACCAGCGCCATCGGCGCGGCGGTGGCGGCGCAGCACGGCGCGGCCATGCTCTGCTACGTGACGCCCAAGGAGCACCTCGGCCTGCCCGACCTGGAGGACGTGCGCCAGGGGATCATCGCCTACAAGATCGCGGCCCACGCCGCCGACATCGCCCGCCACCGGCCCGGCGCCCGCGATCGGGACGACGCGCTGTCCCGCGCCCGCTACGCCTTCGACTGGAAGAAGCAGTTCGAGCTCTCGCTCGACCCGGAGCGCGCCCGCTCCATGCACGACGAGACGCTGGCGGCCGACCACTTCAAGACCGCCGAGTTCTGCTCCATGTGCGGCCCCAAGTTCTGCTCCATGCGCATCCACACGCACCTGGAGGAGGCGCAGGCCAAGGCCGAGGCCAGGCGTCCGGCCGGTCCGGCCGAGATCGTCCGCTAGGCCTCGCAGGGCACCCCGGAAAGTCCGTCGGCCCGGCTGGCCCCTTCGGTTAGGATCCGCCCGCATGGCGCCGCGAGTGACGGTCTACGAGGTGGGCCCGCGCGACGGCCTCCAGAACGAGGCGGCGCGCGTCCCCACCGCCGACAAGCTGGCGCTGCTGCGCGCCCTGGCCGAGGCCGGGCTGCCGCGCATCGAGGCCACCAGCTTCGTCTCGCCGGCCTGGATCCCGCAGCTCGCCGACGCGGCCGAGATCGTGGCCGCGCTGCCGGCGGTGCCGGGGGTGGGCTACGTGGTGCTGGTGCCCAACGGGAAGGGGCTGGCCCGCCTGCTCGCCGCGCTCGATGGGCGCGGGGCGGGTGGCCCGCCGGTGGCGGCGGCGGTCTTCGTCTCCGCCTCGGAGACCCACAACCGGAAGAACGTCAACCGGTCCATCGAGGAGTCCCTGGCCGGCTTCGCGGAGGTGGTCGGGCCGGCCCTGGCGCGCGGCCTGGAGGTGAGGGGCTACGTCTCCACCGCCTTCGGCTGTCCCTACGAGGGGCCGGTGGACGCGGGCCGGGTGGCGGCGCTGGCGGAGCGGCTGCTGGCGCTGGGCTGCGCCCAGGTGTCGCTGGGCGACACCATCGGCGTGGGCACGCCGGCCGAGGTGCGCCGCGTCCTGCGCCGGCTCCTCCCGGCCGTGCCGGCGGCGCGGCTGGCGCTCCACGCCCATGACACCCGCGGCACCGCGCTCGCCAACGTGCTGGCGGCGCTGGAGGAGGGGCTCACCACCTTCGACGCCGCCGTGGGCGGGCTGGGCGGGTGCCCATACGCCCCGGGCGCCTCCGGCAACCTGGCCACCGAGGACCTGGTCTACCTGCTCCACGGGCTCGGGCTGGAGACGGGCGTGGACTTCCAGCGGCTGGTGGCGGCCGGGGCGCTGGCGCAGCGGCTGACCGGCCGGCGCCTGCCGGGCAAGGCGCTGCAGGCGGCGCTGGCGGCGCAAGCGGCCCACCGGGAGGCCTGACATGGAGTGGTCGGTCGAGCGGCACGGCGAGGTGGAGCGCTGGACCATCGAGGGGGCGCCACGCCGCAACTCGCTCACCGTGGCGCTCCTGGCCGAAGGGGCCGAGCACCTGCGCCGCGCCGCGGCCGACCGGAGCCTGCGCGTGGTGGTGCTCACCGGGGCGGGCCAGAAGGCCTTCTCCGCCGGCGCGGATCTCAAGGAGCGGGCGCGCATGGGCGACGCCGAGGTGGCCGCCTTCCACCACTCGCTGCGGGCCCTCCTCGACGGGCTCACGGCGCTGCCGCAGCCGGTGGTGGCGGCGCTCAACGGCGCGGCCCTGGGCGGAGGCCTCGAGCTGGCCCTGGCCTGCGACCTCCGCCTCGCGGCCGAGGGGATCGAGCTCGGGCTGCCGGAGGTGGGGCTGGGCATCATCCCGGGCGGCGGCGGCACCCAGCGGCTGCCGCGGCTCCTCGGCGTGGCCCGGGCCAAGGAGCTGATCCTCACGGCGCGGCGGGTGGGGGCGGCCGAGGCGCTCGCCATGGGGCTGGTCTCGGGCGTGGTGCCGGCGGACCGGCTCGGCGAGGAGGCGCTCGCGCTGGCGGCCCGGGTGGCTCGCAACGCCCCGGTCTCGCTGCGCCAGGCCAAGCACGCCATCGACCAGGGGCTCCACCTCCCGCTGGCCGAGGGGCTGGACCTGGAGCACCGGCTCTACCAGGCCTGCCTGCCCACCCAGGACCGCCAGGAGGCGCTGCGGGCCTTCGCGGAGAAGCGCGCGCCCCGCTTCACCGGTGAGTAGTCGAACGGCGGGTGGCCCACGGGGGGCGCCGAGGGGTACCAGCCGCCGGGCGCGGGCCGTCGCGCCGGTCTGAGCGAGGACACCATGGACTTCGAGCTGCCAGAGGAGCTGGTGGAGATCCGCAGGGTGGTGCGCGAGCTGTGCCTGCGCGAGGTCGTGCCGCACGCCCGCGGCTGGGATGAGCGGGAGGAGTTCCCGCACGCCGTGGTGAGGCAGCTCGGCGAGCTCGGCCTCATGGGCATCTCCGTGCCGGAGGCGTACGGGGGCTCGGGGCTGGGTGCGCTGGCCACCGCGGTGGTGGTGGAGGAGCTGGCCCGCCACGACGGCGCGCTGGCCCTCACCGTGGCCAGCCACAACGGTCTGGGCCAGGGCCACCTGCTCCGCTTCGGCAGCGAGGCGCAGCGGCAGCGCTGGCTGCCCCCGCTGGCCCGCGGCGAGAAGCTGGCGGCCTGGGCGCTCACCGAGCCCGGCAGCGGGTCCGACGCGGCGGCCCTGGCCACCACGGCGGTGCGCCGCGGCGACGGCTGGGTGCTCGACGGCAGCAAGACCTTCATCACCCAGGGCTCGGTGGGCGACACCTTCGTGGTGCTGGCCCTCAGCAGCCCGGCCCGAAGGCGCCACGGCGTGACCGCCTTCGTGCTGGAGAAGGGGATGCCAGGCTTCACGCAGCGTCCCATCCACGACAAGCTGGGCATGCGCGCCTCCGACACGGCCGAGCTCCACCTGGACGGCGTGGCGGTGCCGGACGACCACCGGCTCGGCGAGGTGGACCACGGCTTCATGGACACGCTGCAGATCCTGGACCGAGGCCGCCTCGCCATCGGCGCCCTGGCGGTGGGGCTTCACCGCGGGGCGCTGGAGGCGGCGCGCGCCTACGCCCTGGAGCGGCGCACCTTCGGCAAGCCCATCGCCGAGCACCAGGCCATCGCCTTCATGCTGGCCGACATGGCCACCGAGCTCGCCGCCGCCTGGCTGCTGGTGCAGCGGGCCGCCGCCCGGTGCGACGCCGGGCGCCCCTTCGGCCGGGAGGCCTCGGTGGCCAAGCTCTTCGCCAGCGAGGCGGCCATGCGGGCCACCGGCAAGGCCGTCCAGATCCACGGCGGCTACGGCTACACCAGGGACTTCCCGGTGGAGCGCGCCTTCCGGGACGCCAAGCTCTGCGAGATCGGGGAAGGGACCAGCGAGGTGCAGCGGATGATCATCTCGCGCGACGTTTTGAGGTAGTCTCCGCCCCCGCGGCGAGGGGCGCCGGACACTCATGGGCGAAGGCGAACACACCATCATCGGGAAGATCCCGCGGGAGCGGCTGAACCAGATCGCCTCCCGCAAGCTCTCCACCCTCGGGGTGCCGGTCCGCCTGGCCGCCGACCGCGAGTCGCTGGAAGGGGAGCTGTCCTTCAGCGGGCGGCTGGTCCACCCGGTGACCGGCCAGCCGGTGGCGCGCGCCCGCTTCGTGGTGGCGGGGCACGACCGGCTCCGCTTCGTGGACGCGCCGCTCTCCGGCATCGGCCCGGTCGACTTCTACGCCCACGAGCGGCTCGCCTCGCTGGAGCTGGCGGTGGCCGCCTCGCTGGGCGGCCTGCAGGGGCAGCTCCAGGAGGTGGCGGCCCGGCTGCGCGCGCTGCGGCTGGAGGCGGTCATCGACCCGGACCGGCTGCTGGTGCGCGCGGTGGTGAAGACCCAGGCCCACGCCTTCGAGGTGCTGGGCGGCGCCGACGGCGTGCGGATCTCGCGGGTGGCGCCGGTGGGGGGCAAGCCGTGGGAGGTCCCGGCGGACTTCCCGCCGCTCCAGCTCGGCGAGTTCCAGTCGCTCACCGACCTGGAGCTCTGGCTGGTGGACGCCCAGCCGCGCATGGCGCCCAGGGCCGCGGCGACGCCAGGCGCCGAGGCGGCGCCCACCGGCCACACGCTGGAGGTCACGCCCCCGCCCCGCAACGCGCTCACGCTGGAGGGCCTGGCGCAGGTCTTCGGGGCCGACGCCATGCTGGCGCCCAACGCCATGGTGGAGCTGGTGCAGGAGTTCCAGCACGGCGGCACTCGCTACCGCTTCGTGGCCACCCGCGAGATGGGCACCCGCTTCAAGGGGCGGCTCATCGGGCCCGGCGGCGACGTCTGGTCGGACAAGTTCGATCTGGCCTCCTTCCCGGGGACCCGCTCGGTGGTGGCCGCGGCCCTGGGCGCCGAGGAGCCGGTGGCCGGCCAGCACCTGGCGGCCGAGCTCGCCGCCGCGCCGGGCCGTGCCGTGCCCGAGCACCTGCAGCCGGTGGCCGGCGAGGTCTGGGTCATGAGCGTGGTGGTGGAGGAGTCCGGCCCGGACGAGGTGCGCTACGTGGGGACCGACATCGACGGCCGGCCCTACGGCGCGGCGCGCGTGCTGGCCAAGCCCGACTTCGAGGCGGTCTTCGCGCAGGAGAAGGGCGGCTGGCGGCTGCTCATCGTCATCGACCAGGTCCAGGAGGGCGCGGTGCTCTACCGCCAGCTCGACCGGACCCGGCAGCCCATCGGCGCGCCGCGCAAGATGGCGGCGGCCATCCTGGTGGCCAACTTCGTGCCCGAGGCCGCGGCGTACTGATGGCGCCGACCCTGGCCGAGCGGGTGCTGCGGGGCGACGTGCGCGCCGGCGCCCGGCTCATGCGCGACCTGGACGACCGGCTCCCCGGCGCCGAGGCGGTGCTGCGCGCCCTCTGGCCCCACACCGGCCGCGCCTGGGTGGTGGGCATCACCGGCTCGCCCGGCGCCGGCAAGTCCACGCTGACGGACCGCCTCATCGCCCATCACCGGCGCGCCGGGCGCACGGTGGGCGTGGTGGCGGTGGACCCGACCAGTCCGTTCACCGGCGGAGCCATCCTGGGCGATCGCATCCGCATGCAGGACCACGCCACCGATCCGGGGGTCTTCATCCGCTCGCTGGGCACGCGCGGTCACCTGGGCGGCCTGTCCCGCTCCACCAACGATCTGGTGGCCGTGCTCGACGCCATGGGGAAGGACGTGGTGCTGGTGGAGACGGTCGGCGTCGGCCAGGACGAGGTCGAGATCTCCGAGTTTGCCCACACCGTCATCGTGGTGGCGGTGCCGGGCATGGGCGACGACGTGCAGGCCATCAAGGCGGGGGTGCTGGAGATCGCCGACGTCTTCGCGGTCAACAAGGCCGATCGCGAGGGGGCCGACCGGACGGTGCGCGACCTGCAGGGCATGCTGGAGCTCCGCCACGCCACCCAGCGGCCGCCGCCGGACCACGACGCGAGCCACGTGGTGACCGGGGAGGCGCCGCCGCCAGCCGCCCGGGCGCAGGGCTGGGAGCCGCCCGTCGTGAAGACGGTGGCCGCCACGGGCGAGGGGCTCGACGCCCTGGTGGAGGCGCTGGACGCCCACCGCGCCCACCTGGAGGCCAGCGGCGAGCGCAAGGTGCGCGACATCGCGCGCGCCCGGGCCGGCTTCGTGGCCATCCTGCGCGAGCGGCTGCTGGCCGGGGCGCTGGCGCGCCTGGAGGCCGAGCAGGGACGGCTCGACGAGGTGGCGGCTCGCATCGCGGCGCGCCAGGCCGATCCCTACCTGCTGGCCGAGGAGCTCACGGCCCGCCTGCGCGGCTGAGGGAGGGCCCGCACCCGCCATGACCGACCAGCCGAGATCCGCGACCGCCCCCCCGCCCGCGCCCTCGCCGGCGCCCGAGCCGCTGGAGCCGGTGGCGGCTCTCGAGCTGCGGCTCGGGCTGGCCCTGCGCGACCGCGCCACCGCGCTGGCCGCGCTGACCCACAAGTCCTTCGTCAACGAGCACCGCGGCGAGCCCCTGACCGACAACGAGCGGCTCGAGTTCCTGGGCGACGCCGTCATCGACCTGGCCGTCTCCCACCGGCTCATGGAGCGCTTCCCGGCCGCGCGCGAGGGGGAGCTCTCCAAGCTGCGCGCCGCGGTGGTGGACGAGCCGGGCCTGGCGGCGCTGGCGAGAGCCATCGATCTCGGGCCGCTCCTGCGGCTGGGGCGCGGCGAGGAGCTCACCGGCGGGCGGCACAAGGCCTCGCTGCTGGCCGACGCCATGGAGGCCGTCATCGCGGCCGTCTACCTCGACCTCGGGCTCGAGGGCGTGCTCGGGCTGGTGGATCGCTTCCTGGGCGAGACCTTCGCCAGCGCGGCGGCCGGCACGCTGGATCGCGACTACAAGACCCAGTTCCAGGAGCTGGCACAGAGCCGGCTCCGGGCCGTGCCGCGCTACCGCGTGACGGCCGAGCACGGACCGGACCACGCCAAGCTCTTCGACGTGGAGCTGGAGCTGCGCGGCGAGGTGGTGGGGACGGGGCAGGGCAAGACCAAGAAGGACGCCGAGCAGGCCGCCGCCAGGCTGGCGCTCGACGCGCTGGGGCGCCGCGTCGGCGCCGAACCCGCCGCCGCCGTGCCGCCCGCGCCGGTCGAGGTCGCCCCGGTCGAGGTCCCCCCGGTCGAGGTCGCCCCGGTCGAGGTCGAGCCGGTCGAGGTCGCCCCGGCGCCGCCCCCGCCCAGGGCCCGCCCGCCGCGGACGCCCAAGAAGAAGGCCGGCGCGGCGCCCCGCAGCAAGGCCCCTTCCCGGAAGGCCAAGGTCCCGCTGAAGGCCCACCCGACCCGCAAGGGCGGCCGCTAGCCGGCCCGCGCCGACGCGCCCTGCGCCGGGGTGCGCCATTCGCTTGCCGCGCCCGCCCGCCGCCGCTAGCATCCCGCGCATGAAAATCTCCCTGACGCTCGCTCTCCTGGCGCTCGCCGCGCCCGCCCTCGCCGAGGCGCCCGCCAAGTCCGCCGCTCCGGCC
>JANNKC010000218.1:0-2099 GCA_031396105.1 Anaeromyxobacter sp.
GCCTTCGCAGTTCAGCAGCTCACGGCGGCACCCAGAGACTCGAACGAAAGGGAGACGACAATGACCAGGATCACAAGCTCGACCAAGTCCGCGATGGGGTTCGCGGCGGTGCTGCTGATGGCGGCCTGCGGGACCGAGGCCGGGAGCGGGAGCGGGAGCGGGCGCCTGAGCGAATACGGGGGCGTGAGCACCGTCTCGAGCGGCGTCGGCGTCGGTCCGGCCCGGGTGAACCTCGGCTCGGCCGGCACCTTCGCCATCCTGAGCAAGACCGGGATCACCGACGTGTACGCCTCCGCGGTCACGGGGGATGTCGGAACCAGCCCCATCACCGGGGCGGCGCTCCTCCTCACCTGCGGCGAGGTGACGGGGAACGTGTACGTCGTCGATGCGGCCGGTCCCCTTCCCTGCGCCGTGAATGACGCCCCCTTCCTGACCGGCGTGATCGGCGACATGGAGCTCGCGTACGCCGACGCCAGCGGACGCGTCTCTCCCGACTTCACCGAGCTGGGCGCCGGCGAGATCGGCGGGCTGACCCTCGCTCCCGGCCTCTACAAGTGGGGCACCGGCCTCTTGATCTCGACCGACGTCACCCTCTCGGGTGGTCCGGACGACGTCTGGATCTTCCAGGTGGCGGGCACGCTGAACCAGGCCCCTGCCATGCGGGTGACCCTGGCCGGCGGCGCGCAGGCCAAGAACATCTTCTGGCAGGTCGCTGGCGCCGTGACCATCGGGACGACCGCTCACTTCGAGGGCGTCGTGCTGGGCAAGACGATGATCGCCGTGAACACCGGCGCCTCGGTGAACGGCCGGCTGCTGGCGCAGACCGCGGTCACGCTTCAGATGAACGCCGTGACCCAGCCCGCCCTGTAGAAGCAGGACCGTCGTACCAGCGAGGGGCCGCAGACCACGGTCTGCGGCCCCTCTCGTCGTGAGGGCCCCGCGTTCAGTGGATGACGGTGAGCCCGCCCCGCCTCCTGGCGGGCGCCGCCACGGCCTTCCTCGCCGCCGGCAGCTTGGCTCGCGGCCGCGCCGCGTCGCGCCCCACCACCCGGCCCACCAGGTCGTAGTCGGAGGCGTCGGTGATCTCGACCTGCACCAGCTCGCCGGGGTAGGCCACGCCGTCGTTGAGGTAGGTGATGCCGTCGATCTCCGGCGCCTGCTGGGCGTGGCGGCCGGCCAGCAAATGCTCGGTCTCCTCGGCGCGCCCCTCCACCAGCACCTCCACGGTGCGGCCGATCATGGCCCGCTGGTGGGCCAGGCTGATGTCGCGCTGCACCTCCATGATCCGCCGGAAGCGCTCCTTCTTCACCGCGGCGGAGACCTGGCCGCCCATCTCGGCGGCCGGCGTCCCCTCCTCGGCGGAGTACTCGAAGACGCCCAGCCGCTCGAAGCGCTCCTCCTCGACGAAGGCGAGCAGGTCGTCGAAGTCCTTCCTGGTCTCGCCGGGCAGGCCGACGATGAGCGAGGTGCGCAGGGCCAGCCCGGGGACCTCCTGGCGCAGCCTGGCCAGCAGCTCGCGCAGGAAGGTGGAGTCGCGCCCGCGCTTCATGGCGCGCAGCAGCCGGTCGCTGGAGTGCTGCAGCGGCATGTCGAGGTACTTCACGATCTTGGGCTGGTCCGCGATGGCCGCCATGAGCGCCACCGGGAAGTCCCGCGGGTAGGCGTAGTGGAGCCGGATCCAGCGGATCCCCTCCACCTTGCAGAGCTCGGGCAGCAGGTGGAGCAGCCGCACCTTGCCCGGCAGGTCCTGGCCGTAGGCGGTGAGATCCTGCGCCACCAGGCTGAGCTCCACCGTGCCCTGCGCGGCCAGGAGCGAAGCCTCGGCCACCAGATCGTCGATGGGGCGGGAGCGCTGGGCGCCGCGCAGCCTGGGGATGATGCAGAAGGCGCAGGCGTTGTCGCAGCCCTCGGCGATCTTGAGGTACGCGGTGTGCGACGGCAGCGAGTTGATGCGCGGGCTCGCCGCCGAGTGGACGAAGTCCGGGTCGGGCACCACCAGGCGCGCCGCCTGCGCGTCGGCCACCACGCGGGCGATGTCCTGGTAGGCGCCGGTGCCGAGGAAGTGGTCCACCTCGGGCAGCTCCTTCGCCAGCTCCTCG
>JANNKC010000232.1:0-52974 GCA_031396105.1 Anaeromyxobacter sp.
GCCTTGGCACACAAGGTGCTCTTATCTACCTGCGGCAACCTTCACGAGCGCCAGCCACGTCCCGGCATGACCACGCCCTGTCTTTGAAACCTGGAGGCCTGACGATGATCTCGCAGCCGTTCCGCCGTGCCCTTCGCGCACTTGGCAGCATGGCCTTGGCCCTGCTCACCCTCCTCCCAGCCGCCGTGCCGGCGCAGGAGGAGGAGAAGATCCTCAACGTCTACAACTGGTCGGACTACATCGCCGAGGACACCATCGCCAACTTCGAGAAGGAGACTGGCATCAAGGTCCGGTACGACAACTTCGACAACAACGAGATCCTGCACGCCAAGCTGGTGGCCGGCCGCACCGGCTACGACATCGTGGTGCCCTCCTCCTACTTCGCGAAGCTGCAGATCAACGGCGGCCTGCTGAAGCCGCTCGACAAGGCCCAGCTCCCCAACTGGAAGAACCTCGACCCGGTCCTGCTGCAGAGCCTGGCCCAGCTGGATCCGGGCAACAGGTACCTGGTGGACTGGCTCTGGGGCTACTCCACCCTGGGCATCAACGTGGAGAAGGTGAGGAAGGCCCTCGGCGGCACGCCCATGCCGGAGAACGCCTGGGACCTGCTCTTCAAGCCCGAGTACGCCTCCAAGCTGAAGGGCTGCGGCATCTCCGTGCTCGACTCGGCCACCGAGATCGTTCCCGCGGCGGCGTACTACCTGGGCAAGCAGGCCTACTCCAAGGACGCGGCCAACTACAACGGCACGGGCGAGCTCCTCGCCAGGATCCGCCCCTACGTCACGCTCTTCAGCTCCTCGGGCTACATCAACGATCTCGCCAACGGCTCCATCTGCATGGCGCTCGGCTACTCCGGCGACATCAACATCGCCAAGCGGCGCGCCATCGAGGGGAAGACCGGCCAGAACATCGAGTGCCTCATCCCGAAGACGGGCGGCATCCTCTTCATGGACACCATGGGCATCCCGGCCGACGCGCCGCACCCGGGCAACGCGCACCGGTGGATCAACTACATCCTGCGCCCCGAGGTGCACGCCTCGCTGACCAACAAGGTCTTCTATGCGAACCCCAACAAGGAGGCGCGAAAGTTCGTCAAGCCCGAGGTGGCCAGCGACCGGACCGTCTTCCCCAGCGACGAGGACATGAGGCGCATGGGGTTGCCGGGCGAGCTCACCAACGACTCGCGCAGGGCCATCACCCGCATCTTCACCGGCTTCAAGACCGGGATGTAGCCGGCGCCCGCGGCCGCACCCGCCGATACCTCGACCTGGACGCCTGATGACCACGGCCCCGGCCGCCCCGGCCTACCTGCAGTTCCGCGACGTGGTGAAGGACTTCGGCAGCGGCTCGCTGGCCGTCAACCACGTCAGCCTCGACATCCAGAAGGGCGAGATCTTCGCCCTGCTGGGGTCGTCGGGGTGCGGCAAGACCACGCTGCTGCGCATGCTGGCGGGCTTCGAGACCCCCACCGAGGGGCGGATCGTGCTCGACGGGCAGGACCTGGCCGGGCTCCCGCCGTACCTCCGCCCCATCAACATGATGTTCCAGTCCTACGCGCTCTTCCCGCACCTCACCGTGTGGGACAACATCGCGTTCGGGCTGCGGCGGGAGGGGATGCCCCGGGACCAGCTCGCCGAGCGGGTCGAGGCGATGCTGAAGCTGGTGCAGCTGCCGAAGTACGCCAGGCGCAAGCCGCACCAGCTCTCGGGCGGCCAGCAGCAGCGGGTGGCGCGGGCGAGGAGCCTGGCCAAGCGGCCGCAGCTCATGCTGCTCGACGAGCCGCTGGGGGCCCTCGACAAGAAGCTGCGCGAGGAGACGCAGGTCGAGCTGGCCAACATCATCTACGAGGTCGGCGTCACCTGCGTCATGGTCACCCACGATCAGGAGGAGGCCATGACCATGGCCACCCGCATCGCCGTCATGAGCGAGGGGAAGATCCTGCAGGTGGGCCCCCCGGGCGAGATCTACGAGACGCCGGCCACCCGGTTCGTGGCCGACTTCATCGGGAACGTCAACCTGATGGAGGGCAAGCTCGTGGTGGACGAGCCGGACCACGTCGAGATCGACTGCGGCTTCTGCCGCCACGGCGTCGGGCACGGCATCACCGGCAACGTGGGCATGGCGGTCACGGTGGCGGTCCGGCCGGAGAAGATCCGGCTCAGCCTCACCAAGCCCGCGGGCGAGCTGAACCAGGTCAAGGGCACGGTGCGCGACCGCTCCTACTTCGGCAGCTTCACCGTCTACAACCTGGAGCTGGGCGGGGGGCGCCGGCTCAAGGTGAGCGAGACCAACGTCGAGCGCCACCGCGCCGACGCCCCGGCGGAGGGGGACGTGGCCTGGGCCACCTGGCCGGACACCGCGCAGGTCGTCCTGACCCAGTGACGCCATGAGCCGACCGCTCGTCACCTCCTTCTTCGACCGGATGCACGCGCATCCGCTCTTCCGCAAGCACGGGCGGAAGGCGGTCATCGTCGTCCCCTACGCCTGGCTGCTGGTCTTCTTCCTCCTGCCGTTCCTCATCATCCTCAAGATCAGCGTCTCGGAGATGGAGGAGGTCACCTTCCTGCCGCTGGTGCGGTACCAGGACGGGGTCCTCTCCCTGGCCCTCAGGCTGGGGAACTACCTCTCCATCGTCCAGGACGGCCTCTACTACAAGACCTACCTGGCCAGCCTGAAGTACGCGGCCTTCACCACCCTCTGGTGCCTCTTCATCGGCTACCCGTTCGCCTACTTCTTGGCGCGCGCCCGGCCGTCGCTCCAGCCGGCCCTGCTCATGCTGGTGATGCTGCCCTTCTGGACCTCCTTCCTCCTGCGCGTCTACGCCTGGAAGGGGCTGCTCATGGACGAGGGCTGGATCGCGCGCCTCCTCATGGCCCTCCACGTCGACGACCTGCTGCTGCGCTTCGGCCTCGTCGAGGTGGCCGGCAAGTTCATGAACACCCCGTTCTCGCTGGTGATCGGCATGGTCTACAGCTACCTGCCGTTCATGGTGCTGCCGCTCTACGCCACCCTGTCCAAGATGGACGTGCGCCTGCTGGAGGCGGCCGCCGACCTGGGGGCCACCCCGTGGGTCGGGTTCTGGAAGATCACCGTGCCGCTCTCCAAGGCGGGCATCATCGCCGGCTCGATGCTGGTCTTCATCCCCTGCATCGGCGAGTTCGTCATCCCCGAGCTGCTGGGCGGGCCGCGCACCCTGATGATCGGCCGCGTCCTGTGGGACGAGTTCTTCTCCAACCAGGACTGGCCCATGGCCTCCGCCGTGGCGGTGGTGGTGATCCTGCTGATCATCGTGCCGCTGGCCTACTTCAACAAGTACCAGGCCGAAGCCGCCGAGGTCCGCCCGTGAGCGTCCGTCCGCCCCTCATCGGCACCGGCACGTACAAGCTCTTCGGGCGGGGCTGGATCGCCGCCGCCTTCGTCTTCCTCTACCTCCCCATCTTCGCGCTGGTCCTCTACTCGTTCAACGAGTCGCCGCTGCCGGTGGTGTGGGGCGGCGCCTCGCTGCGGTGGTACCGCGCGCTGGTCCACGATCGGGAGCTGCTGGCCGGCCTGTGGCTCTCGCTGCGCATCGCCTTCTACACCGGCTGCGGCTCGGTGGTGCTGGGGACGCTGGCCGCCCTGACCCTGGTGAAGTACCGGCGCTTCATGGGGCGCACCATCTTCTCCGGCATGGTCAACGCGCCCCTGGTGATGCCCGAGGTGATCGTCGGGCTCTCCCTCCTGCTCATGCTGGTGACGATGCAGCGCTGGCTCGGCTTCCCGGAGCGCGGCCTGTTGACCATCTGGATGGGCCACCTCCTGCTCGGGCTGGCCTACGCCACGGTGGTGATCCAGGCGCGCCTCCAGGACCTCAACCCGGAGCTCGAGGAAGCGGCCACCGACCTGGGTGCCCGGCCCATCCAGGTCTTCCTGCTGGTGACCCTGCCGCTCATCGCCAACGCGCTGGTCTCGGCCTTCCTCCTCACCTTCACGCTGTCGCTCGACGACGTGGTGCTCTCGGCCTTCCTGTCCGGGCCAGGCGCCACCACCATGCCCCTCGTCATCTTCTCCCGGGCCCGCCTGGGCATGCGGCCCGACATCAACGCAGCCGCCACCATCATCATCGGCGTCGTGTCGGTGGGCGTGGTGGCCGGCAGCCTGTTCATCGCCCGCGCCGAGCGGCGCCGCGCCGCCGAGATGGCCGCCGCACGACGTGCCTGACCCTGGACGCCACGAGCCGGATTCCGTTTCACCGCGAGAGGAGAGCACCATGAGGACCCTGAAGCTCACCACCCTGGTACTGGCGCTGGCCGGCGCCTTCCCGACCCAGGCCGCCGACCCGGCCATCGACCTGCAGAAGGAGCTGCAGTCGCTCAAGGAACGCATCGCCGAGCTCGAGAAGCCCAGACCGGCACCCGCCGCCGACCCGGCCGGCGCGCGCGCCGGCATGACGGACCAGCAGCTGCAGGACTTCAACCGCATCGCCGTCAAGACCGAGGCGCTGGAGGACAGCCGCGACGCCTCCGGGTTCGGCGGCCTGGTGCTCTCGGGCTGGGCCGACGTCAACTACGTCTACAACGTGAACAAGGAGCGGGGCACCTTCCAGTTCCTGGTGCCGGTCGCCAAGGAGGCCTACAACTACGACAACTCCTACATGGGCATGGTGGCCCTCGACCTCCAGAAGGAGACGGACAGCGGCACCAAGTTCCGCCTGACCCTCATCCCCCAGCGCTCCAACACCGACGTCATGGCCGAGAATGGCATCGTCCACGAGGCGACGGCCTCCATTCCACTCGGCGGGGATGAGACCCGCCTCATCGCCGGCCTGGTCCCCGACTGGATGGGGTACGAGTACCTTCCACCAACCCAGACCAAGCTCATCACCCACAACCTGCTCTTCGACTTCACGACGCCGGCGGCCTACCTGGGGGCCGGGCTGGAGCTGTCGCGCGGCAAGTGGCTCATCAAGGCCATGATCGTCAACGTCGACGTCTCGGTACGCAACGTCGGCGAGAGCGTCCCGGCCCTGGTCTACCGCGGTGACTACGAGGGCGGCGAGTTCTGGGGCCTCGGCTTCGCCGGCCTGCACGGCATGATGGTCAACTTCGCGGCCACCGACGGCAAGGACTCCTGGGCCGACACGGTCGAGCTGGACGGCTGGTACACCCGCGGCGACCTCTCCCTCTTCGCCCACGTCGTCTACGGCCGGCAGAAGAAGGCCGCCATCGGCACCGACGCCCTCGGCAATCCGCTCGACTCGCAGTGGGCCGGCCTCTCGGCCCTGGCCGCCTACAAGCTCACCCCGCGGCTCGAGGGCATCCTGCGCGGCGACTACATCTACAACCAGAAGAACGGCGGCGGCCTGCTCGAATTCTCCTTCGCCGACCCCGTCAACGGCATCGGGCCGGACCAGAGCGGCGACCCGGACGCCGATCCGGCCGAGGGCGCCAACCGCTACGCCGTCACGGCCGGCCTGAGCTACGCGCTCAACTCCAACACCACGCTCAAGGCCGAGTACCGCTACGACGGGGCCAGCCAGAACGTCTTCGGCGACAAGGACGCCATCCTGGCCTGGCAGGCCGGGGGCGCCGGCGGCACCTACAAGAAGTCCAACTCCCTCGTCTCCACCGGGGTGGTGGTCTTCTTCTAGGCAGGGCCGTGGCCGATCGGAGCGTCCGCCACGCCATGCGCCCCATCGAAGAGACCTGCTACTGGCTCGCCAACCTCCCGCGGCGGGAGGTGACCTCGCTCAGCGGACCGGCCGAGGCCGACATCGCGGTCGTCGGCGGGGGGCTGACCGGCCTCTGGACCGCGCTCTTCCTGAAGGAGCTCGACCCGGCGCGCGACGTGGCGGTGGTGGAGCAGGGGATCGCGGCCTGGGGCGCCAGCGGCCGCAACGCCGGCATGCTGGCCGAGACCATCGACCACACCCACGGGCTGGCCATCCAGCACTTCGGCGAGGCCGAGGCGGCGCGGCTGGCGACGCTGGGCGAGCGCAACGTGCGGGAGCTCGTCGGCTTCCTGCGCGATCGCGACATCCAGTGCGACTACCAGCCGTCCGGCCGCTTCATGGCCTCCTTCACCGAGGCCCACCTGGTCGAGGCGCGACGCAACCTCGACGTGGCGCGCCGCCTGGGCATCGACTCCCACCGCCTGCTGAGCCGCGAGGAGCTGCAGGCCGAGGTCCACTCGCCGCTCTACATCGGCGGCCTGGAGGTGCGCGGCGGCGGCATCCTGGATCCGGCCCGGATGACCGACGGCCTGCGGCGCGAGGCCGAGAAGCTCGGGGTGCGGGTCTACGAGCGGACGCGGGTGGAGTCGCTCCAGGAGGCCGGGAGCGGCGTGCTGCTGCGGGCCAACGGCACCACCCTCCAGGCCCGGCGCGCCGTGCTCGCCACCAGCGCCTACACGCACCACCTCCTGCCCGCGGTCCGCCACCGCTTCATCCCGCTCTACGACTACATCATGGTGAGCGAGCCGCTCACCCCGTCGCAGTGGGAGTCGATCGGCTGGAAGGGGCGGCAGGGGATCACCGACGGACGCACCTTCTTCAACTACTACCGGCCCACCGCCGACGGCCGGGTGCTCTGGGGGACCAGCCAGGCCGCCTACTACCGCGGCAACCGGGTCGACCCCTCCTGCGACCACTCGCCGGCCCACTACCAGTCGCTGCGAGCGAGCTGGCGGCGCACCTTCCCGCAGCTCGCCGACCTGGAGTGGCCCTACGCCTGGGGCGGCCCCATCTGCTCCACCACCCGCCTCACCCCCTTCTTCGGCCGCGCCCTGGGCGGCCGGGCCTGGTACGGGCTCGGCTACACCGGCCACGGGCTCGGCAGCACCCGGCTGGCCGGGCGCATCCTGGCCCACCTGGTGCTCGAGCGGCCGAGCGACCTCCTCTCGCTGTCGCTCGTGACCAGGAAGCCCATGCCGTACCCGCCGGAGCCGCTGCGCGGCTGGGCGGTGAAGACCGTGACCCGCGCGCTCCGCAAGGTCGACGCCGGGGAGGAGCCTGGCCTGCTGCTCCGGCTGCTGGAGCGGATGGGGATCGGGTTCTCCAGCTGAGCCGAGCCGCCGCCGCGCCTCGAGGTGGAGACGGGCCGCCCCCGCGCCGCGAGCCGGAGTCCGGGCGGCGGTCGAGGGCCGGTCAGGTCGGAAAGCCCCAGCCGGCCTGGCGCCTGGCCTTGAGCTGCATCTTGCGGACCTTCAGCCGCTCGAAGAACGCCTGGCAGGGCACCGACACCTCGGGCGCCACCGCGCCCGTCACGGTGACCTCACCGGCCGCCAGCATCTGCGCCGCGACGCTGGGGGAGGACCCCGTATCGACATCCAGGCCGATGCCCCACTCGGGCATGCCGCGGGTGTGGCAATCGACGATCCAGGTCACCTTCTTGCCCTTGGAGAAGCCCTTGACGATCGATCGAACCACCTCGTACTGGTTCAGCCTGCCGACCTGCTTGCCGGGCGGCTGGTTCATCGCCACCTTGTTCACCACGTCCACCGGCCTGACCTTCACGCCCGCCACGTCCAGCAGCTCGTGCGAGGCCATGCCGAGGTCGCGCAGGAACCGGACCCGGTCGACGAACCCGGGGTCGAAGGCGATCTTGAAGCTCACCTCACGCACGCCGCGATCGCGGTAGGACAGCGGCAGCGTCGCGACCTCGGAGTGGATGGTGTACATCGGGTGCCTCAGCCCGATGGGCGCCGGGAAGCGGTGGGGCTTCGCTCCCGACATCGGCTCGACGAACCGGAACTCACCCTTGGTGAAGACCGCCGGCTCGATGGAGAACTCCTCGAGGATGGTCTTGAGCGAGTAGGAGACGGCCAGGGCCGGGGTCGGCTCGAAGCGGGTCCTGTCCATCGAGCCCACGCGAACGTGGATCTCGCGGACCTCGTCGAGCCGCTCGGCGCCATGGCGCGAGAGGAGGTTGGCGATGCCCGGCGCCGCGCCCATCCCGAGGATGGCCGTGCGCTGGACGGCCTTGAACCGCCGGTCGAGCTCGAGCTGCTTGCGGGTCATGTGGAAGAGGCCGCCCATGTCCACGTAGTGCGCCCGGACGGCCAGCGCGGCCTCCATCACGTCGAGGTTGAGCTGGTACTGGACCGCGTTCACCAGCACGAAGGCGCCGGCCAGCGCCCGGGCCGCGGCGGCATGATCGGTCACGTCGATCCCGACCGCCCGCGCCCTGGGGTACCGCCCGCCCTCGAAGGAGGCGGCCAGCGCTGCGGCCTTCTCGAGGTCGAAGTCGGCGATCACGACCTCGTCGGTGAGGGCGCAGGTCTCCATCAGATCGCGAACGGTGATCCGTCCCATGGCGCCGGCGCCGCCGACGACGGCAAAGGTCCGTGGAGCTCTTCCGGCCGGCTCACGCGTGCTCACTCGATCTCCCTGGCCTGGTGCTCCTCGCGAAGGACCAACGCCGCCCCGGCGCTCACCCCGCCGCCGTCGTCGCGCCGACGGACGCCCGCAGGTAGACGAACGGGACCCCGCTCTGCAGGTAGTTGTCGACGGTCTCGAGCACCGCGGCCGACCGGATCCAGGCTGGGCCCGTCTCGGTGAACCGGGCCTCGATGAGCGTGGAGATGCCGATGAAGCCGAGCCACTCGGCCCGGGCCCGCAGGGCGTCGAGGACGATGGCCTCGACCTCGGCCTGGTTCTGGAGCTGGGGCGAGACCGCCATGGCCTGGAGGTAGAGGGTGTTGTTGTCGCCGTAGCTCGGATCGTCGCGGACCCCGACCTCGTCGTGGTTCTCGAGCGGACTGCCGAGCGCGTAGGCGACGAGCCGCCCGGAGACCCGATCGCGCAGCCCGACGCCGACGGCGCGCAGGTGGGCCAGGGTGGCCTCCAGGGTGGCGGCCGGGTACTGCAGGAGCGGTCGGCGCCTCCCCTCGAGGACGTCGGCCCGGTTGGCCCCCTGGCCGCCATACTGCTCGGCCTCCAGGGCCAGCACCTTGGGGAAGAGCTCCTTCGCCGAGGCGCCGTTCAGGTCGACGGTCTCGAGCGTCCCCGGCGGGATGTCGATGGTCCCGACGCGCACCTCCGGACCGACCTTGACGCCCTCCGGCGCCTGCGCGCCGACCAGGTCGGTCACGGCCCGCCGCAGCAGCGTCAGCGCCTCCTGGATGGCGGAGGGCTCCATGTCGTAGCGCGGGTAGAAGCGGAGCGTCCGCTCGCCGGCCGGGAGCAGGATGAGGCCGTTGCGGAAGGCGCGGTCGCGGAGCCACTCGCGCCAGTCGGCGCGGACCACGTCGAAGGCGAGCATGCAGCCGTGGCCCCGGACGCCCTGCAGGAGGTCCTTGTAGTCCCGGGCCAGCTGCTCCAGCCCCTCGCGGGCCAGCGCGCCGGTGCGCCGCACCTGCTCGAGGTCGAGCCGATCGAGGTAGCCGAGCAGCCGCAGCATCCCGACCGAGTCGCCCTCCCAGGTGGTGTTGAACTTCTTCTCCTCCTGGAAGAAGGTGGCCAGGTCCTCGCTCACGAAGAGGATGCCGTTCTGCGCCTTCTTGGCCCAGACCACCACGTCGGGCGGGCAGGGCAGGTCGAAGAGCTCGTGCGCCCAGAGGCGGCCGGTGGCGCCCCAGCCGGTCTGCACCTCGTCGAACATCAGCGGCACGTCAAAGAGCCGGGTCAGCAGGCGGAGGCGCTGGAAGAAGCTGGAGGAGGCGATGCGCAGGCCGCCCTCGCCCTGGAGCGGCTCGACGAGCACGCCGGCCACGCGCTGGGCGCGCCGGAGCACGGCCGGGTCGAGGAGCGCCCGCTGCTGCTCGAGGAACTCCTGGACCAGGGCGGGCCAGGCCGACCGGTCGGAGGGGAGGCCCGCCAGCAGCTCGTCGCACGCCTTGAGCTGGCGGCGGAACTGCTCGAGCGGCCTGGGGGCACCCGGCACCCGGCCCGTCACCAGCAAGGTCCAGACCTGCTCGAGGCTCTTGTCGTCGCGGCGCTGGGTGCGCCACTTCGAGCGGGGGTCCTCCACGGGGAAGAGGGCGTGCGGCCAGTCGAAGGTCGGGAAGCCGAGGCGCGCCTTGCGGCGGTGGGTGGCCGCCAGGCTCCCGAGCGTCCGGCCATGGAAGGCCCCCTCGAAGGGGATGATGAAGAGCCCCTGCTTGTCTTGCGATGCCTCGGCCGGGCCCTGGTCGGGCGTGCTCGTCTTGACCCGGTTGAGGAGGACGGCCTTGATGGCGTTCTCGACCGCCTCGGCGCCCGTGTTGACCACGAAGTAGCGAGGCGTGCCGGCCGGCGCGATCCGGCTGAGCGACGCCTTGAGCCGGAGCGAGAGGACCGTCTGGTACTCGGAGTGGGCGTAGCGCGACACCGCGAAGGGGAGATCGCGCAGCACGCTGGCCACCAGCTCGGGGTCGTTCTCGCCGAACGGCTGGGTGGCGATGAGCGCTCCGAGGTCCATGAAGCGGTAGGGCTCGCCGCTGGCGTCGCGGTCGGCCGTGGCCAGGTAGGGGCCCACGCTCTCCGCCGGGTCGAAGGCGACGGGGAGCGAGCAGAAGAGGCCGTTCGAGGCGGCGTCGAGGGCCGCCTGGCTGGCCGGCAGGCCGCTGGCCACCACCTCGGTGAGGGATCTCCCGGGATCGGAGAACAGGGGTGGCAGGTGGACGTGGATGTCGCCGGCGCGGTACCGGGCCTGGAGGGCAACGACCCGCCTGAGATAGCGGGAGACGGCCGCCTGGGCGGTGGCGAAGTGATCGAACTTGATCGCGGGGGCGGTCAGCTCCGGGCCGCGCCGGGTCGGCTCAGCCGGCTCTGGATGTGGCTTTGGGGTGGTCATGGGCGGTGCGCCTGGGACTGCTTCGGGGGTGGGCTCCTCCTACCAGGAGCACCGGGTGTGCCACGGCCCGGCCGGGCTGGACGGGAGGAGGCGAAAGGCAGTTGTGCTCGTGAACACATGGGCTTGCGACACCTGGTCGAAGGCCTACCCCGCGCCCAACCATGCGCGGGTGCCTGGCTCATGCGAGCTGGCATGAACCCCTCGGCCGGTCAGGCGATGCCGTAGCGCTTCAGCTTTCGGGCGATGGTCGACTGGTTCACGCCGAGCGCCCGGGCCATGTCGGTCTGGTTGCCGTGGCGCTGGCGGGCCCGCAGCAGCATGACCCGCTCGGTCCGCTCGATCGCCTCGCCGAGGGTGGTCTCCTCGTGGAAGGAGGCTGGCGTGGCGGCGGTCACCGCGGCCGTGACGTTGGGGGGCAGGTCGCCGGAGTCGATGACCTCGGTGTCGGACATCACCACCATCCGCTCGCACAGGTTCATGAGCTCCCGCACGTTGCCCGGCCAGCGGTAGCTGAGCAGCGCGTCGGTGGCGGCCCGGGAGAGCCGGCGCCTGGTCCCGAGCCGGGCGCTGTAGTGATCGACGTAGTGGCGCAGCACCGGCAGGATGCACTCGGGCCGCTCGCGCAGCGGCGGGATGGTCAGCGGGATGACGTTGAGCCGGTAGTAGAGGTCGAGCCGGAAGAGCCCGTGGTCCACCATCTCCTGCAGGTCGCGGTGGGTGGCGGCCATGATGCGCACGTCGAGCTCGCGGCTCGCGGTGGCGCCCACGCGCGTGATGCGGTGGTCCTCCAGGAAGCGGAGCAGCTTCACCTGCGAGGAGAGCGGCAGCTCGGCGATCTCGTCGAGGAAGAGGGTGCCCCCCTCGGCCAGCTCGAAGTAGCCGGCCTTCCCCTTCAGCTGGGCGCCGGTGAAGGCCCCCTTCTCGTAGCCGAAGAGCTCGGCCTCCACCAGGGAGTCGGGGATGGCGCCGCAGTTCACCTTGACCAGCGGCTTCTGGGCGCGCGCCGAGTACTTGTGGATCAGGTCGGCGAAGAGCCCCTTGCCCACCCCCGACTCGCCGAGGATGAGGACGCTGGAGTCGGAGCCGCTCACCTTGATGGCCTGGCGCAGCGCCTGCTGCATGGCCGGGCTCTTGGCGATGACGCGCCGCGACTCCGCCTTCTCGATCTGCTGCTCGAGCAGCTCGCCGCGGAAGCGGTCCTTGATCGACTCCTGCTCCTCCAGGCCGCGCTGCAGCGTCTCGATCTCGGTGACATCCCGCTCGTTGACCACCACCCGGATGAGCCGGCCGGCGTCGTCGCGCACCGGCGTCCCGGTCAGCACCAGGGTGCGGCCGCGACGCGTCTGCAGCATGTGGACCGGCTTCCCCGACTTCAGCACCTCCAGCGTCACCGAGCGGTCGAAGACCCGCTCCTCGACGAGGTCGCGCATGTTGCGCCCCACCACCGCGGCCGGTTCGAGATCGTTGAGGCGGGCCGAGGCCGGGTTGATGCGCAGCACCGTGGCGTCGCCGTCGCAGACCCAGAGCCCTTCGGACATCGAGTTGATGATGGCGTCCTGCTCGCGGGCGAGCTCCTCCCCGATGCGCATGCGGCGCAGCACCTCGTCGCGCTCGGTGCCGTCCACCAGCACGCAGAGGGAGCCGCCCACACCGCCCGGGCCGCGCAGCGCCGAGAGGCGCGCCAGCAAGCTCACGGCGTCGCGACGCAGCGGCACCTGGTCGCCGGGCGCTTCGCCGCGGAGCGCCCGGGTCAGATCGGCCTGGAGCTCCGGCGCCGCCTCGGCCAGGTGGCGGCCGGGCGTGAAGCCGAGCGCCTCGGCCGCCGGGCCGCCAGTGAAGCAGATGACGCCCGACAGGTCGGTGAGGGCCACGCCGCGCCGAGGGCCGAAGACGAGGGCGCTGGCCACCGAGCCCGCGTCGAGGCCGGCGGCGGCCAGCCAGGCGCCGAGGGAGGGTGACGCTTCTGAGCTCCGGAGCATCCCCTATCTATGCTGCGCTGCATGATTCAGGCAATTGGGCATTGATCGGTTCCAGCCAAGCCCCAGCCCGGAACGCTGCAAGTCTCTGATTCAACAGGCTGTAACCAGGCCAGGTCAGCCCCAAATACCCCGCGATCCGGTGGCATGGCTGGTGCTCATGGAGGAGGCGCTCACCTGCAGTCCAGGAGCACGCATGCGCACCATCGATCGCCGCCGCCTGTCGGCTGCCCTGGAGGCAGAGCTCGCCGCCTTCACGGCGGCGCACCCGCGCTCCAGGGCCCTCTTCGAGCGGGCCAAGGCGCACCTCCACGACGGGGTGCCCATGAGCTGGATGACCCGCTGGGCCGGCGCCTTCCCGCTCTTCGTGGAGCGGGCGAGCGGGGCGCGCTTCACCGACGTGGACGGGAAGGAGTACGTCGACCTCTGCCTGGGCGACTCCGGGGCCATGACCGGGCACGCGCCCCCGGCCGCGGTGGCCGCCATCAAGGCGCAGCTCGACCGCGGCCTCACCTTCATGCTGCCCACCGAGGACTCGCTGGCGGTCTCGGCCGAGCTGGCGCGCCGCTTCGGGCTGCCCTCCTGGCAGGCCGCCATGACGGCCACCGACGCCAACCGCTTCGCCATCCGCATCGCTCGCCAGATCACCGGGCGGCCCAAGGTGCTGGTCTTCAACTGGTGCTACCACGGCACCGTCGACGAGGCCTTGGCGACGCTGCGTGCCGACGGCACGGTGGGGCCCCGCGCCGGCAACGTGGGGCCGCCCGTCGACCCGGCGGTGACCACCAGGGTGGTCGAGTTCAACGACCTCGCGGCGCTGGAGCGGGAGCTCAGCCACGGGGACGTGGCCTGTGTGCTGGCCGAACCGGCCATGACCAACATCGGGATCGTCCTGCCGGACCCGGGCTTCCACGCCGCGCTGCGGGCGCTGACGCGGAAGCACGGCACGCTCCTGGTCATCGACGAGACCCACACCATCTCCGCCGGTCCCGGAGGCTGCACGCGGGCCTGGGGGCTCGAGCCGGACCTCCTCACCGTGGGAAAGCCGCTCGCCTCGGGCGTGCCGGCCGCGGTCTACGGCTTCACCGCCGAGGTGGCGGCGCGCTGGCGGGGCACGACCTCGCTGGAGCTGGCCGACACCGGGGGCATCGGCGGCACGCTGGCCGGCAACGCGCTGGCGCTGGCGGCCATGCGCGTCACGCTCACCGAGGTGCTCACCGAGGCGGCCTACGGCCGCATGATCCCGCTGGCGGAGCGGTTCGCCGAGGGCGTGGAGCAGGCCATCGCCGAGCTCGGGCTGCCCTGGATCGTGAAGCGGCTGGGGGCGCGCGCCGAGTACTGGTTCCGCGCGGTGGCGCCGCGCAACGGCGGCCAGGCCGCCGCGGCGGTGGACGCCGAGCTCGACCGCTACATGCACCTGGCGGCGCTCAACCGCGGCGTGCTCCTGACCCCCTTCCACAACATGGCGCTGATGTGCCCGGCCACCACCGCGGCCGACGTGGACTTGCATACCGCCGTGTTTCGCGAGAGCGTGGAGGCGGTGCTGACGTGACCCCGAACCTGAGCGCCCAGCCTCCGCCGGTCCGCCGCTAGACCGACCCGCGCCCGACCGCCACGCTGCGGCCGGGGCGCCCCCGCTACACCACCCCACCTCCACGAGTCGTACAGGAGTCGCCATGGCCCAGGACCTCGCGGGCGCGCTGTCGCAGTCCGCCTACGTGATGGATCTCATCTCCAAGAGGACCCTCACGCCCGACGAGCGGCAGCGCGTCATCCAGGAGTCGGTGCAGTACTGGAACGAGCACGTCAACGCCGGCTTCCTGCAGTACCGGAAGTCGGTCTCCACCGACTACACCGCGGTGGAGTGGGAGGACGAGGGGGCCGTCTTCCGCGACGTGAACGGCAAGGAGTTCATCGACATGCTCGGTGGCTTCGGCATCTACGTGGTGGGCCACCGCCACCCGAAGGTGCTGAAGGCCGTCACCGACCAGCTGCAGAAGCAGGCCATCCACTCGCAGGAGCTCATCGACCCGCTCCGCACCTACCTGGCCAAGCTGGTCTCGCAGATCACGCCGGGCGACCTCAACTTCTCCTTCTTCACCAACTCGGGCACCGAGTCGATCGAGGGCTGCCTCAAGATGGCCATGCTGACCACCGGCCGCCGCAAGCTGGTGGGCACCATCGGCGCCTTCCACGGCAAGTCGCTCGGCTCGCTGGGCGGCACCTCCAAGGCCTTCTTCCGCGAGCCCTTCCTGCCGCTGCTCGACTGGATGCACGTCCCGTTCGGCGACGTGGACTCGCTGGCCATGGTCCTGAAGAGCGGCGACTTCACCGGCGACCGGGTGGCCGCCGTGGTCATCGAGCCCATCCAGGGCGAGGGCGGCATCGTGGTGGCGCCGCCCGGCTACCTCAGGGCGGCCCGCGACCTGTGCGACCAGTACGGCGCCATGCTGGTCTTCGACGAGGTGCAGTCGGGCATGGGGCGCACCGGCAGGATGTGCTGCTGCGAGCACGACGGCGTCACGCCGGATCTCATGGCGCTCGGCAAGGGCTTCGGCGGCGGCGTCATGCCCATCGGCGCGGTCGTCGGCACGCAGAAGACCTGGCAGAAGTTCATCGACAACCCCTTCCTCCACACCACCACCTTCGGCGGCAACCCGGTCTGCTGCGCCGCGGCCATCGCCACCATCCACGTGCTGCTCGAGGAGGACCTGCCGCGGCAGGCGGCCGAGAAGGGGGCCTACCTGCTCGAGCACCTGAACGCGCTGGCCGCCAGGTACCCCGGGGTGCTGAAGCTGGCACGCGGGCGCGGCCTCATGCTGGGCATGGAGTTCACCGACAACGAGCTGGGCTACAAGGTGGCCACCGAGCTCTTCTCCCGGCAGATCCTCATCTCCGGCACCTACATCAACGCCCGCGTCCTGCGCGTCGAGCCGGCCCTGACCATCGGCTACCCGTACATGGACAGGTTCCTGGGCGCGCTGGAGGACAGCCTCAAGGCCGTCGGCCACGGCCGACCCTAGCGCCCACGTCCAGGGAAGTCGTCGCCGGCCGGCGCCGGCCTTGCCCGCCGCCCGCCCCCGTGCGAGCTTTCCGCGCGCATGACCGTCCCCCTGCGAAAGCGCGTGCGGCGCGCGGTCCGCTCCCGCGTCATCGCCGCGCTGCTCCGGCTGGTGATGCTCATCCCGCTCGGGCCCGCCCTGCGCCTCGGCGGCGCCGGCGGCGCGCTGGCCTACCACCTCTTCGGCAAGACCCGGCGGCTGGCGCTGACCCACCTCCGGCTCGCCTTCCCCGAGAAGGGCGAGGCCGAGCTCAGGGCCATCGCCCGCCAGATGTTCGTCAACCTGGGGCGCACGGCCATGGAGGTCACCTCCATCCGCTCCTTCGACGCGCGGCTCGCCGAGTACATCGTCATGCCCGAGGCGGCGCTGTTCCACGCCGCCAAGGCGCGCGGCAAGGGGGTGGTCTTCGTCACCGGCCACATCGGCAACTGGGAGCTGGCGGCGCGGCTGGTGGCCAGGATCGGCGGGCCGGTGGCGGCCATCGCCAAGCGGAGCGGCGATCCCCGGCTCAACGGGGTCATCGAGCGGTTCCGGACCGAGGCGGGCATCACCACCCTGTGGCGCGAGGACCCCTCCACCGCCCGCGCCCTCTTGCGCACCTTCAGGCAGGGGCACGTGCTCGGCATCCTGGTGGACCAGGACACCTCCGTGCAGGGGGTCTGGGTCCCCTTCTTCGGGCGGCTCGCCTATACGCCGCGGGCGCCGGCCGACCTGGCGCTCCGGACCGGGGCGGCCATCCTGGTGGGCGCGAGCTGTCGGAAGGGAGACCGGCCGGGCGACGGCTTCCTCTTCGAGATCACGGAGGTCCCCTACGACCCCGCGCCGGCCGACCGGGAGGCCGAGGTGCTGCGCATCACCGCCGCGTGCCAGGCCATCATGGAGGACGTCATCCGGCGCCACCCGGCCGACTGGGTCTGGATGCACGAGCGGTGGAAGACGCAGCCGGAAGCGCCCGCGACCAGACCTTCATCCGGGACCATCTAAGCAAGGAAGGTGCCCGGATCCCGGGCGCTTAGGACCGGCCCGCTCCACGGGTGCTAGCAAGGGCTGTGCCCGTGGTCTGGCACGGGAAAGAATGCTATGGATCGGCCTACTTGCATGCCTTCGATCCGCCTCTCCGCCGCGCTCTTGATCTGCCTCCTGGCTGGCGCGTGCCGGTCGGGTCGCCATGGAGAGGCGCGGAAGCTGGTGCCTGAGCTGACCATGGAGGGGGTCCGCTTCTCCATCGAGCGAGGCGGCCTCAACAGAGCCCGGGGAGAGGCCGACCGGCTCACCTACCGGCGCGACACCACGGCCCTGGCGGCCGAGGGGCTCTCTCTCTTCATGACCGTGCCCGACGGCGAGGTCCGGCTCACCGCCCCCCGGGGCGCCGGGGTGGTCTCCGATCGGCGCTTCGACGTGGCCGGTGGCATCAAGGTGAACCGGGGCGCCGACATGGCCACCACCGAGTCGGCCACCTACGAGGCGCCGCCGGTCGGCGCCGGCCTGGTCTCCGGCACCGAACCGGTCACCGTGACCGGGCCGGGCTACCGGCTGACGGGCCGGGGCTTCAAGCTCTACCCGGCGGCCGGGGACCTGGTCCTCGGCGGCGGCGCCCGGCTCCTGGCCGGCCTCCCGGTGACCCCGTGATCGGATCCCTCCTCCTCGCCGCGGCGCTGGCCGCTGCTCCGGACGCCCCGAGCGCAGGGCCACAGGCCCGGAGTCGAGGGGCGCCGGCCTCGACCTCCGCGCCGGCCGGCCCCCCGGGCCTCCGAGCCGACAAGCCCGTCCGGGTGGACGCCGAGGAGGTCCGCTTCAGCTGGAGGACCCATCAGGTCACCGTGGTGGGGAAGCCCCTCGTCACCCTGCTCCACGACGACGCCACGCTGAGCTGCCGCAAGCTCACCGGCGAGAACGACCTGGCCGGCAAGCTCAAGGTGGCCACCTGCGAGGGCGAGGTGCGGCTGGTGCGCGGGCAGCGCACCGTCACCTGCGAGCGCGCCGTCTACGACCGCGGCGCGGGCAGGGTGGTCTGCACGGGCCACCCGGTCATGCGCGACGCCGGCGGGACCGAGGCGCGCGGCACCTCGCTGACCTGGGACCTCGGCGCCGACGAGGTGCGGCTCGAGGGGGACGCACAGGTGATCGTGCCGGGCGGGCAGCTCGACCTCGGGCCGGCGCCCACCGCCCCGCCGCCGGCCAGGCCGGCCGAGGGGACCCGGTGAGCCACGCCGGCCTGCTGCGCGCCGTGGGGCTGGTGAAGAGCTACCGCCGCCGCCGGGTGGTGGACGGCGTCTCCTTCCACGTGGCGCCCGGCGAGGTGGTGGGGCTGCTCGGCCCGAACGGCGCCGGCAAGTCCACCAGCTTCAACATGGTGGTGGGGCTGGTCAGGCCCGACGAGGGCCAGGTGCTGCTGGGCGACCAGGACCTGACGGCGCTGCCCATGCACCGGCGCGCCCGCCTCGGCGTGGGCTACCTGCCGCAGGAGGCCTCCATCTTCCGCAAGCTCACCGTGCGCCAGAACTTCACCGGCGTGCTGGAGGCGCTGGGGATGGGACGGGCCGAGCGGGAGGCGCGGGCCGACGCGCTGCTGGCCGAGTACCGGCTGGAGCAGGTGGCCGGCAGCCTGGGCGAGACGCTCTCCGGCGGAGAGCGGCGCCGCGCCGAGGTGGCGCGCAGCCTGCTCTCCAGCCCGCGCTTCATCCTCTTCGACGAGCCGTTCGCCGGCGTCGACCCCATCGCCGTCGGCGAGCTGCAGAAGCTCATCGGCGGGCTGCGCGACCGGAACATCGGCGTGCTCATCACCGATCACAACGTGCGCGAGGCGCTCGGCATCTGCAGCCGGGCCTACATCCTGTCGTCCGGCGCGATCCTGGAGGCCGGCACGCCGGCCGAGATCGCGGGCAGCGAGAGGGCCCGGGCGGTCTACCTCGGGGAGAAGTTCCGCCTCGACGACACCCCCGCGGTGTCCTGAGGAGCGGCATGGGTATGGAGCTGAAGCAGCACCTCAAGATGACGCAGCAGCTGGTGATGACGCCCCAGCTGCAGCAGGCCATCAAGCTCCTGCAGCTGTCGCGCATGGAGCTTCAGGACCTGGTCCGCACCGAGATGAACGAGAACCCGCTCCTCGACGGGGCGGACGACGGCGAGGAGCCGGTGACCGACGCCGGCTCCAGCCCGGCCGAGGAGCAGGCGGCCGAGTCGGCGCCCGTGGAGAAGCCGGCCGAGAAGTCCGAGGAGGTGAAGGGCGAGGAGGGGCAGAACGAGATCGACTGGGATCAGTACCTCGACCACTACCAGCTGCAAGGCCACACGGCGCCCTCCAACCGCGGCATGGCCGACGAGGAGCTGCCGGGCTTCGAGGCCACCCTGACCCGCAAGACCGACCTGACCGAGCACCTGGTCTGGCAGCTGCGCCTCTCCAAGTTCACCGAGGAGCAGGAGCGGGTGGCCATGCTGATCATCGGCAACCTCGACCAGGACGGCTACTTCAGGATGCCGGCCGTGGAGGGGGAGACCGAGGACGCCAGCCCGCGCGACCCGCTGGTGCGCGTCTCCTTCGAGGCGGGCACCGGGCTGGAGCGGTGCGAGGAGGTGCTGAAGAAGGTCCAGACCTTCGACCCGCTGGGCATCGCGGCGCGCGACCTGCGCGAGTGCCTGCTGCTGCAGGTGGTGCACCTCAACGCCGACACGCCCGAGATCGTGGCCATCATCGAGCGCCACCTCAGGCACCTCGAGTCGAAGAACTACGCGGCGGTGGCCAAGGACCTCAAGATCTCCATCGAGGAGGTCGTCAAGGCGGTCAAGGTCATCAGCCGGCTCGAGCCCAAGCCGGGGCGCGCCTACACCGGCGAGGAGGCGCAGTACATCACGCCCGACGTCTACGTGCACAAGATGGGCGACCGCTACGTCACGGTGCTCAACGACGACGGCCTCTCCAAGCTGCGCATCTCCGCCACCTACCGCGCCGCGCTCAAGAACGGCCAGGCCGGCAAGGCCAAGGACTACATCCAGGAGAAGCTGCGCAGCGCGGTCTGGCTCATCCGCTCCATCCACCAGCGGCAGCGGACCATCTACAAGGTCACCGAGTCGATCGTGAAGTTCCAGCGCGACTTCCTCGACAAGGGCATCGCCTTCTTGAAGCCGCTCATCCTGCGCGACGTGGCCGAGGACATCGGCATGCACGAGTCGACCGTCTCGCGCGTCACCACCAACAAGTACGTGCACACGCCGCAGGGCATCTACGAGCTCAAGTTCTTCTTCAACTCGGCCATCAACCGCACCGGCGGCGACGAGATCGCCAGCGAGGCGGTCAAGAACCACATCAAGCAGATCGTGGCCGCCGAGGACCCCAAGCACCCGCACTCGGACCAGCGCATCGTCGAGCTCCTGAAGGACCAGGGCATCGAGATCGCGCGGCGCACCGTGGCCAAGTACCGCGAGGTGCTGGGCATCCTGCCGAGCTCGAAGCGCAAGAAGTACTTCTGATCCCGGCAGGTCGCGGGCGCGCCACGCCCCGAACGGGCCTCGACGATCCACGCTCTTCGAGGTGCCGCTTTTCCGGCGCCTGCTATCATGACTGCAGCATGTCGGCAGCCGGCAGCTCCATCGGCCGCGGCACCAGCGACGCCAGATCCGGCGCGCGGGCCGCGGCCGAGGCGTTCGTGGCGGTTTCCCCCAGAGGAGGCGGTTCATGCAGGTGAACATCACCTTCCGGCATCTCGAGCCCACCGAGGCCTTGAAGTCGCACGTGAAGGGTCGCGTCGAGCACGTCCAGCGCTACATCGATCGGCCCAGCGAGGCCCACGCCGTGCTCCACGTGGAGAACCTGGCGCACCACGCCGAGATCACCGTGAAGGCGGGGCGCTTCCTGCTCCGCGGCAGCGCCAAGTCCAAGGACATGTACGCCTCCATCGACGAGGCGGCCGAGAAGATCGAGCGGCAGCTCCTCAAGCACAAGGGCAAGCTGGCCGCGCAGAAGAACGGGAGCCACGCCGAGGCGGCCATCATGGAGGTGCGCCACGACGTCATCGACATCATCGAGCACCCGGAGCGGCCCAGCCACCGGGTGGTGAAGAGCACCGCCTTCCAGGCCAAGCCCATGACGGTGGACGACGCCATCCTCCAGCTCGAGATGCTGGGCAGCCAGTTCTTCGTGTTCCAGAACGTCAAGGACGGCGCCGTCAACGTGGTCTACCGGCGCGAGGACGGGGGCCTCGGGATCATCGAGGCGCGCACCGCGTGAGCGGGCCAGCGCACTCACCGTGAAGATCGCCGACTTCCTGAAGGCCGAGGACGTGCTGCCGGACCTGTCGGGGCGCTCCGCGCCCGAGGTCCTGGCGGAGCTCTGCCGTCCGGTGGCGGCCCGGCAGGCGCTGGACGCCACCCGCCTCCTCCAGACGCTGCTCGACCGGGAGAAGCTCGGCTCGACCAGCGTGGGGGAGGGGGTGGCCATCCCGCACGGCCGGCTGGCCGGCCTGCCCGCCCTGACCGCCGTGTTCGGGCGGGCGCCCGGCGGGGTGGAGTTCCGCGCCGTGGACGGGAAGCCGGTGCGGCTCTTCCTGGCCCTCTTCGCGCCGGAGAACGCGGCCGGGCTCTACGTGAAGGTGCTGGCGCGCGTCAGCCGGATCTTCCGCTCGCCGGCCTTCCGCGACGCCATCCTGGCCGCGCCCGACGCGGCGGCCATCCATCGGCTCATCGAGGTGGAGGACGCCGCGGAGTAGCCTCCGCAACCGGGTGCGATGACGTGGGATTCCAGCGCCCCGCCCCGGCCCGGCCTCGTTTGACGAGCCGGGGAGGCGTCCGTTAAGGTCCACACCCTCGACGGGTGGCGCTCGCCGCCCGCGCCGCTCCCAGGAGACCCGCATTGGCTGGATTCAACCTCATGAAGATCGACTGCGCTGGCATGCGCTGCCCCCAGCCCGTGCTCAAGCTCGCGGTGGAGACCGCCGAGACGGCGGCCGGGACGGTGGTCGAGATCGCCGGCGACTGCCCGACATTCGAGAAGGACATCCGCACCTTCTGCGAGCGCCGCAAGAAGACCCTCCTCTCGGTCCGCGCCGACGGCGTCAAGACCGTGATCCAGATCCAGTACTGATGGTGTGACCGGGACGCCGCCGCCCGGGCCCGCCGCGGCCCCGCCGGAGCCGGCGCCCCTCCGCACCGGACTGGTCTTCTGCCGCTGCGGCCCCAACCTGGGGAACCTGATCCAGCTCGGCGAGCTCGAGCAGCCCGGCCGCTGGCCGTCCGCCGACGTGGCCACCCACGCCGTGCTCTGCTCCGGCGAGGGGCAGGCCTGGCTGGCGCGGCACCTCGCGGAGCGCGGGCTCGAGCGGGTGGTCATCGCCGCCTGCTCGCCGCGCGAGCACGAGCAGACCTTCCGCGGCGTCATGCAGCGGGCCGGCCGCAGCCCCTGGCTCATGCAGATGGTGAACCTGCGCGAGCAGGTGGAGTGGATCGGCGGCGAGCCCGAGCCGGCCACCCGGCGCGCCGAGCGGCTGGTGCGGGCCGGGCTGGCCCGGGTGGCGCTGCACCGGCCCATCCCGGCGCAGGAGATCGAGGTCTCGGCCGACGTGGTGGTGGTGGGCGGCGGCGCGGCCGGCGTCTCGGCGGCCCTGGCGCTGGCGCGCAAGGACCGGCGCGTCGTGCTGGTGGAGCGCTCGCCGGCGCTGGGCGGCCTGGCCAACCGGCTCGACGAGGTCTTCCCCGACCTCAGCTGCGCCTCCTGCTTCATGGAGCCGGCGCTCGACGAGGTGCTGCACCACGAGCGCATCGAGGTGCTCACTTCCGCCGAGGTGCGGCGCGTCAAGGGCAGCGCCGGCACCTTCGAGGTGGAGGTGGCGCTGGCGCCGCGCTTCGTGGACCCGGCCGCCTGCATCGGCTGCGGCCAGTGCGCCGCCGCCTGCCCGGCCGAGCGGCCCGACCCCTGGTCGGGCGGGCTGGGCACCGTCAAGGCCATCGGGCTGGCCTACCCGGGCTGCCTGCCGCACGTCTCCGCCCTGGAGCCGGCCGCCTGCCTGCGGGCCCACGGCCAGGCCTGCCTGCTGTGCCAGGCGGGCTGCGCCTTCGGCGCCATCCGGCTCGACGCCGAGCCGCGGCGCCGCACCATCACCGCGGGCGCCATCGTGGTGGCCACCGGACTCCTCCCGGGCGAGGTGGCGGGGCCGCCCGGCCTGGTCTCCACCTACCAGCTGGAGCGGATGCTCCACCCCAGCGGACCGACTGGAGGCGCGCTGCGCGCGGCCAGCGGCGCCGCGCCGAGGCGCCTGCTGCTGGCCACCACCGCGGCCGAGACCGACGGCGAGCTGCCGGTGCGCGAGCTGCTCAAGCTGGCCCACCTGGTGCGTTCGAAGCACCCGGCGGTGGAGGTCACCGTGGTGGGCGGCCTGGCCCGCGCGCCCGGCTTCGCCGCCCAGGCGAGCGCGCTCCAGGACGAGGGGGTCGAGCTGCTCGACGCCGAGCTGCTCCCCGAGCCGCCGGTGGCCGCCGGCCAGCAGGTGACGGTGCGGCTGGCGCAGGGGCTGCTGGAGACGGTGCGCGCCTTCGACCTGGTGGCCATTCACGCGCCCGCCGCCCCCGCGGGCGGCGCCCGGGCGCTGGCCGAGCTCCTCGGGCTGCCGCTCGACGCGCGCGGCTTCCTGGAGGAGGGGGCGCTCAGCCCCTTCGAGCCCACCGCCACGCGCGTGGCCGGCGTCTTCGTGGCCGGCGCCGCGGGCGGCCCGCGCCCCATCCGCCAGGCCATCCGCGACGGCGCCGCGGCGGCCGGGCGGGTGCTGGCCACGCTGGTGGCGGGGGAGAAGCGGCTGCTCGAACCGCTCGCGGTGGAGGTGGACGCCGAGCGGTGCGGCGCCTGCGGGGTCTGCATCGCCGCCTGCCCCTACGGCGCGGTGGCGCGCGACCCGGACACCGGCAAGGCCCACGTCGAGGCGGTCCACTGCCGCGGCTGCGGCACCTGCGCCGCCGCCTGCCCCACCGGCGCCGCCGGCGCGCGCGGCTTCACCCGCGCCCAGATCGCCGCCGAGATCAGCGCGCTCCTGGCCGACGCCGGGTCGGGCGGCTAGGCCATGCCCTTCGAGCCGCGCATCGTCGCCTTCCTGTGCAACTGGTGCGCCTGCGGCGCGGCCGACCAGGCCGGCCGGGCCCGCCTGGAGTACCCGCAGAGCCTGCTCACGGTGCGCGTCCCCTGCACCGGCCGCGTCGAGCCGGCCTTCGTGCTGCAGGCCTTCCGCGAGGGGGCCGACGGCGTGCTCATCGCCGGCTGCCACCCGGGGGACTGCCACTACGTGGACGGCAACCTGAAGGCCCACGCCCGCCACGCGCTGCTGACCCGGGCGCTCCAGCAGGCCGGCCTGGAGCCGGCGCGCTTCCGGCTGGCCTGGGCCGGCGCCACCGAGGCGGCGCGGTTCGCCCAGGTGGTGCGGGAGATGACGGCCGACCTCACCGCGCTCGGGCCGCTCGCCTACCCGCAACGCTCGCTCCACTCCGCCTACGACGCGCTGGTCACCTCGCCGCACCGGCTCGACGGGCTGGAGGAGGTGCGGCGCAGCCCGCGCGCGCCGGGCAAGCCGCGGGTGGCCTTCTACTGGAACGCCTCCTGCGGCGGCTGCGAGGAGGCGGTGCTGGACCTGGGCGAGGGGTTCGCCGACCTGGCGGAGCGGGTCGAGATCGTCCTCTGGCCGGCGGCGTTCGACTTCAAGCGCCACGACGTGGAGGCGCTGCCCGACGGCGGCATCGACGTGGCCTTCCTGAACGGCGCCATCCGGCTCTCCGAGCAGGACGACTGGGCCGTGCTGCTCCGTCGCAAGGCCCGCACCGTGGTGGCCTTCGGCGCCTGCGCCCACCTGGGCGGCGTGGTGGGGCTGGGCAACCTCTCCGAGCCGGCCGAGCTCCTGGAGACCGCCTACCGGCGGCAGCCCACCGTCTCCAACCCGGAGCAGCTGCTGCCCGGGACCCGGGTCATCGCCGCCGGACACGACCTGACGCTCCCCGCCCTCCTCTCGCGCGCCCTGCCGCTCGGCGAGGTCATCCCGGTGGACTACGTCATCCCCGGCTGCCCGCCCTCGCCGGCCGTCATCGCGGCGGCCGTGGAGCTGCTCCTCTCGGGCCAGGGGCTGCCCCCGCCCGGCGCGGTGCTGGCGCCCAACGCCTCGCTCTGCGACGGCTGCCCGCGCAAGGACTCCAGGCCGGAGCGGCTCTCGGTGCAGGCGCTGGCGCGGCTCGCCACCACCCAGCCCGACGAGGCCACCTGCTTCCTGGCCCAGGGGCTGGTCTGCCTGGGGCCGGGGACGCGCCAGGGGTGCCAGCCCGGCTGCGTCGAGGTGAACATGCCCTGCCGCGGCTGCTTCGGCCCGCTCGACGGCGTGGCCGACGGCGGCGCCGCCACCCTCTCGGCCTTCGCCTCCATCCTCTCGGGCGGCGAGGCGGAGCTGACACGCCTGGTGGAGGCCCTGCCGGATCCGGCCGGGACCTTCTGGCGCTACGGCTACGGGGCCGGGCTGTTCCCGCGCCGCGTCCGCCAGGACGCCGTGCCCCCGGCGGCCACGCCCGAGCCGGTCATGCCCGAGGAGCGCCAGCCGTGACCCGCCGCATCACCATCGACCCCATCACCCGGCTGGAGGGGCACGGCAAGGTGGAGATCCTCCTCGACGAGGAGGGGAACGCGCAGCACGCCTTCCTGCAGGTGCCGGAGCTGCGCGGCTTCGAGCGCTTCTGCGTGGGGCGCGCCGCCGAGGAGATGCCGCAGCTCACCGCCCATGTCTGCGGCGTCTGCCCGGCCGCCCACCACCTGGCCTCGGTGCGGGCCCTCGACGCGCTCTACGGCGCCACCCCGCCGCCGGCGGCCAGGGCGCTGCAGGCCGCCTACTACGCCCTCTTCC
Source organism: Anaeromyxobacter sp. (assembly GCA_031396105.1). Lineage (GTDB taxonomy): Bacteria > Myxococcota > Myxococcia > Myxococcales > Anaeromyxobacteraceae > JADKCZ01. The sequence goes on from JANNKC010000232.1 coordinate 25,644, forward strand.
TCTTCGAGGACCACCTCCTCCACTACTGGTACATGGGCGGCCCGGACTTCATGGTGGGGCCGAAGGCGCCCGCGCCCATGCGCAACGTGCTGGGCGTCATCGCCAAGGTGGGCGCCTCCCTGGGCCGGCGCATCCTCACGGTGCGCAAGGAGGCGCGCGACCTGATGGCGGCCATCAGCGGCCGCACCGTCCACCCGGTCTTCGCGCTGCCGGGCGGCTGCTCGCGGGCCCTCCAGCCCGAGGCGCTGGCGAAGCTGCGCGAGGGGGCGCCGCGGCTGGTCGAGTTCGCGGTCGACACGCTGGCCTCCTTCCGCGCCGCCGTGCTGGAGAACCGCGAGTACCTCGGCGCCATCCAGAGCGAGGTCTACCGGGTCCGCACCCACTCCATGGGGATGGTGGACGGGGCGGGCCGGCTCGCCTTCCTGGACGGCACGCTGCGGGTCATCGACCCCGACGGCGCCGAGCTGGCCCGCTTCGAGCCCAAGGACTACCTGGACCACGTGGCCGAGCGGGTCGAGCCCTGGAGCTACGCCAAGTTCACCTTCCTGAAGGCGCGCGGCTGGACCGGCTTCACCGAGGGGAACGAGAGCGGCCTCTACCGGGTGGGGCCGCTGGCGCGGCTCAACGTGGCCACCGCCATGGCCACGCCGCTGGCCGAGGCGGAGCGGCTGCGGCTCTTCGAGACGCTGGGCTGGCCGGCCCACCAGACCCTGGCCTTCCACTGGGCGCGCCTGGTGGAGGCGCTGCAGGCGGCCGAGACGGTGCAGGCCCTGGCCCACGACCCGCTCCTGGAGTCGAAGGACGTGCGGGCCGTGCCAGCGGCGCTCACCGGGCCGGCCTCCGGGGTGGGCATCGTGGAGGCGCCGCGCGGCACCCTCATCCACCACTACCAGGCCGATGGGAACGGCATCCTCACCGCCGTGAACCTGGTGGTGGCCTCGCAGCACAACGCCGCCCCGGTGCAGATCTCGGTGCGCAAGGCGGCCCGCGGCCTCATCCGCGGCGGCAAGGTGGACGAGGGGCTGCTCAACCAGCTGGAGATGGCCTTCCGCGCCTACGATCCCTGCAACGCCTGCGCCTCCCACTCGCTGCCGGGCGAGCTGCCGCTGGTGGTCACGGTGAAGAACCAGCGCGGCGAGGTGGTCGAGGTGGTGCGGCGGCGCGTGCCGGAGGGGGAGGGGTGAGGTCGGGTTCGGGGTCGGGGTCGGGGTCGGGGTCAGGTTCGGGGTCAGGTTCGGGTTCAGGGTCGCAGCCGAGGTCCGGGTCCCGCGCTGGGCCCGCTTCACCGGTGCTCATCCTCTGCCTCGGGAACGCGCTCCGGCGCGACGACGCCGTGGCGCTCCACGTGGCCCGCGCGCTCCTGGCCGACCTGCCGCCCGGCGCCACCGTGGCCAGCAGCGCCCGCGCCGGCCTCTACCTGCTCGACGACATGGAGGGGTTCGACCGGGTGGTGGTGGTGGACGCCATCCAGACCGGGGCCCATCCGCCTGGCACCGTGCACGCGCTGCCCCTCGAGGCGCTCCACGCCCCCGCCGGCCCGTCGCCGCACGCCATCGGCCTGCCCTCGGCCCTGGCGCTGGCCCGCGCCTCGGGCGCGCCGGTGCCGGAGCACGTCTGGCTGGTGCTGGTGGAGGCCGAGGAGCTGGACACGGTGGGCGAGGGGCTGACGCCGGCGGTGGCCGCCGCCGTGCCGCGCGCCGTGGCGGCGGCGCGCCAGGCCTGGCGCGAGGTGGCGAGCGCCTGACGAGGCCGCCAGGTCAGTTCCGCGCCAGCGTGAGGTCGATGCGGCTGGTCAGGGCGCCGCGAGGAGACCGCGGCGGCGTAGTGTGCCCGGAGGAAGACCCCAGACCTTCGACCTACGCCAGTCGAGCGCGAAACCGCCCGCGCGTCCGCGGCTGACGGGACTTGGGACGGCCCAGCTCCCTGGTACTGTCCGCGAATGAGAACGCACCCGCTCGCCGCCCTGTCGCTCTCGGTCCTCCTCATCGCCTGCCAGGGAGAGATCGGCCCCGTCGGACCCGCCGGCTCCGACGGCAGTGGTGGCCCGACGGGTTCCACCGGCCCGACAGGTCCCACCGGCCCGACGGGTTCCACCGGGCCCGACGGGATCACCCCGTGGCTCACCGCGCCGGCCGTGGGGATCGAAATCGCCGAGCTCTCCGTCTCCGGCACGGCCGCCACGGTGACCTTCACGCTGGATGACCAGCCCGGCTCCGGTGGCGCGCCGCTCGACCTCTCCGGCCGGCTCACCGAGGGGGCGGTCGCGGTGGACTTCACCCTCGCGCAGCAGGGGACCGGCGCGGACGGCCAGCCCGGCCCCTTTGCGCCCTACACCACGCAGGACGTCGGCGGCGCGCTGCAGGCGTGGCCCGAGGCCGACCCGGCCGGCTTCGAGACCCTCGACGTGCGCCAGGGCCGCTACCGCTACACCTTCGCCGCGCCGCTCACCGGGTTCGACCCGGCCCGCACCCAGGTGGTGGTGGCGGTGGCCCGACGCGTGGCGCAGGGGGCCGCGCGGCTCGACCGGGCCAGCGCCGCGGTCCGCCCGGACCTCGGCGCGGTGGTCCCGCGGGTCGTGGTCGAGGACGCGCGGTGCGCCACCTGCCATGGCGCCGTCACCGCCCACGAGGGGCGGTACGTCGAGACGGGGCAGTGCCTCACCTGCCACGCCCCTGGCACCTCCGATCCGGACAGCGGCGCCGCGCTCGACTTCCGGGTGATGGTCCACAAGATCCACCGGGGCGGCGACTTGCCGAGCGTGGTGGCGGGGGGCGCCTACGGGATCGTCTCGGGCGGCGTCACCCGGGACTGGTCCACGGTCCGCTTCCCCCAGTCGATCGAGCGCTGCGACGCCTGCCACGGCGGCGGGCAGGGCGACGCCTGGGCGCGGCGGCCGGCCGTGGCCACCTGCACGTCCTGCCACGACCTCACCTCCTTCGAGGACCCGGCGCCGGCCGGCACCGTCCGCCACGCCTACGGCGTGACCGCCGCCACCGACTGCACGGCCTGCCACGGCGCGACCTCCGGCGTGTCGCCGGTGGCGGCCAGCCACGTCGACCCGAGCTTCGACCTCACCCACTCGCTGGAGATCACCATCGAGCCCATGGCCCCGGTCCCGCCGGGCACCCCCCCGACGTTCAGCTTCCGGGTGCGGCTGGACGGGCAGCCGCGCGACATCCGCGCCGCGCCGCTCGCGTCCATCCGCGCCACGCTGGCGGGCCCCAACGGCGACTTCACCAGCTCCTGGACGTTCGGGACCAGCACCAACCCCTTTGTCCAGGCGACCGTGCAGGGCAGCGGGGCGACCGGCACGCTCGCGGCGGTGGACCAGGCCGCCGGCGTCTTCTCCTACACCTTCCCGGCCACCATCGTCGTCCCGTTCAGCGCCACCGGCAGCTTCACGGTCGGGGTCGAGGCGAGCCTCAACGCGACCACGCCGCGCTTCGCCGCGGTGAGCCCGACGCGGGCCTTCGCGGTGACCGACGCCGCCGCGGTCCCGCGCCGCGCCGTGATCGACCCGGCCAAGTGCAACGCCTGCCACCTCGACCTCACCTTCCACGGGGGCCGGCGCGGCGCCACCTACTGCCTCATGTGCCACGGCCCGGAGAACGCCAACGCAGACCGGATCTCCCGCTTCGAGGGGTCCACGGCGCTGGCCGAGAGCGTCGACTTCCGGGTGATGATCCACAAGATCCACGCCGGCGGGATGCTGACGCAGCCCTACCTGCTCGGCGCCAGCCCGGCGCCCACCGTGTCCAACCCGGCCGGCACGCAGGTCCGGTTCAACGGCACCCGGTACCCGCGCCCCCCCTCCGACTGCGCGGCCTGCCACCTCGCGGGGACGTGGGCGCTCCCGTCGGCGGGGCGGGCCGGGAGCATCCTGCAGGAGCTGGCCTGCTCCGAGGACCCGTTTCTCGACGCCGACCAGTACTGCACCAACCCGTCCTGGAGCGTGACCCGGACCGTCCGCCTCCCGCCCGAGACGGCGGCGTGCACCAGCTGCCACGACGCGCCGGCCACCGCCGCGCACGCGGAGACCAACACCACGTTGCTCGGCGCGGAGGCCTGCGCCGCCTGTCACGGCGTCGGCTCGGCGTTCGACGCGGAGGCGGTGCACCTCCGCTGAAACCTCACCGCGCGCCGCTGCCAGCGGGCCGGGCCCGCTCCCAGCTAGTGGTTCACCCGGTGGAAGAGCCGGTCCCAGCGGAGCCCGTCCTGGCCCCAGGAGACCAGCGCCACCCAGGCCCGCCCCTTGATGCGCCCCAGCGGCACCGGCCCGAAGACGCGGCTGTCGGCCGAGTGGTCCCGGTGGTCGCCGGCCAGGAAGACGTGCCCGGCCGGCACCTTCTGCGGCGTCACGTCGCCGCAGTCGCGCCCGGGCGTGCAGTGGGTGTGGAAGACGTGGCCGTCGAGGTGCTCCACGAAATCGGTGCAGGGCTCCTCGACCCAGGGGCCGCGGTCGGGCCGGTTCCAGTAGGAGCACGCGCCTGGCCGCTCCTCCCGGTGGACCGGGCGGTCGTTGACGATGAGCCGGCCGTCGCGGATCTCCACCTGGTCCCCGCCCACCGCCACCACCCGCTTGATGAGGTCGTCGGTGCCGGGGCCGCCGGTGGGGTTGAGGAAGACCACCACGTCGCCGCGCCGCGGCGAGGCCCAGGTGGCCTGCGCCGTGGCGGTGAAGGGGAGGCGGGCGCCGTAGGCCCACTTCTCCACCACCACGTAGTCGCCGATCTGCAGCGTCGGGAGCATCGAGCCCGACGGGATGTAGACCGCCTCGTAGAGGAACGTCCGGAAGGCCAGCACCGCCAGGATGGTGAAGGTCCAGCCCTTCACCTCGATCCAGAGCTTCTTTCTGTCCACGCGCTCCCCGCTCCTATTCGGTCCGCATCGCCTCGACCGGGTCGAGCTTCGAGGCCCGGGCCGCGGGGTAGATCCCGAAGAGGAGCCCCGCCCCGCACGCGGAGGCGAGCGAGAGTATCACCGCCCAGGCCGGGATGCTCGACGGGACCTGCAGCACCTCGCGGATGAAGATGGCCACGCCGGCCCCCAGCAGGACGCCGATGAGGCCGCCCAGGAGCGAGAGGGTGACGGCCTCGAAGACGAACTGGATGAGGATGCGGCGGCGCCGCGCCCCCAGGGCCATGCGCACGCCGATCTCGCGGGTCCGCTCGGTGACCGAGACCAGCATGATGTTCATGATGCCGATGCCGCCCACCAGCAGGGCCAGGGCGCACACCCCCAGGGTGGCGGCGCCCACCATGGCGGCCAGGTTGTTGAAGGTCTCGTTGACCGAGTCGTTGGTGAAGTAGTCGAAGTCGTTCTCGGCGCCGGGCGAGAGGCCGCGCACGCGGCGCAGCATGCCCACCACCTCGTCGATGGCCCTCGGAATGTCCTCGGGCGCGGAGGCGATGACCACCAGGTTGTTGTTCTCGACCCGGCCCAGCGCCAGCTCGAAGGCGGTCCAGGGCAGCAGCGTGAAGCCGTCCTTCGACTCCAGGCCGAGGACCGAGCCCATGCGCTCGGCCACGCCCACGATCTCGAAGGGCACGCCCTTGACGCGGATCTCCTGGCCCAGCGGCCGGCGGTCCGGGAAGAGGGCGTCCACCACGTCGGCCCCCACCACCGCCACCCGCCGCCCCAGCTGGATGTCCGACTCGGTGATGAAGCGCCCCTCGGCCAGGCTGATGGCGCGCGAGCGCTCGGTGTCGGTGTTGACGCCCACCACCTCGATGACGGGCTTGGTGGCCCGCTCGCGGGTGGCCACCGCGAAGGGGCGCTCGAAGGACTCCTCGATGCTCACGCCGGAGACGTGCGGCAGCACCCGCAGCGCCTCGCCCTGCTCGCGGGTGAGGGGCCTGCGCTTGGCGTACTTGTGCCAGTCCACGTTGTGGAAGCCCGGCGCCGGCCACTTCTGCACCTGGAAGGAGTTGTTGCCCAGGAAGGCGAGATCGCTGGTCACCTTGAGGCGCAGCCCTTCGGTGAGCGCCATCATGGCCACCACCGTGGAGGCGCTGATGACGATGCCGAGCAGGGTGAGGGCGGAGCGCAGCGGGTTGGCCCGGAGCGTGCCGAGCGCCATGGCCAGGTTGTCGAGGAGCTGGATCATTCGTAGCGCAGCGCCTCCACCGGATCGAGGTTGGCGGCCCGCCAGGCGGGCCAGCTGCCGAAGAGCAGCCCCACGCCGGCCGAGAAGCCCAGCCCGAGCGCCACCGCGCCGGGCGTGACGGCGGCGGCCAGCGGCGTGGCCACCGAGAGCAGCAGGGCCACCCCGAAGCCGAGCCCGGTGCCCACCGCGCCGCCCGCCGCCGAGACGATGGAGGACTCGATGAGGAACTGCAGCAGGATGGTCCGCTTGCGGGCGCCCAGGGCGCGCCGCACCCCGATCTCGCGGGTCCGCTCGGTCACCGAGACGAGCATGATGTTCATGATGCCGATGCCGCCCACCACCAGCGTGATGAGCCCCACCCCGACCGCCACGCCGTAGAGCGCGCCGGTGAGCTGGCCGTAGAGCTTGAGGAACTGGTCCTGCCGGTTGATGTTGAAGTCGTCGGGCCGCTCGGCCGGGACCCGCCGCGCCTGGCGCAGGATGCCGGTGAGCTGGTCGGTCAGCGCGTCCACCTGGCCCGGCTCGGTGGCCACCGCGATGGTGAGGGAGCGCTTGCTCCCCATGTCGCGCAGGAAGGTCGTGTAGGGGATGGAGACGTTGTTGTCGAGGTCCATCCCCAGCATGCGGCCGCGGCGCTCCAGCACGCCGATGACGGTGAAGGGGAGGTCCCTGACGCGGACGCGCCGCCCCAGCACGGCGTCCCAGGGCAGGCCCGGGAAGAGCTGGTCCACCACCCCGGCCGCCAGCACCACCACGCTGCGCGACAGCTCCACGTCGGGGCCGGAGAGGAAGCGCCCCGCGGCCACGGTGCCGCCGCCGGTCTGCAGGTAGGCGCCGCTGGTGCCGCGCACCAGGATGCGGCTCAGCTCGACGTCGCCGGCCGCCACGGTGGTGCGCTGCCCGCCCATGGGGGCCACCGCGGTGGCCAGGCTGGCCTCGCGCTCGATGGCGTCGAGCTCGGTGCGCCCCATGTTCTTGCGGTTGCGCATCTCCCACCACTCGTTGCCGGTGTTGATCCACTTCCACTTGTCCACGTAGACGGTGTGGGCGCCCAGGTTGCCGATCTGCGAGGCGAAGCTGGCGTCCAGGCCGTCGATGATGGCCACGATGGCGATGACCGTCATCACGCCGATGACGATGCCCATGGTGGTGAGGAAGGTGCGCAGGTGGTTGCCGGTGAGCGCCGAGACGGCGATGCGCACGCCCTCGCCGAGCTCGGAGAGGAGCCGGCGCACCCCGCGGTTCACGTGCCCACCGCCCGCGCCGCCTGCAGCGCCGACACCTCGGCGCCCGGGCCGTCGCCCAGCACCCGGCCGTCCATGAGCTTGATGGCCCGCGGGCAGCGGGCCGCCAGCCTGGGCTCATGGGTGACGAGGATGATGGTGTGGCCGCGCTGGTTGAGGTCGCCGAAGAGCCGCACGATCTCCTCGCCGGTCTGGGAGTCGAGGTTGCCGGTGGGCTCGTCGGCCAGCAGGATGGACGGCTCGCCCACCAGGGCGCGCGCGATGGCGACGCGCTGCCGCTGCCCGCCGGAGAGCTCGTTGGGCCGGTGGTGCATGCGGTTGGCCAGCCCGACCGACCGCAGCGCCCCCTCGGCCATGGCGCGCCGCTCCCGCCGCGGCAGGCCGCGGTAGACCAGCGGCAGCTCCACGTTGGCCAGCGCGGTGGCGCGCGGCAGGAGCTGGAAGGTCTGGAAGATGAAGCCGATCTCCCGGTTTCGCAGGTCGGCCAGGGCGTCGTCGGCCAGCGTCTCCACGTCGGCGCCGTTGAGCCGGTAGGTGCCGGAGGTGGCGGTGTCGAGGCAGCCGACCAGGTTCATCAGGGTGGACTTGCCCGAGCCGGACTGGCCCACGATGGCCACCCACTCGCCCTTCTGGATGTCGAAGGAGACGCCGTCCAGGGCGCGCACCAGCTCGCCGCCCACCACGTAGTGGCGGGCCAGCCGGTCCACCGAGATGAGCGGCTCGCTCATGACCCCTTGGCCTTCCCGTCCTTCTTGCCCGGCTCCTCCTCCTTCACCTTCTTGCCGTCGGCCAGCTCCTTGGCGAGGACGCGGTAGGGTCCCTCCACCACCTTCTCGCCGGCCTGCAGGCCGGAGACGATCTCGATCTCGGTGTCGGAGGCCAGGCCGGTCTCCACCTGGCGCAGGCGGGCCACGCCGTCCTGCACCACGAAGATCACCTTCTTGAGCAGCTCCTTCCTGGCCTTCTTGCCGGGCACCGGCGGCGGCGGCGGCGCCTGGGAGGGCTTCTCGGCCACCTCCGGCCCCTTGGGCTTCAGGTCCTTCTCGGGCCGGACCGTCACCGCGGCGATGGGGACCACCACCGCGTCCTCGCGGGTGTCGGTGGCCACCGAGGCCTGGGCGCTCATGCCCGGCAGCGCGCCGGGCCCCACGTCGGTGAGCGCCATGCGGACGAAGAAGGTGGTCACCTCCTGCTCGGTGCCGGCGTTCTTGACGGTGGCCTTGCGGGCCACCTCCACCACCTGGGCCTTGAACTTGCGCTCCGGGAAGGCGTCCACCTCGATGTCGGCGAGGTCGCCCTCCTTCACGTAGACCACCTCGTGCTCGCCGATCTCCGCCTTCATCTCCATCTTGGAGAGGGTGGCGATGACCATGATGACGTCCTCGGAGAAGTCCGAGCCGCGCACCCGCTCACCCACCTGCTTGAGCCGCTGGGTGACGATGCCGTCCATGGGGGCGGTGATGGTGGTGAGGGAGTACTGGTGGCGCGCCTCGCGGAGCGTGGCGTCGGCCTGGGCCACCCGCTGCTCGCCGGCGTTGGCCTGGGCGCGCGCGCCGTCCAGCTCGGCGCGGGCCTTGTCGAGCTCGGCGGCGCTGGCGTTCTGGGTGGCGGCCAGCGCGGCCACGCGCTGGAGCTCGGCCTGGAGGGCGTCGGCCCGGACCCGCAGCACCGTCAGCTCGGCGGCGGCGCTGTTGCGCCCGCCCTCGGCCTGGGCCAGCTGGGCGCCGTAGCGGCGGGCGTCGATGCGCCCCAGCACCTGGCCGCGGGTCACCCGGTCGCCCTCGCGGATGGAGAGCTCCACCAGGTCGCCGGTGATGTTGGAGGAGAGCTTCACCTCGGTGGCGGCCTCCAGCTTGCCGCCGCCGGTGACGATGCGGGTGATGGCCCCCTTGCGCGCGCTGGCCGCCTGCACGGCGATGGGCGGCTCCGCCTTGGGCTTGAGGGAGGCGGCCACCACGCCGGCGATGGCCAGCACGAAGAGGGCCGCGAAGATGCGCCTGGGCCAGCTCATGCGGACCGGGGCGAGGGCGGCGCCGGGAGGGGTCTCCCTCGACGCCGTGCCGCCGGCGCGCAGCCTGTCCTGGGCGTGGCCTCCCGCGGGCGAGGCGGAGTCGAACGGCTCGGGAGGCGCGGCCGAGCCGCTCGGGGTGGGCCTGGAGGTCGGGGGCAGGTTGGTCTGGGCGTCCATCTAGAGGGCTCCTCCGACGGCGCGGTTGAGGTCGGCGGCCGCGACGGCGTGGTCGATGCGGGCTTGAACGAGCGAGAGCTCGGCCTGCGTGAGCTTCAGGGTGGCGTCGCGGACCTCGAGCTGGGAGGCCAGGCCGGCCTCGAGCCGCTGCCGGGCCAGCTCCAGCCCCTGGCCGGCGGCGCCCAGGTTCTCGCTGGCCATGGCCACCTGGCGGGCCTGGGCCACCACCGACTGGCGGGCGCCGGTGAGCTCGCGGGCCACGCCGTCCAGGGTGCGCGCCGCGGTGGCGCGGGTCCGGTCGGCGGAGAGGCGGGCGCGCTGCTCGCCGGCCTCGGTGGCGCGGCCGGCGAAGAGGTTCCAGGAGAGCAGGAGCTGCGCCGTGGCGGCGTACTGCCGGCTCGGATCGCCGTAGACGCCGTCCGTGCCGGTCAGCTGCGTGCCGGTCCGGCCGTAGCTGGCCTGCGCCGAGAGGGTGGGCAGGTAGCCGGCGCGGGCCGCGCCCAGGGCCGCCTCGGCGGCCTCGACCTGCGCCGCGGCGGCGGCCACCGAGGGGCGTCGCTGCCGGGCCGTGGCGAGGAGCCGGTCCAGCGGCGGCGCGTCGGCGGAGGGCAGGCCCGGCCCCTCCAGCGCGGCCGGGGCCACCACCTCGACGGCGGCGTCGCCCGGGCGGCCCAGCGCCGTGGCCAGCTCGGCCCGCGCCTGCACCAGCCGGGTGCGGGCCTGCTCCACCGCGATCCGGTCGTTGCCCAGGTTGACGCGGGCCGAGTAGGTGTCGGCCCGCTGCCCCCGGCCGGCGCCGTAGAGCGCGTCGGCGCGCGTCACCAGCTCCTCGCTGCGCGCCGCGGCCTTCTCCAGCACCGCCAGCGAGCGGGCCGCCTTGACGAGCTCGTAGAAGCGCCTGGTCACGTCGAAGGCCACGGTGAGCCGGCTCTCGTCCCAGCTCCGCGCCGCGGCGCGCTCGCTGGCGCGGGCCTGGGCGACCTGCTTCCAGGTGGCCACGTTGAGCAGCGGCTGCGAGAGCTTGAGCCCGAGCGAGTAGTCCTCGAAGCTCTTGGAGGAGACCGAGACCACCTGCTGCTCGAAGCTGACGGTGCCGGAGACCGGGTCGACCACCTGCACGAGCTGGATGCCCCGGGTGTCGCCGGTGAACTGCCGCCCCGCGGTGGAGGTGAAGTCGAGCCGGGGCAGGAGACCGGCGAAGGCCGTCAGCGAGTCGGCGCCGGCCAGGCCGGCGTCGGCGCGGGCGATGGCCAGCTCGTGGCTCTCGCGGGCGGCCACGGCCAGCGCCTCGTCGAGCGTGAGCGGCGGCTCGGCGGCGGCGGCGGCGAGCGGCGCCGCGGCGAGGAGGGCGAGGAAGGTCCTGGACCTGGGGCTCACACGCCGCCCTTCATGCCGGCCGCCAGGGCGGCGGGGGCGAGCTTGAGGAAGGCGATCTGGGCGGACCAGAGGACGGCCACCACCACGGCGGCGCGCACCCGGCTGGCGCCGGCCACCCGGGCCATGCCGAGCGCGAGCAGCACCACCGCCCAGGCCGTGAAGAGGTCGAGCGAGGAGGCCGCCGCCAGCGCCAGCGGCGAGGTGCCCGCCGGCAGGAGCGCCGCCAGGCTGGAGGGGAGCAGGCCCGGCACGTCGGCGGCGGCCAGCGGCGCCTTGAGGAGCACGGCCGGCAGCGTGAGGAGCTGCGAGAGGAAGAGCGGCGAGAGCGCGTGGGCCGAGATGGCCATGGTGGCCTTGAACCCGGGCCTGGTGCCGGCCACCCGGAAGGCCAGCCAGCAGGCGAGGCCGGTCCCGAGGATGGCCAGGGCCGGCCCGAGGCCCGCCCCGGCATAGCCGGCGATGGCGCCGAGCTTGGCGGCCTGGGCCTCGGCCTCCTCGAGCTGGTGCGGGGTCATGGCGGCGGCCTCGGGGCCGCGGCCGGCCTCGACACCTCCGGTGAAGTCGACGCGCGGCACCGTCACCAGCGCCACCAGGAACGAGGCCAGCGTGGCGGCGAGGAGCGCGGTGAGGAGGCGGCGGCGCTCGGCGGCGGAGGCGAGGCCTCGCCACGGCGCGGTCAGCGTCGAGACGAGGACGGCGCCGTCTTCGGAGAGGTCGGTGCGGGTCATGGTGGTTGAGCTCGTGCGGGGGCGATACGCGGTCGCGGCCGAGCTATTTCGCCTCCCGGCGCTCCGGTCAAGGAACACGGAGGCGCGCCGCGACCTTCTGTGACCTTTTCGGGGACCCGGAAGGGGCGCCTCACCGCCTCTCGGTGCGTGCCGGCCCGGCCGCGAGGCCAGCCAGGCGAGCCCTGGCGTCCCGGATGGTGAAGAGGGCCAGGCCGACCACCGGGAGCCGTTGCGCCCGCTGCTGCCCCGCCACGAAGCGGGCGAGCGGCTCCTCCACCACCCGCATGATCCGGGGCGAGGCGCTGGCGTGGCGCACCAGCCGGACCCCGTCCCGCACCACCACCAGGCCGGCGTGGCTCACCCGGGTGAGCCGGTCGTCCCGCTCGGCGCGCACCACGAAGACGAGGGTGCCGTCGGGGATGCGCGGCGCGGCGGCGTCCAGCGCCGCGACGGGCACCACCTCCACCTCGAAGCGCCCCACCGGCGCCCGGTCCACGGGCACGCCGGCGAGCCGCTGGCCCGAGGCGGCCAGCCGGCGCCAGCGCGCCTCGTCGTACGTCACCGCCTCGACGCGCGCGGCGTCGCCGGCCACGGCGCGCGAGGCCGGGGCGATCCAGCCCTTCTCGAGGTTGCCGGGGAGCCACTGCGAGACCACCTCGTGGAGCCGGTCGGCCAGCTGGACGCGCGAGCGGTAGCGCAGGTCGTCCATGGCGCGGCGCGCCTCGTCGAGCGAGGCGGCGCTGCCGAGGGCGAGCGCCGTCTCCACGAAGGTGACGCAGTCGAAGGCGTCGAGCCGGAAGCGCGGGTCGGGGTCCTCGCCCGCGCCCTCGCCGAGCGGCGAGGCGGCGTAGCGGACTCCGAGGAGTGGCGCGGTGGCGGCGGCGGCGCGCGGGCCGCCGGCCGGGGCGGAGAGGGCGCGCTCGATGGCGGGCTCGACCGGCTCGCGCACGGGGGCGGCGCGAGGGGCGGCCGGTCCGGCCGAGAGGGCGACGGCGAGCGCGAAGGTGAGGAGCGGCGCGACCACGGCGAGCCGGGAACCTAGCAGGTTCGGCGCCTCACGCCCCGTCGTAGCGGACGTCGCCGGCGCCGGCCGCGTCGTAACCGGGGATGGCCTCCACGGCGGCGCGGAAGCGGCCGGACTGCGCCACCTCGCAGAGCCGCACCACCCGCGGGTCGCCGAGGTCGCGCGCCCGCACCAGCAGGCCGTAGGGCTCGCTCGCCAGGGTGAAGAACGGCAGGCCGAGCCGCTCGCCCCAGGCGCGGCTGCACAGGCCGGCGTCGGCGCGGCCGGCGGCCACCGCCGTCACCACGTCGAGGTGTGAGGGGCACAGGAGCGCGCCGCGGTGGAGCTCCGCGGCGTCGAGGCCGGCCCGCGCCAGCGCGGCGTCGAGGTGGGCGCGCACGCCAGCGCCGGCGGGGCGGGAGGCGAGGCGCAGCCGGCCGAGATCGCGCGGCTGCGGGGCCGGGCCGCCGCGGCCGCCCACCAGGCCGATCTCTCGCGAGACGAGGTGGAGCCGCGCCACGCGCTCGCCGCCCAGGTGGGAGGGGAAGCCGCCGGCGTGGGCGCCCGTGGCCAGCACCGCGCCGCGCGCCAGGAGGTCGGCGCCGGCGCGCATGTCGGCCTGCACGAAGCCGAGGAGCGGCGGGCCGCGCTCCGTCACCAGCTTGAGGAGTGAGAGGACCGCCACGTCGCCGTTGGCGGCCACCAGCGCGGGGAGCGGCTCGGCCCCGGGAGCGGCCGCCGGTGGCCCAGGCGTGGAGGGGGCCGCGGCCGGCGGCGCCTCGCCACTCGACCAGGCCAGCACCGCCTCCCGCTCGAAGCGCCACTCCGAGCCGACCCGCCGCGAGGGGAGCCCGCGCTTCAGGAGCCGGTAGACCTGCTTCGGGTGGACGCGGAGCAGCGCCGCCACCTCCAGCGTGGTGAGGAGCGGGCTGGTCTTGGTCACGGTGGCTCGCATGGCTGGTGGGTTGCACTACGCTACCGAATGCGGTTAACATAGGTCAATAAGTTACCTAAAGTTACTGATTCGGACTTCAATGTGACCATCCCTCTGGCCCTCACTGCCCTGCTCCTAGGCGCCTGGTCAGCCTCCGCGAGCCGGCCGTCGCCACTTCTGGTCGCGGCGGCCGCCAACCTGAAGCCGGCGCTCGAGGAGCTCCTGCCGGTCTTCGAGGCCGCGGGCGGAGGGCCGGTGCGGGTCGTCTACGGCGCCTCCGGCACCTTCTTCGCCCAGCTCTCGGCCGGCGCTCCCTTCGACCTCTTCCTCTCCGCCGAGGGGGAGTACCCGGCGCGGCTCGTGGCGGCCGGGAAGGGGATCCCCGGCACCGAGTTCCGCTACGCCACCGGCCGCCTGGCCCTGTACGCGCGCCATGGCTCGCCGGTCGATCCGGCGCGCGGCCTCGAGGCCCTGGCGGCGCCCGGCGTGGGCAAGGTGGCCATCGCCAACCCGGTCCTGGCGCCCTACGGCCGCGCCGCCGAGGCCGCCCTGGCCGCGACCGGCCTCTCGGCGGCGGTGACGCCGCGCCTGGTCATCGGCGAGAGCGCGGCGCAGGCGGCGCAGTTCGCCGCCTCCTCGGCCTGCGACGCGGGGCTCATCCCGCTGGCGCTGGCCCGGGCCCCGGCCCTGGCCGCCGCCGGGCGCCACGCCGTGGTCCCGGCCTCGCTCCACCCGCCCATCGTGCAGGCCGGCGTGGTGCTGGCCGGCTCGACCCGCCCGGCGCGGGCGCGCGCCCTGGCCGCCTTCCTCCAGACGCCGGCCGCGCGGGCGGTGCTGGCGCGCGCCGGGTTCGAGCCGCCCTGATGGATCTCGGCGCCATCCGGCTCTCGCTCCTCCTGGCCGGCGCCACCACGCTGGCGCTGCTCCTGCTGGGCCTGCCGCTGGCGGCCTGGCTGGTGGCGTCGCGCTCTCGCGGCAAGGTGCTGGTGGAGGCGGTGGTGGCCCTGCCGGTGGTGCTGCCGCCCACCGTGCTCGGCTTCTACCTGCTGGTGCTGCTCGCGCCGGGGGCGCCGCTCGGCCGCGCCTTCGCGGCGGTGGCCGGGCACCCGTTCCCCTTCTCCTTCACCGGGCTGCTCTGCGCCTCGATCCTCTACAGCCTCCCCTTCGCGGTGCAGCCCTTCGTCACCGCGCTGGCCGGGGTGGACCCGCGCCTGGCCGAGGCCTCGCTCATGCTGGGCGCCTCGCGGCTCCGCACCTTCCTCGCGATCACGCTGCCGCTCGCCTGGCGCGGCGTGGTGGCCGGCAGCGTGCTCGCCTTCGCCCACACGCTCGGCGAGTTCGGCGTGGTGCTCATGGTGGGCGGCGCCATCCCCGGCGAGACCCGCACCCTCTCCATCGCGCTCTTCGACCAGGTGCAGGCGCTGGAGTACGGCGCGGCCCACCGCACCGCCGCGCTGCTGCTGGCCACCGCCTTCGCCGTGCTGGTGGCCGTCTCCGCCCTGCAGCGCCGGAGGGCCCTCTGGTGGACCGGACGCTGAGCTTCGACGTGACGCGCCGCTTCCCGGGGGGGCCCACCGTGGCGGCGCGCGCCGCCTGGCCGCTCGGGGAAGGGCTGGTCACGGTCCTCTTCGGCCCCTCCGGCTCGGGCAAGACCACCTTGCTGCGGGCGCTGGCCGGCCTGGAGCGGCCCGACGCGGGGCACATCCGGTTCGGCGCGGAGACCTGGTTCGACGCCGCGGCGCGCACCTTCGTCCCGCCGCGGGCTCGCGGCGTGGGGCTCCTCTTCCAGGACTACGCCCTCTTCCCGCACCTCACGGTGGCGGGGAACCTGGGCTACGGCCTCCACCGCGCTCCGCGCGCCGAGCGCGAGGCGCGGGTGGCCGAGGTGGCGACCCGGCTCGGCCTGACCGAGCTCCTGGGCCGAAGGCCCGGCGCCCTCTCCGGCGGCCAGCGGCAGCGGGTGGCGCTGGCCCGCGCGCTGGCGCCTCGGCCGCGCCTCCTCCTCCTCGACGAGCCGCTCTCGGCCCTCGACGCCCCCACCAGGGAGGTCCTGCGCGGCGAGCTCCGCGCGCTGCTGGAGCAGGCCGGCGTGCCGGCCGTGCTGGTGACCCACGACCGGACCGAGGCGCTGGCGCTGGGCGACCGGCTGGTGGTGCTGGCCGCCGGCGCGGTGCGCCAGGTCGGGCCGGTCCACCAGGTCTTCAGCGCGCCGGCCGACGTGGAGGTGGCGCGGGTGGTGGGGACCGAGAACGTCTTCCCGGCGCGGCTGCTGCGGCGCGAGGACGGGCTGGCGGTGGTGCTGGCCGGGCCGGTGGAGCTGGTCGGGCTCGACCCGGGCGATCTCGCCGGCGAGGCCTACGCCTGCGTGCGCGCCGAGGAGGTGGTGCTGGAGCCGGCCGACGGCCACGCCTCCTCCGCCCAGAACCGGCTGGTCGGCACGGTGGTCTCGCTCTCCGACGAGGGGCCGCTCCAGCGCGTCACGCTCGACTGCGGGGTGCGGCTGGTGGCGCTGGTGACGCGGCGAGGCTCGGCCCGGCTCGGCCTGGCGCCCGGCGCGCGCGTCACCGCGCTCGTGAAGGCGCCGGCGGTGCGGCTGGTGGCGAGGGCGTGAGGCCCGGCGCCGAGCCACCCACCCCCGGGGCCGCCGCGCCTCGCCGCCCGGCCCCCCCGGGGCCCTGCCTTGCGCCGCGCCCCGTCGCCGCGTGAGGCTGGCGCCCCATGGACCTCCGCCACCTGCCCGCCCGCGCCGAGGACGGCGCCATCCACGTGGTCGTCGAGTCGCCGCGCGGCGCCACGGTGAAGCTGAAGTACGAGCCGGCGCTCGGCGTGATGACGGTGGCGCGGGCGCTGCCGCTCGGCCTGGCCTACCCGTTCGACTGGGGCTTCGTGCCCGGCACGGCGGCCGCCGACGGCGACCCGGTGGACGCCATGATCGTGTGGGACGCGGCGAGCTACCCGGGCACGGTGGTGCGCTGCCGCGCCGTGGGCGTGGTGCGCCTCGAGCAGGATCGGAAGGGCGGCGGCGCGCGCATCCGCAACGACCGGCTCATCCTGCTGCCGGTCAAGTACGAGCGAGGCGCGCCGGTGGAGGACGCCGAGGACCTGCCGAAGCGGCTGCGCGAGGAGATCGAGCAGTTCTTCCTCATGACCGTGGTCTTCGGCGGGAAGCACCCGCGCGTCATCGGATGGGGCGGCGCCGCCGAGGCGGAGGCGCTGGTGGACGGCTGCTGCGACCCGGCCCGGCCTACTCGGCGTCGTGCACGTGGTAGTGGGCGTGCCTCCCCGGCCCGTGGGCGTGCCGGTGGACGTGGGCCAGGCCGCTCTCGATGAGCAGCGCCTGGTTCTCGAGCAGGCCGTCCACCGGGCCGTCGTAGAGCAGCCCGGCGCGGCCGGGGGCGAGGAGCAGCGCCCGGTCGGCCAGCTCCTCCACCACCGAGAGGTTGTGCGTCGAGGCGATGACGGTGACGCCGGTGAGCGCCTGCAGCAGCTCCACCAGGTGGGCGCCGGTGGCCGGGTCGAGGTTGGCGGTGGGCTCGTCGAGCAGGAGGACGCGCGGCTCGACGCAGAGCAGCGCCGCCAGGGCCACCCGCTTCTTCTCGCCGCCGGAGAGCTCGAAGGGCGGCCGGTCCAGGAACGGCGTGACGCGGAACTCCTCGGCCCACCGGGCCACCCGCGCCTCCACGTCCGGCAGGCCGAGCTGGCGCGGCCCGAAGGCGATCTCGTCGGCCACGGTGGGGTTGAAGAGCATGGCGTCCACGTTCTGGAAGAGGAACGCCACCTCGCGCCGGAAGTTCCGCAAGAAGGCCGCCTCGCCGAGCCGGCGGGCGTCGAGCGGGAAGCCGCCGTAGCGCAGCGCGCCGGCCGCCGGAGGCGTGAGGCCGTCCAGCACCTTCATGAGCGTGGTCTTGCCGCAGCCGTTCACGCCGAGGAGGGCCAGGCGCTCGCCCGGCTGCACGGAGAAGGTGAGGTCGGAGAGGACCGTGCGCCCGCCCGCCCGCACCGCCACGCGCTCGAGGTCGAAGGGCACGCTAGGCGCCCCGGGCGCGCAGGGCGTCGGCCACGTCTCGCGCGTTCCTGGCCGAGAGGGCGAAGAGGGTGCCGGTCACCGCGCCGGCGCCGCGCACCACGTCCACCGCGCCGGGCCGGCGCACCATGCGGCTCCTCAGGCCCAGCGCCGAGTCGGTGACCAGCAGCCGGAGCGCGTGGACCTGGCCGAGCGCGATGGCGAGCAGGCGGGCCGCGGTGGGCCAGGGCGCCACGGCCCGCATCAGGTTGACCCGCGCCAGCACCGAGAAGGTGAGGAAGCCGAGCAGCGTGGTGCGCAGGTTGAGGGCGCCGAGCGCCCGCCAGGCCACCGGCTGGCCCGCCACCAGCGCCGTGAAGCCGGCCGAGGCGAGCGAGAGGCCGAGCGAGACGGGGACCACCGTGCCGAGCAGGCGCGCCAGCGAGCGGGCGGCGCCGCGCCGGAAGAGGAGGAGCGCCGCCGCCCAGGCCAGCCCGAGCCAGCGCGGGTCGGTCAGCGCCGAGAGGGCGAAGAGGGCGACCAGGCCGAGGAGCAGGAGCCGGCGCTCCGCGGGCGCGCCGGCCTCGCCGGTCCGAGCCGGCAGGCTCACAGGCTCACGCCGTGGGTCGGTCGAGGCCACGCAGGTTCGCCTTCCTGAGGAGGGACAGGGCCAGCAGCGTATACCCGCCCTCGAGGAGCCCCGCCACCGTGAGGCTCGGCAGGAGCATGCCGGCCGCCATGACGGCCGGCTCCATGGGGAAGTAGGCCGGGTCGAGCAGGCGCTGCAGCCAGAGCACCCCCACCACCGCCGCGGTGGAGGCCTGCATGGCCACCCAGGCCGCCAGGAACGCGGCCACCCGCTCGCCGAGCGGGCGGATCAGCTTGAAGACGAGCCAGCCGCAGAGCGGCCCGAGGAGGCCGAGCGCCAGCGCGTTCACGCCGAGCACGGTGACGCCGCCCGCCCCGAAGAAGACCGCCTGCAGCACCAGCACCAGCGCCTCGCAGACGAAGGCGGTGAGCGGGTCGTAGAGCAGCGCCAGCAGGGTCACGCCCACCAGGTGCGTCGAGGTGCCGCCCGGCACCGGGATCACGATGGTCTGGATGACGAAGGCCAGCGCCGTGAGCGTGCCCAGCACCGGCAGCGCCTCCGCGCCGGACGGCCCGAAGCGGCGCCGCGCGGCCCAGGCGCAGAGGGGCGCGGCCACCGCGAAGGCCGGAAGGGTGAGCTGCGGCGAGAGGAAGCCGTCGGGGAGGTGCAAGGCTCAGCGCCTCGCCTTCTTGCGGTAGAGCAGGACCAGCCCGCCGAAGAGCGCGCCGATGAGCAGGGCGCCGAGGAGCGGCCGCAGCACGAAGGCGGCTCCCGGGTCGCCCGCCGGCGCTGGGGGCGGCGCCGGCGTGGCGGTGTCGATCAGCACGTCGAGGCCGTGGCCACTCGCCTCCACCACCTTGACCCGCCACGAACCCGGCACGGCCGGCACGAAGGAGAGCCAGCCGGCGCGGTCGGTGCGCCCCGTCTGCCAGGGGCTGCCGGGATCCGCGGGGGACCAGACCTGGTAGGGCGCGTCGGCCAGCACCTCGCCGCCCGGCTCGAAGGCCTTCAGCGCCACGGCGCCGCCCGGGCGGACCTCGTGAAGGACCTCGTGCGCCTGGACGACGACGGGCACGGCCAGCAGGGCGGCGAGGGCGACGACGGGCACGGCCAGCAGGGCGGCAAGGGCGACGACGGGCACGGACCGCGGGGCGGCAAGGGCGACGACGAGGGCGAGGACTCTCAAGGGCGGCTCCCGGAGGCGGGCTCCGGCACTGGTAGCACAACACCACGAGAGGTGCGCCGAACCGCCCGGTGCATGGTTCCTGTCGCGCGCGGCCCCGTCCTGCGGTAGAAGGCGCTGACGTACGGCCCGACGCCCGGCTCCAGCTCGGACGCCGCTCCGGCGCGGCCCAGGCGGCCGCACCCACCCGGCCGTTGACGCTACCAGCCGCGAAGTCCTCGGGAGGCAATCCCCCCCGGGCCCGCCGGCATCGAGGTCGACATGTCCATCGCGCCCGTCATCCCTCCCAACCGCCCCGGCGAGAAGCTGGCCGTGCTGCTGCCCGGCATGGGCGCCGTCGCCACCACCGCCATCGCCGGCGTGGAGGCGGTCAAGAGCGGACTGGCCCAGCCCATCGGCAGCTTGACCCAGCTCGGCCACCTCATCGGCGACGCCGGCGAACCCGGGCCGCGGCTGCGCGACGTCCTCCCGCTGGTGCCGCTCCAGAACCTGGTCTTCGGCGGCTGGGACCCCTTTCCCGACGACGCCTACCAGGCCGCGCTGCGCGCCAACGTGCTGGAGCGGCGCCACCTCGATCCCATCCGCGCCCAGCTCGAGGCGGTCAAGCCCATGGCCGCGGTCTTCGACAAGGCCTGGGTGCGCCGGCTCGACGGGCCCAACGTGAAGACCGGCACGCTGCGGCAGAAGGCCGAGGCGCTGCAGCAGGACATCCGCGGCTTCCTCACGCGGAACGGCTGCGCCCGCGGCGTCATGGTCTGGACCGGCTCCACCGAGGTCTACGTGGAGGCCGGCCCGGCGCACCAGACGCTGGCCGCCTTCGAGGCGGCGCTCGACGCCGGCGACGCCACCATCGCCCCCTCCATGGTCTACGCCTACGCCGCGCTGAAGTGCGGCCTGCCCTTCATGAACGGCGCGCCCAACCTCTCGCAGGACATCCCGGCGCTGCGCGAGCTGGCCGAGAGGAGCGGCGTGGCCACGGGCGGCAAGGACTTCAAGACCGGCCAGACGCTCATCAAGACCACGCTGGCCCCCATGCTCCACGCCCGCATGCTCGGGCTGGAGGGCTGGTTCTCCACCAACATCCTGGGCAACCGCGACGGCGAGGTGCTCGACGACGCCGACAGCTTCAAGACCAAGGAGGTCTCCAAGCTGGGCGTGCTGGACCAGATCCTCGACGCCGCCCACCACCCGGAGCTCTACGGCGACGTGGAGCACAAGGTGACCATCCACTACTACCGGCCCCGCGGCGACAACAAGGAGGGGTGGGACGCCATCGACATCCGGGGGTGGCTCGGCTACCCCATGCAGATCAAGGTCAACTTCCAGTGCCGTGACTCCATCCTGGCGGCGCCCATCGTCCTCGATCTCGCGCTGCTGGCCGACCTGGGGCAGCGCGCCGGAGGGAAGGGGCCGCAGGAGTGGCTCTCCTTCTTCTTCAAGAGCCCGGTGACCGCGCCAGGGCGCGGCGCGGTGCACGACCTCTTCCAGCAGCAGATCCACCTGCACCGCAAGCTGCGCGCCTTCGCCGAGTCGTCCGGGGCCGCCAGGGCCGCCGCGCGGTAGGCCGGACCATGCCGGGCGGCGCCCGCCTCGCCATCCTCCTCCACCTGGTGGCCGCCGCGGTCTCGCTGCTGGCCTTCGCGGTGGCGCGCCCGGCGGTGCCGGCGCGGCTGGCCGGGCGGACCGGAGCCCTGGCCGCGGCCGGACGCTGGGCCTACTGGATCACCCGACCGCTCCTCCTCGGCGCGCGGGCGCTGGGACTCTCGGCCGACGGCCTGACCTGGCTCGGCGTGGCCATCACCTGCGGGGCGGCCTGGCTGGCGGCCCAGGGCGCCTTCGGCTGGGCCGGGCTGGCGCTGGCCTGGGGCTCGGTCTGCGACATGCTGGACGGCGAGCTGGCGCGCGCCACCGGCACCGCCACGCCGGCCGGCGCCTTCCTCGACTCCAACCTGGACCGCGTCGCCGAGATGGCCCTCTTCGGCGGACTGGTCCTGGGGCTGCCGGGGAAGCTCGGCGGCGCGGCCGCGGTGGCGGCGCTCTCGGCCTCCCTCATGGTGAGCTACGCCAGGGCCCGCGGCGAGGGGCTGGGCGTGGCCTGCCCGGCCTTCGGCCTGGAGCGGCCGCAGCGCATCGTCATCATGCTCGGCTTCCTGCTGCCGGCCCCCTTCGTCGACGCCGAGCGCGCCGCCTGGCTGGCGATGGTGGGCTGCCTCCACGTGGCGGTGGGGGCGGGGATCACGGCGGCGGCGCGCGTGGTGGTCATCCGCCGGCTGCTGCGGCGCGGGGCCGACGGCGCGCCGGCGGTGTCGCCGTGAGGGTCGCGGTGGTCACGCCCTACGATCTCTCCCACGAGGGGGGCGTCAACCGGCACGTCCAGGCGCTGGCGGCCGCGCTGACCGCCGAGGGGCATGAGGCCCTGGTGCTGGGCCCGGCCAGCGGCGCGGTGCCGGCGGGCTGCCACGGCCTGGACGGCGTGGTGCCGGTGAGGGCCAACGGCAGCGTGGCGCGCATCGGCCTGCTCACGTCGGCGCGCACCACCCGGCGCTGGCTCGACGAGCGCGGCTTCGACCTGATCCACGTCCACGAGCCGCTGGTGCCCGGGCCGGGGCGGCAGGCGCTGGGCTGGGCGCGCCGCCACGGCCAGCCGGTGGTGGCCACCTTCCACGCCAGCGCCGAGCGCGAGCTGCCGGTGCAGACGCTGCTGCGCCGCGCCGCCTCGGCCGGCCTCTCCCGCATCGACTACGGCATCGCGGTGTCGCGCCAGGCCAAGGCCTTCAGCCGGGCCGTCTTCCGCGGGCGCACCGCCGTGGTCCCCAACGGCGTGGATCTGACGCGCTTCACCGCCGCCCTGGCGCGCCTCCCCGCGCCCGGGCCCCACCGCCGGCCGCGCGTGCTCTTCGTGGGGCGCTTCGGCGAGCGGCGCAAGGGGTTCGGGCTGCTGCTGGAGGCGGCCGAGCGGCTGGCCGTGGCCGGCCGTGCCGTCGAGGTGCGGGTGGCGGGGAGCGGCCCGGTGGAGCCATACGCCCGGCGCGCCGCGGCCGCAGGCGTCACCTTCCTGGGGCGGCTCGACGACGAGCCGCTGGCCGCCGCCTACCGCGAGGCCGACCTCTTCTGCGCGCCGTCGCTGGGGGGCGAGAGCTTCGGCATGGTGCTGGTGGAGGCCATGGCGGCCGGCTGCCCGGTGGTGGCCAGCGACATCCCCGGCTACGCCGAGGCCGCCCGCGGCGCGGCGTTGCTGGTGCCGCCCGGGGACGCGGCGGCGCTGGCCGAGGGGCTCTGGCGCGCCGCCACCGACGGCGCGCTCAGGGTCCGGCTCGCCGAGCGCGGCCGCGCCCGCGCCGCCACGCTCTGCTGGACCCGGGTGGCCAGGCACGTGGCGCGCATCTACGCCTTCGCGGCGGCGCGCCGGGCCGGAGACGCGGACGGCGCGGCCCCCCGCCGGAGGGCGCGGTGAGCGGCGCCATCCCGGCGCGCTTCCCGCGCAGCTGGCGACAGAAGGCGGTGCTGGTGCCCCTGACGCGCCTCCTCAAGCTCTGGTTCCGGCCCACCGTCCATGGGCTGGAGCGGGTGCCGCAGGATCGCCCGGTGCTCTACCTGGCCAAGCACCCGCGCGCCTTCCTCTACCTCGAGACCATGCTGCTCGGCCTGCTCACCTTCTGGGACTCGGGGCGCCCTCCGTTCCGGCCCATGGAGAAGCGCGACACCTCGCTCCACCGCACGCCACTCCTGGCCTGGGTGCGGCGCCACGTCGGCACCATCGAGGCCACCGAGGAGGCGGCGCTGCGCGCCGTGGCGGGCGGCGAGTCGCTGCTCCTCTACCCGGGCGGCGGGCGCGAGCTCTACGGTCCGCCGGACCGGATCGAGTGGGGTGGGCGGCGCGGCTTCGCCCGCATCGCGGCGCGGGCCGGCCTGCCCATCGTGCCGGTGGCCATGGCGGGGGCCGACCAGCAGCACCCGTGGCGCATCCCCATCGGCAAGCGCGGCAGCCTCTGGCTCCCGCCCATCCCGCTGCCGGTGCGGCTCGACTTCTGGTTCGGCGAGCCGCTCCTCCCGCCCGCGCCGGACGACGCCGCCGCCGTGGCCTGGCTGGCCGATCGCGCCGCCGCCGCCACCCAGGCCCTCCTCGACGAGGCGCTGGCCGCGCGCCGCCTCGGACGGAGCCTCCCGTGACCACGCCGCCCGCCCCGCCCCGCCCCGCGCCGCTCCCCGAGCTGGATCCGCGCCACTGGTACCTGACGGCCGCCCTCACCGCCACCGAGGGGCTCTGGCGTTACCACCGCGGCCGGCTCATCGGCGCGCCGGTGGAGGGGCCGTGCATCTACGTGGCCCACCACGGAGCGGGCTACCTCTCCACGGACCTGGCCCTGGCCGGCTATGCCCTCGGCTGGCGCGAGTGGCGGGCCGGGCGGCGCGCCCTCCAGCCGCTGCGCTTCGTGGCGGCGCGCAGCCGCATCGAGGGGGCCTTCCCGGGGGCGCAGCGCATCAAGGAGATCTGCGGCCTCATCGATCCGGGCGAGGAGAGCTGCGTGGCGGCGCTGGAGCAGGGCCACCAGCTCATGCTCGCGCCGGGCGGCCACCGCGAGTGCCAGCCCTCGCGCGACTTCTACACGCTGCGCTGGCAGGATCGGCTCGGCTTCGTCCGGCTGGCGGTGCGCACCGGCGTGCCCATCGTGCCGGTGGCGGTGGCGGGCGGCACCGCCGCCTTCCCGGGCTTCAAGCTGAGGAAGCTCTCCTTCTGGCTGCCCGTGCCGCTGCCGGCCCGTATCGACGTCGCGGTGGGCGCCCCCATCCCCGTGGAGCGCCACCCCGAGCGGGCGCGGGACACGGCCTGGCTCCGGCCCATCCACGAGCGCGCCTGGCGCGAGACCACGGCGCTGCTCCAGGCCACGCTGGGCGCCCGGGCGGACGCCCGGTGACCACGCTCCGCATCGCCAGCGACTGGCACCTCGGGCCGCGCAGCCCGGCGCTGCACGGCCGGCTGGCGCTGGCCTTCCTGGCCCGCGCCCGCGCCGACGGCTGCGAGCTCATCCTCAACGGCGACGTCTGGGAGGAGCTCTTCGCCGGGCCCGGGGCCGGGCCGCGCGCCTTCCCGGCGGTGGCGGCGGCGGCGGACGCGCTGGCCGCCGAGGGGCGGCTGCGCGCCACCCGCGGGAACCATGACCCCACCCGCGGCGAGGCGCGGCTGGAGCTCGACTGGCCAGGGCTGGGGCGCGTGCTGGTGGCCCACGGCCACGCCGCCGATCCGGTCAACTCGTCGCCGGCCGGCCGGCTGGGCGACGCCATCTCGCTCCGCTTCGGCCGGGCCTGGCTGGTGCGCGCCTTCGCCGAGGCGGCCGAGGCGATGGTGCGCGGCCTGGCCGAGGAGCGGATGGTGGCGCTCTTCCGCCGCCGCTGCGAGCGGCTGGTGGCCCAGGGTGGGTACGACCTCGGCGTCTTCGGCCACGTGCACCGGCCCCACCTGGCGCCGGGCGATCGCTACGCCAACGCCGGCTCCCTGCACGGCGAGGTGCTGGAGTACCTGGAGCTCGGCCCGGCCGGCGCACGCCTCGGCGCGCTCGGGCCGGCCGACCTGATGGAGGCCACATGAGCAAGAGCCGCCGCTGGGTGGTCTTCGCCGACCGGCACCGCCACGCCCTGCTGGCCCTGTGCGCGCTCGCCTCGGCGCTCGGCCTGTGGGGCACCGTCCGGCTCTATGCCGACCTCCGGCCGGATCTCTCCGAGCTCCTCCCGGCCAGCAGCCGCTCGGCGCGGGATCTCGCCACCGTCTCGGCGCGGGTGGGGGGCTTCGCCGAGGCGACCGTGGTGCTCCACGGCGCGGACCCGCTCACGCTGGCCCTCTTCGCCGACGACCTGGCGGAGCGGCTGGAGGCGGCGCCGGGCGGGCTGGTCCGCTGGGTGGAGTACCGCGTCGACGAGATCACCGACTTCTACAGGCCGCGGGTGCTCCTCTTCCCGGAGAAGGCCGAGCTCCTGCGGCTGCGCGACGTGCTCACGGCGCGGCTGGCGTGGGAGCGGGCCGCGGCGGCCGGGGCGGCGAGCGGCCCGGCGCCCGACGTGGAGGCGTTGCTCGACGGCCTGGCCAGCGACCGCCAGGACCTGCTGGGCCGCTTCCCGGACGGCTACATCGCCGGGAAGGTGCCGGGCCGGAAGCCCGGCGAGACCATGGACGCGCTGGCCATGCTGGTGCGGCTGGGCGGCGATCCCGGCGACTACGGGCGGGTGGTGGCGCTGGACCGGCTGGTGAAGCGGACGGTGGAGGAGCTCGACCCGAAGAAGGTCGCGCCCGGGCTCCAGGTGGCCTACGGCGGCTACGTGGCCTCCAACATCATGGAGCACGCCGCGCTGGCCGAGGACCTCGTCTGGGCCACGCTGCTGGTGGTGCTGGCGGTGGCGGCGGTCATCGCCGTCTACAACCGGACCTGGCGGGCCGTGCCGGCCATCGGCCTCCCGCTCTTCGCCGGCACCTTCGTCACCTTCGGCGTGGCCGAGCTGCTGGTGGGCCACCTCAACTCCAACACCGCCTTCCTGGGCTCCATCGTCATCGGCAACGGCATCAACGTGGGCATCGTCTTCTTCGCCCGCTACCTGGAGGAGCGGCGCCGCGGCGGCGCGCCGCTCGAGGCCATGGTGACGGCGGTGGAGACCACCTGGCTGGCCACGCTCACCGCGGCCCTCTCGGCCGGCGTGGCCTACGGCTCGCTCCTCTCCACCGACTTCCGCGGCTTCAACCAGTTCGGCCTCATCGGCGGCGTGGGCATGAGCCTCTCCTGGCTCTTCGCCTACCTCATGGTGCCGCCGCTCACGCTGGCCTGGGAGCGGGTCCAGCCGCTGGTTCGGCCGGGCGAGCGGCCGGCCCGCCCCCTCTTCACGCACGTCGTCTCGCTGGTGGTGGACCGCTCACCGCGGGTCACCACGCTCGCCGCGGTGGCGCTCTCGCTGGCGTCGGTCTGGTCGGTGGTCCACTTCCTGCGCGATCCCATCGAGTACGACTTCCGCAAGCTGCGCGACCAGGCGGCGCTGGCCGAGGGCGGGCCGGCCTGGTGGGACGCCCGGGTGGACGCCCTCTTCGGACAGCACCTCACCCCCACCGTGCTCCTGGCGCGCGACGAGGCCGAGGCGCGCGAGGTGGGCCGCCGCCTCGAGGCCCACCGGCGCGCCACGCCGGGCAGCACCATCGGCTCGGTCCTCTCGGTGGCGGCCTTCGTGCCCGAGGGGCAGGCGGAGAAGCTGCCGGTCATCCGCCAGCTCCGGGCGCTGGCCACGGCCGGGAACCTCTCCTTCCTGGCGCCAGAGAAGCAGCTCCTGGTGAAGGCGGTGCTGCCGCCCGAGGACCTGGCCCCCTTCGGCGCGGCCGACCTGCCGCCGGCGCTGCGCCGCCAGATCACCGAGGTGGACGGCCGGCTCGGCACGCCGGTGCTGGTCTACCCGGCCGTGGGCATGGACGTCTGGAACGGGCGCGACCTGCTGCGCTTCGCCGAGGAGCTGCGCGCCATCCCGCTGCCGCGCGCCGACCTGCCCACCGCCTCCTCCATGCTGGTCTTCGCCGACGTGCTCACCGCCATCCAGCGGGACGGGCCGCGCGCCACGCTCCTCTCGTTCCTGGGCGTGGCGCTCCTGGTGCTGCTGGCCTTCGGCCTGGGCGGCCGCAGCGTCCGTGCGCTGGGCGACGCCGGCTGGGTGCTGGCCGCGCTGGGCGTGGGCGTCCTCTGGTTCGGCGGCCTGGCCGGGGCCCTCCACCTCAGGCTCAACATGCTCAACTTCATCGCCCTGCCCATCACCTTCGGCATCGGCGTGGACTACGCGGTCAACGTCTTCCAGCGCCGCCGGCTCGATCACACCGCCTCCATCGCCGACTGCGTGCGCACCACCGGCGGCGCGGTGACGCTCTGCTCCTTGACCACCGTCATCGGCTACTCGTCGCTCCTCATCGCCCGCAACCAGGCGCTCAACTCCTTCGGCCTGCTGGCCGACCTGGG
>JANNKC010000249.1:0-15410 GCA_031396105.1 Anaeromyxobacter sp.
CCTGAGCCGCGCCGGCCCTGTCACCGCGCCAGCCGGAGCCCGCTGACCTGCCAGCGGACGCCGGGCGGGAAGAAGTTGCGGTAGGTGGCGCGCAGGTGGTCGCGCGGCGAGAAGCAGGAGCCGCCGCGCAGGACGAGCTGGTTCACCATGAACTTGCCGTTGTACTCGCCCACGGCGCCGGGCGCGGGCCGGAAGCCCGGGTAGCCGACGTACGGGCTGCTGGTCCAGCTCCAGGCGCCGCCGAACAGGGGCGCCTCGCCCGCCTCCGCCAGCGCCACCAGCGCGCCGTCCTCCACGAACTGGCCGGCCACCGGCTGCCCCGCGGCCGCGCTCTCCCACTCCGCCTCGGTCGGCAGGCGCGCTCCGGCCCAGCGGGCGTAGGCGTCGGCCTCGTAGTAGCTCAGGTGGGTGGCCGGCGCGGCCGGGTCGACCTCGAGCTCGCCGTGAAGAGTGAAGCGCCGCCAGGCCCCGCCGCGCCGCACCCAGTAGAGCGGCGCCTCCCAGCCGCCGGCCTGCGCGGCCGCGAAGCCATCGGAGAGCCAGAGCTCGGCCCGCCGGTAGCCGCCGTCGTCGATGAAGGCCGCCAGCTCGCCGGCGCTGACGGGGCGCGAGGCCAGCTCGAAGGGCTCGAGGTGGACCCGGTGGACCGGACCCTCGTTGTCGAAGGAGAAGCCGGGCCCCACGTGGCCGATGCGCACCAGCCCGCCCGGCCGCCTGGTCCACCGGAGCGGCGTGGCGATCGAGGCGGGCGGCGGCGCCTCCAGGTAGGCCGGCTGGAGCGGGTTCCGCGAGAAGGCGTGCAGCAGGTCGGTGAGGAGCAGCTCCTGGTGCTGCTGCTCGTGGTGCAGCCCCAGCTCCACCAGCGCGGCCACCTCCGGGCGCGCCGCCGCGGGCGTGGCGAGGAAGGCCTGCATCCGCTCGTCCAGCCAGGCCCGCCAGGCCCACACCTGGGCGACGGTGGGGCGGGTCAGCAGGCCGCGCTCCGGGCGCGGGAACCGGGGGCCGACCGAGACGTAGTAGGAGTTGAAGAGCGGTCCCCAGGCGCCGCGGTAGGGATCGAACCCGGCCAGGTGTGGACCGAGCACGAAGGTCTCGAAGAACCAGGTGGTGTGGGCGAGGTGCCACTTCACCGGGCTGGCGTCCGGCATCGACTGGACCACGTAGTCCTCGGTGGCGAGCGGCGCGCAGAGCCGCTCCGTGGCGGCGCGCACCCGGCCGTACCGCTCGGCCAGGGCCGGCCGGTCGACCTCGCCCGCGGGGACGCGCGCCCGGCTCAGCATCCCGCGCGCCATCCGCCGCCCGCGAGCCCTCGCCGGGTCGCATCCACCAGGACACCTGACGGGTCCGGGCCGCCGGTGGCGCCGCTCATCCGTCCGCCCTCCAGAGCGCGTCCACGAACCACTGGCGGCGGTCCGTGAAGTTTCCCACCTCGGTGAAGCCCGCGCCCTCGGCGAAGGCCGCCATCTGCGCCAGCGTGTACTTGCAGGAGATCTCGGTCTGGATCCGCTCGCCGGCCCCGAAGGCGAGCGTGCCCGGTCCGAGCCGGACCTGCTGGGCGCGGGTGCTCTCCAGCCAGCTCTCCATGGCGGGCCGCCCCGGGTCCCAGGTCGCGACGTGGCGGAAGGCCGACAGGTCGAAGTCGGCGCCCAGCTCGCGGTTGGCCCGGGCCAGCAGGTTCAGGTTGAAGGCGCCGGTGACGCCCTGCGGGTCGTCGTAGGCGCGCCGCAGGAGGTGCAGGGGCTTGAGCAGGTCGAAGCCCACCAGCACGTGGTCGCCGGGGCGCAGCGCCCGCCGCAGCTCGGCCAGCAAGGTGCGCGCCGCCGCGTGCTCCAGGTTGCCGATGCTGGAGCCGAGGAAGAGGACCAGCTTCGTCCCGAGCCCCGGGCCGCCCGCCAGCAGCCGGAGCGCCCTGGCGAAGGTGGCCCGGATCGGCCGCACCACCACGCCGGGCTGGTCGGCCCGCACGCGGGCGGCGGCCTCGTCGAGCGCGGCCTGCGACACGTCCACCGGGGCGTAGATCGGGGTCGGGCCCCACCCCTCCAGCCGCCGGAGCAGGAGCTGCGTCTTGTGCCCGTCGCCGGCGCCGAGGTCCACCACCGTGCAGGGCCTGCCGCGCAGCGGCGCCAGGATGGCGTCTCCGTGGTGGTCCAGGATCTCCCGCTCGACGCGCGTCAGGTAGTAGCCGGGCAGGTTGCTGATCCACTGGAAGAGGCGGGTCCCACGGTCGTCGTAGAAGAACTGGGAGGGGATCGAGCGCGGCTGGCCCCGCAGGCCGGCCTCGACCGCGCGCAGGAGCTGCGCTCGCCGGCCTCGCTCCGGCCCGTGCTCCAGGAGCCGCCCGCTCGATCTCTGAGACCTGTCCATGGCTCACCTCGCGCCCCGTGGAGCTCCCGGGAGGCAAGCCGGTGATCTGTCGGGACCGCGGGCCGGGCGTCACACCATCGTCGTGGCTCGGATGGGTTCACCGGGTTCGGTGGGGGCGTCCGGCGTCCAGGGGCGGCCTCTCGACTCCGGCTCGCCTGCGCTCGGGGCGACCGGGGTGATCTCGATTGGTGCTCGGTCGTCTCAGCGCGTCACCGGCTTGTACCGGATCCGCTTCGGCCGCGCCCCCTCCTCGCCGAGCCGCCGCCGCTTGTCCGCCTCGTACTCCTGGTAGTTCCCGGTGAAGAAGCTCCAGCGGGAGTCGCCCTCGCACGAGAGGATGTGGGTGGCGATCCGGTCCAGGAACCAGCGGTCGTGGCTGATGACCAGGACGCAGCCGGCGTACTCGAGCAGGCCGTCCTCCAGCGCGCGCAGCGTCTCCACGTCGAGGTCGTTCGACGGCTCGTCCAGCAGCAGCACGTTGGCGCCGGTCATGAGCGTCTTGGCCAGGTGGAGCCGGCCGCGCTCGCCGCCGGAGAGGGTGCCGATGACCTTCTGCTGGTCGGCCCCCTTGAAGTTGAAGCGGCTGATGTAGGCCCGGCTGGGCATCTCGTAGCGGCCCACCTTGACCTGGTCGTGGCCGCCGGACAGCTCGTCGAAGATGGTCTTGCCGGCGGAGAGGTGCTCGCGGCTCTGGTCCACGAAGGCCAGCTTGACCGACGCGCCGACCACCACCTCGCCCCGGTCCGGCTTCTCCGCGCCGGTGACCATCTTGAAGAGCGTGGACTTGCCCGCGCCGTTGGGCCCGATGATGCCGACGATGGCGCCGGGCGGGACGATGAAGGAGACGTCGTCCATCAGCAGCCGGTCGCCGAAGCCCTTGCTGACGCCCTTGAACTCGATGACCTGCTCGCCCAGCCGCTCGGCCACCGGGATGAAGATCTCCTGGGTCTCGTTCCGCTTCTGGTACTCCACGCTGGAGAGCTCCTCGAAGCGGGCCAGGCGCGACTTCGACTTGGCCTGGCGCGCCTTGGGGTTGCCGCGCACCCACTCCAGCTCCTGCTTCATGGCCTTGATGCGGGCGCTCTCCTGCTTGGCCTCCACCTCCAGCCGCGCCTCCTTCTGCTCCAGCCAGGAGGAGTAGTTGCCCTTCCAGGGGATGCCGCGCCCGCGGTCCAGCTCCAGGATCCACTCGGCGGCGTTGTCGAGGAAGTAGCGGTCGTGGGTGATGGCCACCACCGTGCCCGGGAAGCGGACCAGGAACTGCTCCAGCCACTCGACCGACTCGGCGTCCAGGTGGTTGGTGGGCTCGTCGAGCAGCAGCATGTCCGGCTTGGAGAGCAGCAGCTTGCAGAGCGCCACCCGCCGCTTCTCGCCGCCGGAGAGGAGCGCGACCAGCTGGTCCCAGGGCGGCAGCCGCAGCGCGTCGGCCGCCAGCTCCAGCGCCAGGCCGGTGTCGGCCCCGGCGTTGGCGAGGATGGCCTCCAGCCGCGCCTGCTCCTCGGCCAGCTTCTCCAGGTCGGCGTCCGGCTCGCCGTAGGCCGTGAAGACCTCCTCCAGCCGCTGCTGGGCCGCCTGCACCTCGCCCTGCGCCGACTCGACCTCCTGGCGAACCGTCTTGCCGGGATCGAGGACGGGCTCCTGCGGCAGGTAGCCGATCTTGAGGCCGCCCTGGTGCGACAGGTCGCCGTCGAACTCGGCGTCCACGCCGGCCATGATGCGTAGCACGGTGGACTTGCCGGAGCCGTTCAGGCCGAGCAGGCCGATCTTGGCCCCGGCGAAGAAGGAGAGGGAGATGTCCTTGATGATCTGCCGCTTGGGCGGGACCACCTTGGACACCCGGTGCATCGACATCACGTATTCGGGCATGGCGCGCCAACCTACACGTCGAAGCACTCCACGAACATGACCTCGTCGCGGCGGGAGCGGATGCGCGCCAGCAGCGCCTCGTCGGGCCGCACCCCGAGCTGGATGGTGCAGCAGGCCGCGGCCGCCCCCTCGAAGACGGTGTTGTGCACCTCCTCGACGTTGATGCCGGCCTCCCGCACCGCCCCGAGCACGTTGGCCAGCACGCCCACCTTGTCGAAGTGGCGCACCACCAGCCGGGCCCGGGCCGGCGGCTTCCTGGAGATGTTGACGCAGTTGGGCACCGAGCCGTCGCGGACGAACACCTCCAGGATGCGCACCGCCTCGGCGGCGATGGCGTCCTGGGCCTGGGCGGTCGAGGCGCCGATGTGGTGGGTGCCGTAGACGCCCGGCAGGCGCGCCAGCTCGCTGTCGAAGTCGGCCTGGCCCTTCTCGGGCTCGCCGGCGTGGACGTCGAGCCCCACCCGCAGCGCGCCGGCCCGCGCCAGCTCGAGCAGCGCCTCCTGGTCCACCAGCTCCGCCCGCGCGGTGTTGATGAGGATGGCGCCGGGCTTGAGCGCGCCCAGGACCTCGCGGCTCACCAGGCCGCGCGTCTCCTTCTTGAGCGGGAGGTGCAGCGAGAGGACGTCCGCCTGCCGGGCCAGCGCCAGCAGGTCGGGCACCCGCTCCACCCCCAGCGCCGCGGCGCGCTCGGCGTCGAGCGAGCGCGACCAGGCCAGCACCCGCATGCCGAAGCCCTGGGCCCGCTTCGCCGTCTCCCGCCCGATGGGGCCGAGCCCGGCCACGCCGAGCACCCGGCCGAAGAGCCCGTCGGCCTCGGAGAACCGCTTCTTGTCCCACCTCCCGGCCCGCAGCCGCTCCACGTTGTCCGGGATGCGCCGGTCCACCGCCACCATCAACCCGATGGCCAGCTCGGCCACCGCGATGGCGTTCTGGCCGGGGCAGTTGGCCACGTAGACCCCGGCCTTGGAGGCGGCGGCCACGTCGATGGTGTTGACGCCGGCGCCGGCGCGGATGACGAGCGAGAGCGCGTCGGCCTGCTCGAAGACCTCGGCCGGCACCTGCTTGCCGCGCACGATCAGGACCGAGACCCCGGCCACCGCCGCCGCCAGCTCCTTGACCGGCAGCTCGGGCCGGTGGTCCACGGTGAGGCCGAGCGCGGCGAGACCGCCCAGCCGGTCCTTGGGGAACGCGTCCGCGATGAGCACCTTCATGCGCCACCTCCTGGTGAGGCTGGAACATCGGGCCTCCGGCCGAGGCGCGCAACATCCGGCGGCGCCACGGCGGAACCTCCTGGATCCAGGGCCCTTTCCACCGACTGACCGAGGCGCCGGACCTCTCCTCACTATCCGTGCCTGCTTGACAGGACCCCCGGCCAGCCCTTATCGGTCCCCGCCAATGAGCGGAAAGTCCCTCGTCATCGTCGAGTCGCCGGCCAAGGCCAAGACCATCGAGAAGTACCTCGGCCCCGACTACCGGGTCATGGCCTCCATCGGCCACATCAAGGACCTGCCCTCGAGCGGCCTGTGCGTCGCCGTCGACAAGGACTTCGAGCTCACCTACGAGGTCACCAAGAAGGACGTGGTGAAGAGCCTCCGCGAGGCGCTCAAGGGCGCCTCCACCCTCTACCTCGCCACCGACGAGGACCGCGAGGGCGAGGCCATCGCCTGGCACCTCCAGGAGGAGCTCCGGCCCAAGGTCCCGGTCCGGCGCATGGTCTTCAACGAGATCACCAAGAAGGCCATCACCGAGGCGGTGGCGCAGACCCGCGAGATCGACACCGGCCTGGTGGACGCCCAGGAGGCGCGGCGCGTCCTCGACCGGCTCTACGGCTACGAGGTCTCGCCGGTGCTGTGGCGCAAGGTGGCCACCGGCCTCTCGGCCGGCCGCGTCCAGTCGCCGGCCACGCGGCTGGTGGTGCAGCGCGAGCTGGAGCGGATGCGGTTCCGCGCCGCCGCCTACTGGAACATCTCCGCCAGGCACCCCACCACGCCGGCCTTCGAGTCCACCCTGGCCGCCGTGGATGGCCGCCGCATCGCCTCCGGCAAGGACTTCGACGAGCACGGGACGCTCACCTCCGAGGCCCGCCTCCTCGACGAGGGCACGGCGCGGGCGCTGGCCGCCGGCCTGGCGGGCCGCCCCTTCACCGTCCGCTCCCTGGAGCGGAGGCCCTACCGCTCCAGCCCCAGGGCCCCCTTCATCACCTCCACGCTGCAGCAGGAAGGCGGCCGCAAGCTGCGCCTCTCGGCCCAGCAGGTGATGCGGCTGGCGCAGGGGCTCTACGAGCGCGGCTACATCACCTACATGCGCACCGACAGCACCACGCTCTCGGCCACCGCCATCGCCGCGGCGCGCGCCCAGATCGGCGAGCTCTTCGGCGGGAAGTACCTGCCGGCCCAGCCGCGCACCTACGCGCGCAAGGCCAAGAACGCCCAGGAGGCCCACGAGGCGGTCCGCCCGGCCGGCGACGCCTTCCGCACGCCGGAGTCGCTGAAGGGCGAGCTCCACGGCGCCGAGCTCAAGCTCTACGAGCTCATCTGGAAGCGCACCATCGCCTCGCAGATGGCCGACGCCGAGGGCGAGTCGCTCGGCGTGCGGATCGACGCCACCGCCGCCGGGGGCGAGCGCTGCGAGTTCGCCGCCTCGGGGCGCACCATCCTCTTCCCCGGCTTCCTGCGCGCCTACGTGGAGGGCTCCGACGATCCGGAGGCCGCCCTCGACGACCAGGAGTCGCCGCTGCCGGCGCTCGCGCAGGGCGCCGCGGTGCCGCTGGAGGGGCTCGACCCGGCCGGCCACGTCACCTCGCCGCCGGCCCGCTTCACCGAGGCCTCGCTGGTGAAGAAGCTGGAGGAGCTGGGCATCGGGCGCCCCTCCACCTACGCCAGCATCATGGGCTCGCTGGCGGCCAAGTACGTCTGGAAGAAGGGCCAGGCCCTGGTGCCGGACTGGGTGGCCTTCATCGTCACCGCGCTCCTGGAGCAGCACTTCCAGGAGCTGGTGGACTACGCCTTCACCGCCGAGATGGAGGACGACCTCGACGAGATCGCGGGCCGCCAGCGGGCCAAGCTCGACTTCCTCAAGGCCTTCTACTTCGGCGACGCCAAGCACGCGGGCCTGAAG
Source organism: Anaeromyxobacter sp. (assembly GCA_031396105.1). Lineage (GTDB taxonomy): Bacteria > Myxococcota > Myxococcia > Myxococcales > Anaeromyxobacteraceae > JADKCZ01. The sequence continues at coordinate 7,348 of JANNKC010000249.1, forward strand.
AAGCAGGTGGCGCAGGCGCTCGACCGGATCGACCCGGCCGCGCTCAACCGGCTGCTGCTGGGCCACGACCCGGCCGGCGTGGAGATCGTGGCGCGGGTGGGCCGCTTCGGCCCCTACCTGAAGCGCGGCGAGGACACCGCCCCCATCCCGGACAAGCTGGCCCCCGACGAGCTCACCGCCGAGAAGGCGCTCGAGATCCTGGCGACGCCCCGCGGCGGCAAGCTGCTCGGCGCCGACCCGGCCACCGCCCTCCCCGTCCACGTGAAGTCCGGCCGCTTCGGCCCCTACGTGCAGCTCGGCGAGGCCAAGGACGGCGAGAAGCCGCGGAAGACGCAGTCGCTCCTCAAGACCATGAAGCCGGAGACGGTCACGCTGGAGGAGGCGCTGCAGCTCCTGGCGCTGCCCCGCCTGCTCGGCGCCGGCCCGGAGGGCGAGGAGGTGCTGGCCTGCTACGGCAAGTTCGGCCCCTACCTCACCATGGGCAAGGAGAGCCGCAACCTGGGCGCCGATCACGACGGCGTCGTCCTGGCCATCACGCTCGAGCAGGCGCTGGAGATCTTCAGGCAGCCGAAGCAGTTCCGCGGCCGCGGCCAGCCCAGGGCGCCGCTGGCCACCTTCGGCGAGGATGCGGTCAGCGGCAGGAAGGTGGTCCTGAAGGAGGGAAAGTTCGGCCTCTACCTCACCGACGGTGAGACCAACGCCTCCCTGAAGCGCGGCGACGATCCCTCCGAGCTCACGCCGGAGCGGGTGGCGGAGCTCATGGCCGAGCGGCGCGAGTACGTGGCCTCGCCCGAGGGGCAGAAGAAGGCGGCGCTGCGCGCGGCCAAGAAGGGGCAGCGCCCCGGGCGCGGCGCCAGGGGTGCCAAGGCTGCCAAGGGCGCCAAGGCCTCCGCCCCCGCCAAGGCCGGTGCGCCGGTGAGGGCGACCGCGCCCAGGACCGCCCGCGCGGCCAAGGCCCGCAAGGCCCCGGCGGCGCCGAAGACGCCCCGGCCCACCAGGCCCGCCACCGCCAGGGCGCCCGTCAAGCGCAAGGCCGCCACCTAGCGAGGCGCCCGGCGCCTACTGGCTGGCGCGGAAGATGAGCCCGCCGGGCGGGAGCAGCCGGCGCAGCCGGTCGGCCGGCACGCTCCGCTGCTGGCGCACGTCGATCTCGGCGCCGAAGGTGGCCAGCTCCATGACGGTGTAGCCGGAGGGACAGCAGACCGGGTCCCCGGGCCGGCGGTCGGCGAACCAGGCCTCCACCGTGCCGGCGGGCGTCAGCTGGGCGAACTCGGCCCCGGCCCAGGCGTAGTCGCCCAGCGCCTTGCGCCGCGGATCCCAGACCACCAGGTGGAGCTCCACCGGCCCGCAGCTGCCGGCGCAGGCCCGCGCGCCCGTGATGATCACCGGCCACCGCCCTGCCTGGTGGCCGGCGCCGGCCAGCGGCTCCACCAGCAGCGCCTGCCGCTCGCTGCCGTGAAGCTCGGCGGTGAAGCGCACCTTCAGCGCTCCACGCTCCCGGCCCACCACGACGAGCTCGTGCGTGGCCCTGGACTCGATGCGCTGGCCGGGGCGCCACTCGGCCGAGCGCGGCCCGTGGTCGATCCGCTCCGGGTGCAGGTAGCTCGCCACCAGGATCCACTCCGGGCCGCCGTCCAGGTCCAGGTCGGCCTGGCGCGCCTCCACCAGCGTCCGGCCGGGACCGAGCAGGGCCGTCACCTCGGCCGGCGGCGCCCGGACCGCCGCGGCCGGCGCCGGCCGCGTGAACGGCGAGCCGAGCTGCGGGGGCGGCGGGAGCGGGATGGGCTCGGCCAGCAACGCCAGGCTGAGGAGGGCGGACCACACCCGGCCGACTATCGCAGGAGCCGGTCCGGCGCGCCCGTCCCGCGCCAGACCGACGCTCCGCGGCGTCGGAGGGCGTGCGCTCAGCGCGGGCGCACCGCGCGCTTCCGGGCCCGCTCGACGATCGCGCGCAGCTCGCAGCCGTCCAGGTGGTCGTTCACCAGCCCCATGGCCTGCATGAAGGCGTAGACGGTGGTCGGCCCCACGAAGCCGAAGCCGTACCCCTTGAGCGCCCTGGAGAGGGCCTTCGACTCCGGCGTGGAGGTGAGCGCCAGCAGCGCCGCGGGCGTGAGCCGCCTGGGGCGGGACGCCTCGGGCGGCTCGTGGCGCCAGGCCAGCCTGGCCAGCGAGCCCTCGGCCTCGACGAGCGCCGGCATGGCCCGCGCGTTTCCGATGGCCGCCTCGATCTTCCCGCGGTGGCGCACGATGCCGGCGTCGCCGAGGAGCCTCGTCACGTCCCGCGCCCCGAAGCGGGCCACCGCGGCCGGCTCGAACCCGGCGAAGGCGCGCCGGAACGCCTCTCGCTTCCTGAGGATGGTGAGCCAGGAGAGGCCGGCCTGGAACCCCTCCAGGCAGAGCTTCTCGAAGAGCCGCGCGTCGTCGGCGATCGGCCGGCCCCACTCCTCGTCGTGGTAGGCGACGTACTCGGGGGCGGCGGCGCACCAGCCGCAGCGCCGCCGGCCGTCCGGGAAGGTGATGACGGAGAGTGCCACCCCCACGTCCTAGCGCCGCCTTGACGGACGCGCACGATCCGGGACACCGGCCGTCCCGAGCGTCGCCCGGCCCAGGCTGGGCCAAGTCGAAGGGCTCGGGGCGACCGGAGTGCTCACCGCAGCGCCCCGCGGTGGAGCGCCTCGAGCTCGCCGATGCCCTGCCGGGCGAGGTCCCCCGCGCCGCAGCGGCCGTCGCCCGCCACCGCCCGCTTGAACCGCTCCAGCGCATCGCCGGGCTCCGGCGCGGGCGGCTCCGCCTCGGCCAGCGCCTCCAGCGGCGCCAGCGCCTCGCGCACCCGGCTCTCGGCCAGCGCCCGCGCCGCCAGGCGCCGCCGCAGGCACTCGGGCGAGCGCCCCTCGCGCGCCAGCGCCGCCGCCGCGTCCCGGCTGCCCGCCGCCAGGGCGCGCGACCAGTGGTGGTAGGCGGTGCGCACCGCGCCGCCGGCGCTGGCGTCGGCCCGGGCCAGCTCGAGCCGGCCGCGCAGGAAGAGCACCTGGGCATCGTCGGCGCCGCGCTCCAGCTCCAGCCCCTCGATGGCGGCGCGGGCCTCCTCGTACCGCCCCTGCCTGACCGCCCGCTCGGCGGCGGGCAGCGAGAACCACCAGCCGCCCGCCCCCGCGCCCGCCAGCACCAGCAGCGCCACCACCCCCTTCCCCAGGACCGCGAAGCTGGCGCCCGCGCCGCCGACCGCGGCGCGGCGGCGCCTCACCGCCTGGTGCAGCCGCTCCGGCTCGGGCGGCGCCAGCCCGGCCACCAGGTCCAGCCCGATGCCGGCGTAGGGCAGGTCTCCCTCGGTGACGGTGGCGGCCCTGAGCACGCGGAAGAGGCGCACCTCCTCCTTGAGGCCGTCCAGCGGGCGCCAGCCGAGCTCCTCCACGGGCACCCGGCCGCGATCCACCGCCCAGTAGAGCGCCTCGGAGAACCAGATCTCCCCCGGCTCGGCCTGCCCCTCGATGCGCGAGGCCAGGTTGACCGCCTCGCCGAAGACGTCGCCGGCGTCCAGCCGCACCTCCCCCATGGCCAGCGCGATGCGCACCTCGATGCGGTCACCCTCCACCACCCGGCGGGCGTGGTCGGCCAGCCGGTCCTGGATGGCGGCCGCGCAGAGCAGCGCCGCGGTGGGCGCCGGGAAGAGCAGCAGCAGGGCGTCGCCGATGCTCTTGACGCGCCGGCCGCCGAAGGCCGTGATGACCGGCATGAGCAGGGCATCGTGAAGCGCCAGCATGCGGGCGTTCTCCTCCCGCGTCTGCCGGCTGGTGGCGGCGGTGTAGCCCTTGATGTCGGTGAGCATCACCACCTGGCTCTCGGTGCGCATCTCGAATCGCGCCCTCTAGCCGCGCGCCGGCGGCGGGACGCGGCGCCTGAGCGGCCGCTCCAGCGAGGCCAGCCCGATGGCGCGCTGGCGCCAGAGCCACTCGCGTGAGCCGCGCAGCCGCCGCAGCGCGCGCCCGGCCCAGGGCGGCTCGCTCCCCAGCCCGGCCACCCGGCCCGCCACCGCCACCAGCGCCGCGCTGGCCAGCACCTCCACCTCGGCGAGGCCGAGCGCCAGCAGCCTCGCCGAGGCCCCGCCCACGCGCCAGATGGCCCGGCCGCGCCCCTCGCCGCCGTCCTCCAGCGAGGCGATGCCGTCGCTCACCGGCGCCATGAGGCGCGACACCCCGTCCCGGCGCGGCACCCGCTCGGCCTCGCGCCCGCCGTAGGGGAGCGGGCCGGCCGCCGGGCGCACCCGGTAGAGCGAGAGCCGCTCGCCGCCCGCCGACTCCACGTCCTCGGCCACCGGCTCCACCGGCGCCTCGCTCTGGTTCATGGTGAGGGCCACGGCGCGGGTGAGCCAGATGCCGCCCGGCGGCGCCTGCTCGCGCACCCGCTCCGCCACCGCCATCGCGCCGCGCCCCGGCTCGAGCCGCCCCTCCTCCAGCTCGCCGGAGTGGAGCGCCAGCCGCAGCGCCAGCGGCGCCCGCTCCGGCGCCCGGGCGTTCCAGGCCGCCACCCGGTCCTGGATGGCGCGGGCGCAGAGCACGGCGTTGGTGGGCGAGGCGAAGGCGCCGGTCAGGGCGTCGCCCTGCACCAGCGCCCGCCGCCCCTCGAAGGCGCGCAGGGCCGGCACCACCAGCCGGTCGTGGTCCAGCAGCAGCCTGGCCTGCTCGTCCGCCGGCAGCACCGCCTCCAGCTCCGCCCAGCCCTCGATGCGGATGGAGAGGAGCGTCAGCGTGCGCGCCCGCGGCACCCCCATCACCACCGGCTGGAGCCAGCTGGTGAGCGGCCGCTTCCCCCTGGGCGGGCGCGGCGCGGGCGGCCGGGCGTGACGGGGCACGCGCCGCCCACCCCCCTCGCGTCCGTCGAGCACCGAGAGGAGCTCCTGGGCCGACTGGGCCCGGCCGGCCCGGTCCTTGGCGGTGGCGCGGGCGATGAAGCGGAGGAGCGCCGGGTGGTCCGCCAGCGACGGCAGCTCGCGCTCCGGCGACGGCACCGGGTCGAAGGCCTGTGCCTTGAGGAGCGCCCGGGTGTCGGCGGCCGGGAACGGGTGGCGGCCGGTCAGCATGACCCAGGCGATGATGCCGGCGCTGTAGAGGTCGGCCCGGTGGTCCACCTCGCCGCCCACGGCCTGCTCCGGGGCCAGGAACTCCGGCGTGCCGATGATCAGGCCGGCCTGGGTGCGCACGCCGCCGGCCGGGCCGGCCAGCTTGGCGATGCCGAAGTCGAGGATGGTGAGCCGCTCCCGCCCCTCCTCCGGCACCAGCCAGAGGTTGTCCGGCTTGAGGTCGCGGTGGACGATGCCGGCCGCGTGGGCCGCCGAGAGTCCGCGCAGGAGCTGGCGCATCAGCTCGGCCACCAGCGGCGGCGGCAGCGCCGGCTCCCGCTCCAGCCGCTCGCGCAGCGACTCGCCGCGCAGGAGCTCCATCACCAGGAAGAGCTCGCCGCTGGGCGCCTGGCCGAAGTCCAGCATCTCCACCACGTGCGGCGAGGAGATCTGCACGGCGATGCGCGCCTCCCGCCGGAACCGCTCCACCTCCAGCGGCTCGCGGGCGAAGAGCGGGTTCAGTACCTTGACCGCCACCGGCCGGCCGATGCGCACCGCCTCGGCCTGGTAGACGGTTCCCATGCCCCCCTCGGCGATGAGCCGCACGATGCGGTAGCGGTCGTCGAGCAGGGCGCCCGGCGGCAGGGTCGGCGCCGCCGGGAGGGGCGCCACCTCGAGGTCGTCGTGGGAGAGGGAGAGGGTCTTGTCGGCCATGCGGCGCTCAGCCGAGGAACTCGACCTTGCCCGTCTCCAGATCGTACTCCGCGCCGATGACCATGAGCCCCTCGTGGGTGCGGAGCCGCTCCAGCAGCGGCGAGCCGTGGCGCAGGTGCTCCACCGCCATCTTCACGTTGATGCGCGAGGCCGCCCGGGCCAGCGCGGTCCGCTCGGTGGCGCCGGCCAGCTGGGCCGCCTCCACCGCCGGCCGGACCCGCTCCACGATGGACATGAGCCCGTCGCTGGTGGGCGGCCAGCCCTCCTCGGCGGCGTCGATGGTGGCGTCGATGGCGCCGCAGAGCGTGTGGCCCATGACCACCACCAGCCGCGTGCCGAAGCGGCTGGCGCCGAACTCCACCGAGCCGACCTGCGAGGGCGAGACCACGTTGCCCGCCACGCGGATGACGAAGAGGTCGCCCAGCCCCTGATCGAACACCAGCTCGGCCGGCGCGCGCGAGTCGGAGCACCCCAGCAGGATGGCGAAGGGGCTGTGCTCCTTGGTCAACGCGACCCGGTCGAGGTGGCGCACCAGCGAGTCGATGGAGATGACGTGTGAGGCGAAGCGGGCGTTGCCGGCGCGGAGCCGGTCGAGCGCCTCGAGCGCGGTCAGGTTGGCGGGCATCCACTACTTGTGCCCCCCCTCGCCGGATCGGTCAAGGCGCGGTGCGGGCCGGCCGCTCAGCGACGCCCGAGGAAGCGCGCCGCCGAGGCCGCGCCGCGCGCCCGCGCCGCCAGGCAGGCGTCGGCCTCCTCGAGCGCCAGGGCGAGCGAGCGCGCCGCGCCGTCGAGCCCCGCCACCCGCGGCTCGAGGAAGGCCGCCACCTCGGCGCGCGCCTCGGGCTGGCAGGCCGTGCTCGCCGCCGCCTCCACCAGCCGCGCCAGCTCCTGGCGCGGCAGGCGCGGCGCCAGCCGGTCCCACGCCGCGCGCAGCGCCGCCAGCGCCGCCTGGCGGGTGTCGCGCCCGGCCAGGGCCTGGGCCAGGAGCACGGCGGCCTCGCCTGGCGCGGTCTCCGGGGCGCCCGCCAGCGTCAGCGCCGCCGCCGCGGGCGCTCCCTCCCGGAAGCGTCCCAGCAGCGCCATCAGCCGGGACCGCTCGGCCGGCTCGGCCCGCGCCGCCTCGGCGGCCACGCGGTCGAAGAGGTCCTGGTCGCCGTGGTAGGCGGCCGCCACCAGCGCCGTCCAGGCCACCTCGGCCGGCACCTGGCGCCGGTCCGCCAGCCAGCGGAGGGACAGCGCCAGCGCCTCGCCGGCCAGCACCGCCTCCTCACCCTCCCCGGCCACCAGCGCCAGGAGCACCGGTCGCAGCGCCCGCGCCGCGTCGCCGTCGTCCGGGCGCGGCAGCCAGCCGAGCGTCCGGGCGCGCGCTCCGAAGGTGCGCCGCAGGAAGGCCCTCCAGCGCCCATGGTCCGCCGCGGAGAGCCAGCGCGGCTCGAGGAGCCCGCCGAGGAGGAGCGCCGCCGCCACGGGCCGCGCCTCCGGCTCGCCGGCCAGCGGGGCCAGCAGCGCCAGCGCGTCCTCCAGCGGGAGCGAGCCGCGCCGCACCAGCAGCGCGGCGTCCACCGCCAGCGCCAGCCGCTCCTCCGGCGAGAGGCGCGGCCAGAGGCGCGGCAGGTCCTGGGGCGCGACGGCGGTGAGGTAGTAGCCGGCGCCGCCGGCGTTGGGCCAGAGCCAGGTGGGGCAGTAGGGCAGCGGCACCTCCGCCCGCGGCCCGGCCGCCAGCGCGCACACCGTCACCTCGCCGCGGACGCCACCGGCGCGCAGGCAGACCGGCACGGTGAAGGCCGGGCCCGCCGCCGGTCCGGGCGCCAGCCGCTCCTGCGTGATCACGGCGCTGGCCCGGCCCCGCTCGCAGCGCACCGCCACCCGCAGGAGCGGCGCGCCGGGCTGCGTCAGGAGCCCGCTCAGCGCCGCGGTCACCTCCTCGCCGGCCGCCGCCGAGAGCGCTCCGAGGAGCGGCGCCGCCGAGACCTCCGGCCCGGCCCGCCCGGCGCGGTGGGCCTCCAGCGCGGCGCCCCATCGGTCGGCGCCGACGTAGGCCGCCACCATGGCCAGCAGCGCCGCCCCCTTCCCGGCGACCAGGGCGCCGTCGAGCGTCCCCTCCGCCGTGGGCCGGACCGGGAGCGGCTGGCGCAGCGCCCGCGCCGAGGGCAGCGCGTCCGCCGAGAGCGCCGCGGCCCGTCGCAGCCAGGCCACCGCGTCGGGCGCCGCCAGGGCCGGCGGCACCGTGGGCGGCGCCGCGGCCGGCCAGGCGGCCAGGGCCACGTCGAGCCAGGCGTCGTCGTAGACGTGC
>JANNKC010000285.1:0-6438 GCA_031396105.1 Anaeromyxobacter sp.
CTCGCCCTCGGCGGGCCAACCACGGTGGCCAACTTGAGATGTGCCTGCCGGACTCATAACCGCCGTGCCGCCGAGGTCACGCTGGGCGCCGCGGTGGTGGCGAACCGGCCGCGGCGAAGGCGCTGAGGCGCATCGCATCACGCCCAGGACTGGCTGCGCGGCTGCGCAGCGGGCGCGAAGTCGAGGCACGGCCCGCGTCCCCGGGGCGCCCCTCGACTTCGGCTCGCTGGCGCTCGCCTGCGCTCGGGGCGACCGGACTGATCGCGATTCGTGCACGGTCGTTGAGCCGCGCTCCGTGAGCACCACCCCGGCCAGCAAACTACCGCGACCGGGGCGGCGCCCGCGACCCCGGTCGGGGTCGGGCCCCTCGACGCCGGACCTGCGGTCCTTCGCTCGGGGCGTCCGGAGGGGTGGTCGCGGTCGCGAGACCTACCTCCCGCGCAGCTGCCTGAGCGCCCATTCCGCCGCGGCGCGCACGCCGTCGTGCGGGCTCAGGAGGAGCGGCTCGAGGAGCGGCACCCAGCGCGGCTCGCCGGAGGCGCCGGCCAGGAGCGCGGCGTTGCGCACCAGGCCATCCAGCCGGGCCCGCGCCAGCGCCGTGCCGTGGAAGCGCCTGGCGTACTCCGCCTCGTCGAGCGTCAGGAGCGCCTCCAGCGACAGCGCGGCCTGCCCCTCCCGCGGCAGGAGCTCCGGGTCGGCGGCGGGTGGGACCGCGGCGTTCCACGGACAGACGGTCTGGCAGTCGTCGCAGCCGAAGGCCCAGCCGCCGAGCCGCCCCGCCATGGCCTCCGGGATGGGGCCGCGCCGCTCGATGGTCCAGAAGGAGAGGCAGCGGGAAGCGTCCACGTAGCCCGGCTCCGGGATGGCGCCGGTCGGGCAGGCCGGCAGGCAGGCCTGGCAGGTGCCGCAGCGCTCCGGGTGCGGTGCGTCCGGCTCCAGCTCGAGATCGGTGAGCACGGTGGCGAGCAGCACCCAGGAGCCGTGCCGCGGCGTGATGAGGCAGCCGTTCTTCCCCACCCAGCCGAGGCCGGCCCGCTCCGCCCAGGCCTTCTCCATCACCGGGGCCACGTCGGCGCTCGGGAAGAAGCGCGCCCCCGGCGCCTGGGCGGCCAGCTCCGCCACCAGGGCCTTCAGCTTCTTCTTCATCACCGCGTGGTAGTCGCGGCCGCGCGCGTAGCGGGCCACCCGCCCCTCGCCGGCCGCGGGCTCCGGCGCCTCGGCGCTCCGGTATGAGAGCGCCAGCGCCACCACGCTGCGGACGCCGGGGAGGAGCCGCGCCGGGTCGAGCCGCTCGGCCCGCTGGGTCCGAAGCCAGGCCATGTCGGCCTGCCAGCCACGCTCGAGGACGTGGTCGAGGTGGCGGGGGTCGAGCGGCTCGGCCCGCGCCACGCCCGCCTCGTGGAAGCCGGCGCGCCGGGCCGCCTCGTGGACGGCGCTGGTGTCGAGCGGGGCGCTCACGCGGACCTTCTAGCGCGCGGGCGGCGAGGGCGCGACCCCTGGCGGCCTGGCCCTGGCCCAGGCCGGACGGGGCGTACGCATCGAGCCGCCCCGCCGTCCAAAAACTCGACGTGATCGATATCGCCCCTACCATGACCCACCATGGCGAGAAGGCTCGATCTCCACCCGTGGGACCGGCTCCCTGGCACCGCGGAGCGCGGCGCCGGCTGGGCGCTGGTGCAGGGCGACTGCCTGGCGGCGCTGGAGAAGCTGCCGCCGGCCTCGGTGGACCTGTGCTTCGCCGACCCGCCCTACATGCTCTCCAACGGCGGCTCCACCTGCCAGTCGGGCAAGCGGGTCTCGGTCGACAAGGGCGGCTGGGACGTCTCGCGCGGCGTGGCCGGCGACCACGCCTTCCAGACCGAGTGGCTGCGGGCGGTGCGGCGCGTCCTCAAGCCCTCCGGCACGCTCTGGGTCTCCGGCACGCAGCACGTCATCTTCTCCATCGGCTTCGCGCTGCAGGAGCTGGGCTACCACCTGCTCAACACCGTCACCTGGTACAAGCCCAACGCCTCGCCCAACCTGGCCTGCCGCATGTTCACCCACAGCACCGAGATCCTGCTCTGGGCCAGCCCGATGAAGGGGAAGCCGCTGCCGCACCGCTTCAACTACAAGGCGATGAAGCAGGAGAACGGCGGGAAGCAGATGCGCGACCTGTGGGCCATCACCGAGCAGCCGGTGCCGGGCGGCGAGCAGGTCATCTGGCCGCTCCCGACGCCGCCGCCGCGCGAGAAGGCCCACGGCCGCCACCCCACCCAGAAGCCCATCGCGCTGCTGGACCGCGTGGTGGCCGCCAGCGCCCAGCCGGGCGACCTGGTGCTCGATCCCTTCTGCGGCTCCGGAACCACCGGCGTGGCCGCCATCCGGGCCGGCTGCCGCTTCGTCGGGCTGGAGATGGACCCCGCCTACCTGGAGCTGGCGGCCCGCCGGCTCAGGGACGTGGAGCCAGGGCGGGCGGCGGGGCAGACCGCGTAGCGGGAGCCGGGCCTTCCTGCGCCCTTTTCCCCTGAGGGATCCCCGTGGTACACGCATCGGCGTGAGAGGCTCTCCCCCCCGCCACCCCGACGAGCCCAGGGCCGAGTTCTCGGCGCTCGAGGGGATCATCCAGGACGCGAGCGAGCTGAAGGCCGGCGACCGGCTGGTCTACCCGAACCAGGGCGTCTGCTCCGTGATCGGTGTGGAGGTCAAGGAGATCGCCGGCCAGAAGCTGGAGCTGGTGCGCATGCGGCGCGAGGAGGACGGCGCCGCGGTCATGGTCCCCATGGGCAAGGTCCAGTCGGTGGGCTTGCGGCGCGTCGCCTCGCGCGAGCTCATGGAGGGGGTCTTCCACTACCTCGCGGCGCAGTACGACGATCCCGAGCTCGACTGGAAGGTCCGCCACCGCGACAACGCCGACCGGCTGGTGGGCGGCGGCGTGCTGGGCATCGCCGAGGTGGTGAAGGGGCTGCACGCCCTCTCGCGCATCCGGCCGCTGCCCACCAAGGAGCGCGAGCAGTACGACAACGCGCGCCACCTGCTGGTGGCCGAGGTGGCGGTGTCGCTCGCCGTGGTGCCCGGACTGGCCGAGGACTACGTCGACTTCGCCCTCATGCCGCCCGCGGGCGTGAAGTTCGACTTGAAGCCGCCGCCCAAGCCCATCCTCATGGCCAGCCGGCCCAAGCGGAAGCGGGTGGTGGTGGACGACGAGGGCGACGGGCTGGAGGGGCTGGGGCTCGACGACCTGGGCATCGACCTCCTGGGCGCCGAGGCCGCGGAGGGCGCGGGGCCCGCCGAAGGGGCCGAGGCCGCGGACGGTCGCGAGGCCGCCGAAGGGGATGAGGGCGCCGAGAGCGGCGACGCCGCCGAGGCCAGCCAGGCCGCGGTGGTGCTCCTGTCCGCGCCGCCGGCCAGGAAGGCCCCTCGCCCCGAGGCCGCGCCGCCGCCCAGGGCCGCGCCCGTGGTGAAGCTCGCCCCGGCGCCCAGGATCGAGAAGCCGGCCAGGGTGGCCAAGGCCGCGCCGCCCGCCCCCACCAGGGCGGCCAAGGCGGCGCCCGTCAAGAAGGTCACCGCGCCGGCCAGGAAGGTCACCGCGCCGAAGAAGTCCGCCGCGTCGAAGAAGGCCGCCGCGCCGAAGAGGACCGCGCCGAGGAAGGCCCCCGCCGCGAAGAAGCCCGCGGCGAAGAAGGCCGGGGGGAAGAAGAAGTGATCCGGCTCATCACCCTGGAGAAGCTCGACCCCACCGACGTCGCGTCGCTCAAGCACTCGCTCTGGGCCGCCTTTGCCCTGGGCACCGAGCACGCCGGTGAGCGGCCCATGCCCGCCGGCGTGGCCGGCAAGGACGGGAGGGTGGACGCGGTCCGGCTCCTCGCCGACGTCGACCCCATCCGGCTGGTGGCCGACGACAAGGTCCTCTACCTCACCGCGGCGCCGCTCTCGCTCCAGGCCGGGCCGCTCGGCGAGCCGCCCTGCTGGGGCTACGCCGAGTACGGCGGCCAGCGCGCCGTGGTCACGCTGGCGCGGCTGCCGGCGCGCGGCGTGTCGGAGGCCTCCGTCGATGCCTGGCGCCGGCGCCTGGCGCGCGAGGCCATCCACGCCATCGGCCACCTCTGGGACCTGCACCACTGCTACGACGCGCGCTGCGCCATGCACCCGTCGTGGACGCAGCACCTCCCGGCCGCTCCCGAGGCCGACCTGTGCACCTTCTGCCGCGAGAAGAGCGAGCGGAAGATCCGGCTCGCCAAGTCCTGAAGGTCCGCCGATGGCGGCCCGCCTCCTCGCCCGCGCGCTCACCCACCTGCGCGACCTGCTCTTCTCGCAGGTGCGAGGCTGGCTCGTCGCCGCGCGCGCCGCACCGGCCCGCGCCTGGGCCGCCCGCCCCTCCAGCCCGCGCGTCGGCGCCATCCTGCTCTCGATCGGGCTGATCGCCGCCGGGTTGGCCGCGCTCCTGGCGCAGCTCTCCCTGCCGGCCCGGCTGCCCGCGCCGGTCGACTGGCACGCCGCCGCCGTGCTGCTGGCGCGCGACGCCCGGCCGGGCGACGTGGTGGTGCTGGCGCCCGCCTGGCTGGAGCGGGCGCGCCAGGTCGCCCCGCACGGCGTTCCGGTGGTGGCCGCGGCCCGGCTCGACGGCGAGCTGCTGCCGGGCGTGGTGCGCGCCTGGCTCCTCTCCGCCGGCGACGCGCCGCGGGCAGGCTGGGAGGCCGAGACCGAGCTGGCCCGGCGCGCCACCCGCGCCGACGCCCAGCGGCTGGGCGCCCTGGAGGCCATCCGCTTCGACCTCTCCACGCCGGTCCTGCCGCTGGCTTCGCTGGCCGACCACCCGCCACGGCCTGCCGGCACCGGGATGCGCGACGCGGGCGGCCTGCCGCGGCGCTGCCTCCTCCTCACGCCCGTGCCCGGGACGGCGCTGGTGCTCCCCTTCCCTGGCACGCGGCTCGGCCGCTCGCTCACCGGCCACGCCGCGCTCCTCCCCGGCCCCGGCGACGCTCCGGTGCGGCTCGCCTTCCAGGTGGACGGCGCCGAGGTGGGGGCCGTCGAGGTGCGCGCCAGCGACGGCTGGCTCCCCTTCCAGCTCGACACCAGGCAGTCCGCCGTCGGCGCGCACGAGCTCACGCTGGTGGTCACCGCGGCCGGCGCCGCGGCGCGGCCGGTCTGCCTCGAGGCGCTGGCGCTCCCGTGACCTGGCGCGGCCGCATCGCCCTCGGGTGGCTCCTGGTGACGCTCGGCGCCGCGGTGGCGCTCTCCGGGGCGCCGGGGGTGTCGCAGGAGGAGGCGCGCACGCTGGCGATCGGCCGGCAGGCGGCCGGGCACCTGACGCGAGCCCCCGGCGATCCCGGCGCGGCGCTGCGTGGCCTGGCCGCGCTCTCCGGCGAGACGCGTCGCCCCCTGCTGGCCGAGGCGTTCCACGGCTTCCTGGCCGAGGGGGGCGAGCGGCTCGGCCTGGGCCCGCTGCGGGGTGCCCGGCTCGGCGCGGTGCTGGTGCTGGCGCTCCTGGCGGCGCTCCTGGCGCTGGCCGGCTTCGACCTGGCCGGCGCCAGCGGCGCGCTCCTCGCCCCGGCCCTGCTCCTCCTCTCACCCCGCCTCCTCGCGCTCGGCCTGTCGGCCACGCCCGACCTCCTGGCCGCGCTGCTCTGGCTCATGGCCCTGGGCGCCGTCCTGCGCAGCCTCGACGAGCCGACGCGGGTCGGCCGCACCCGCGCCGGCATCGGCGCCGGGCTGCTGGTGGGCGCGGCCGCCGCGGCCCGGCCCGACCTCTGGACCGACCTGCTCCACCGCGTCTTTCCGGACCTCCTGGTGGCCCACGTCGGCGGCCCGCTTCCCCTTCCGCCGCTGCTGCTCGCCGCCGCCGCCCTGCCCGCGCCGCTGACGCTCCTCCTCGCGCTCGGCCTGGCGCACGCGGCGATCCGCCTGGCGCGCGCGCTCCGGACGGGCGATGGGCGAGCCGTCCGGACCGAGGGGCTGCTGCTCCTCGCCTCCGGGTTGCCGCTGGTGATGGCCGCCGCCGGCCTGGCCCCACACCGCCCCGGGCTCGCCCCGGTGATCCACGCGCTGCCCGTGCTGGCGCTGCTCGGGGCGCGCGCGCTCACCGCGCTCTCCAGGGTGGCCTGGCCGGCGCGGCGGCGGGCCCTGACCGCGGCGCTCGGCGTGGTCACGCTCTACCCCGGGCTGCGGGCGGCGGTTGGAACCTTCCCACACGGCGCGTCAGCCTGGGGCGAGGCGGTGGGCGGTGCGCCCGGGGCGGCCGCGCTGGGCTGGCCCCGCCAGGACGGGGGCGAGGCGGCCAGCGCCATCCTGCCGGCGCTCCAGATCCACGCCGTGCCGGGCGCCCGCGTCCTCTGGCTCGGGGTGGACGCGGAGGCGGTGGCCCGCTACCGGCGCGCCGGGCTGCTGCGGGCCGACCTCGGCGACGCGCCCGATGGCGCCGGCGCCGACCTGGCGGTGGTGGCGCGCACCTCCGGCTCCCGC
>JANNKC010000316.1:0-1778 GCA_031396105.1 Anaeromyxobacter sp.
CCTCGCCGGCCTGCCCGCGCTGGACGACGACCGGGTCGCGCCGCCGCGCCCGGACCGCTATCCTCTGGCGCACGTCGAGCCCGGCCGCGCCACGGTGGCGCGGAACGCGGACGGCACCACCAACGAGGCGCCCTTCGGAGCGGCCACCGGCCACTTCGGCGCGCCAGGCATGAGGGCGATCCCATGAAGGCGGTCCGATTCACCGGCAAGGGCGGTCCGGAGGTGGTGGAGCTGGCGGAGGTGGAGGCGCCGAGCCCCTCGCGGGGCGAGGTGCTGGTGCGCGTCCGGGCCGCCGCCATGAACCGCGCCGACCTCCTGCAGCGGCGCGGCCTCTACCCGCCGCCGCCCGGCTTCAAGGAGGACATCCCCGGGCTCGAGCTGGCGGGCGAGGTGGCGGCGCTCGGCGAGGGGGTCACCACCTGGAAGGTGGGCGACCGGGTCATGGCCATCGCCTCGGGCGAGGCGCAGGCCGAGTACACCGTGGCCCACGAGCGGATGCTGCTGCGCGTGCCCGAGGGCATGAGCTTCACCGACGCCGGCGCCCTCCCCGAGGCCGGCATGACGGCCCACGACGCCATGTTCACCATCGGCGGGCTCCGGCCCGGCGCCACCGTGCTCATCCACGCGGTCGGCTCCGGCGTCTCGACCGCGGCGCTCCAGATCGCGAAGGCCGCCGGCGCGCACACCGTCGGCACCAGCCGCACGGCCGAGAAGCTCGAGAAGGCCAGGGCGCTCGGCCTGGACCACGGCCTCCTGGTCGGGAAGGAGGAGCCCAGGTTCGCCGAGGAGGTGCGGAGGCTCACCGGCACGCGCGGCGCCGCGGTGGTGCTCGACTTCGTGGGCGCGCCCTACGCGGCCGAGAACCTGGGCTGCCTCGCGCCCGGCGGGCGGATCGTGGTCATCGGCACCATGGGCGGCGGCAAGGCCACGGTGGATCTCGGCCTGCTCATGCGGGCGCGCGGCGCCATCGTGGGCACGGTGCTCCGGCCGCGCCCCCTGGAGGAGAAGATCGCCGCCACCCAGGCCTTCGGGCGCGACGTGCTGCCGCTGGTGGCCTCGGGCCAGGTGAAGCCGGTGGTGGACTGCGTGCTGCCCGCCGCCCGCGCCCGCGAGGCGCACCAGCGGATGGAGGCCAACGACTCGTTCGGGAAGATCGTGCTGGAGTTCTGAGGGGCCCTCTGCGGCCGGCGGCTCACGCTGCCAGCGCCCCCTTTCTTCACGCCCGAGCCAGCCGCAGCGCCGTGTGGCGCGCCACGTGGCCGAAGATGGCGTCCTCGGTGAGAAGCGCCGCGCCGAGGTCGAGCGCGCACTGGGCCACGTGAGCGTCGGGCGTCGAGACGGAGAGGCCCCGCCCGCGCAGCAGCGCGCGGAGCCGCCCCACCCGGTACCAGTGGACGCGATCCGCTGCGACGAGGGGCAGGTCGTCGAGCAGCGCCTCGAGATCCCGGCGCCGGCGGGTGGTGAAGCGGCCGCTCAGCAGCTCCGCCGCCACCAGCGGCGCCAGGTGGACCCGCGCCTCCTCCAGCGCCGGCTCGACCAGGCGCGAGCCCGACCCGGCGAAGTAGGAGATCCAGCTCGACGTATCAATGACGAGCGCGTTCACGGGACACCTCGAGATCCACGTCGACGCGCAGCCGCCCCCGGAGGGCCCGCGCCTTGGCCGCCGCGGACGAGCGGCGGACCAGCTCGAGCCCCTCCACCAAGGTCCCGGTGATCCCCTTGCCGGAGGCACGCCGGGCCCGCTCCAGCAGCTCGACGGGGAGGTTGGCCGTCACGCG
>JANNKC010000317.1:0-6447 GCA_031396105.1 Anaeromyxobacter sp.
CGACTCCAGGTTGGCCTCCATGCGCTCGATCTGCGAGTCGGCCACGAAGACCACGCCGTCCACGCCCTTCAGGATCAGCTTGCGGGAGGCGTCGTAGAAGACCTGGCCCGGCACCGTGTAGAGGTGGAAGCGGGTCTTGAAGCCCCGGATCTCGCCGAGCGAGAGCGGCAGGAAGTCGAAGAAGAGCGTGCGCTCGGTCTCGGTCGCCAGGGAGATCATCTTCCCCTTCGCGTCCGGATTGGTCTTGGCGTAGACGTACTGCAGGTTGGTCGTCTTCCCGCACAGGCCGGGGCCGTAATAGACGATCTTGCAGTTGATCTCGCGCGAGCTGTAGTTGATGAAGCTCATGTCTACTCGCTGAAGAGATTGTCGATGTCGTCGTCGGTGATCTCGGCGAAGGGGCTGGCCGCCCCGGGCGCCGCCTGCTTCTTGGCCAGCACCTCGAACACCTTGCCGAGCTCCTCGCCGGCCTTCTTGACCCGCAGGCGCACCAGGCCGAGCGAGCTCTTGGCGTCGAAGATGACGACCAGGACCACCCGGCCGCCCACGATGCTCATGTGGAGGGATTCCTTCTCCCCCTCGTGGAACTGGTTGGGGAACTCCTTCTCCCCGATCAGCTTGGCCAGGCCGCCCATGGCCGCCACGTTGCCCGCCGTGAGCGAGGCGAGCGAGGTCGTGTCCAGGTTCTGCGCCTGGCCGCTGGACGCGATGAGCTGACCGTTCTTGTCGACGAGGAAGACGACCTTGGCGTTCGCGTCGCGCGTCAGCCGGTCGCAGATCCCGGTGATGAGCCGGAACTCCTCCTCGTACAGCACCAGACCGGAATTCATGTCCCGTGACTCTCCGCGTGGATCCGAGTCATGGGCGAATACCAGGGAAACGCTCGGCTTTCAATCTTCGTCCTTCGTCCCCAGGGGTGGGTAGCTGAAGCCGATGTAGACGCTGATGGCCCCGCGGTGCTGCCTGCCGGAGCTCCGGTGGGCTCCCACCACCACCACCAGCCGCGCCGAGGACCAGGTCGCGGTGCAGTCGCCTTCGGTGCGCTCCGGCCCCCCGGACGGACAGCGAACCTCCGGCGGGCGGCCGATCTCGCGAGCCACGACGTCGCTGCGCGCGCGCCAGGCCTCCATGGCGTGCCGGTCGTCGGGGTCGCCGGGCAGCACCTCGGTCAAGGCGGCGGCGCGGCCGCCCCGGAAGGTGACGGTGCAGGAGACGGCGTCGGCGTCGCCCTGCGGACAGCCCAGGTAGGAGGAGGCGTCCTGGTCCCGCTGGATGAGGGTGGCCCCCTGGAGCCGCAGCGCCAGCTCGACGTCGGCGCGGCGCCGGCCCAGCGGCACGCCGGCCACGGTGGGCGGGGTGGTGGCGTCGAACTCGGCGCGCAGCGCGGCCAGCGGGGGCGAGAGCACCGGGTGGCGCGCCACCGCCACCGTCCAGCCGGGCGGCTCCCAGGCCGCCACCACGTCGCCGGCGACGGCCCGGCTCGGCGCCCCCAGCCCGCGCGTCACCGCGCCCACCAGCGCGCCCTCCTCGGCCAGCGGCGCGACCTGCTCGAGGGCGTAGAGTCCGGCCGGTCCCACCAGCAGGCGGCACGGGCCGACCACCGGGGCGCCGGGGCAGCGCTCCGCCACCAGCGCGTCCTCGTCGCCCGGGTCGGGGCGAAAGGCCACGCCGGAAGCGGCCAGCGCCACCTCGACCTGGGGGCGCGACGCGCCGAAGCGCAGGCCGAAGGCGCTGGCGCCGGCGGGCGGCTCGAACCGCCGGTAGCCTCCGGCGGCGCAGGCGGAGGCCAGGGCGCCGAGCAGCAGGGCGAGCGCGAGCGCCGAAGGCCGGTTCATCTGGTCACAGCTCCCTGCGGCCGGTCAGCGCCCGCGCCAGCGTGGCCTGGTCCGCGAACTCGAGGTCGCCGCCCATGGGCACGCCCTGGGCGATGCGGGTCAGCCTGATGCCGAGCGGCTTGAGGAGCTTCTGCAGGTACAGGGCGGTGGCCTCCCCCTCGACGTCGGGGTTGGTGGCCACCACCACCTCCTCGGCGGGCTCGCGCTCCAGCCGCAGCAGGAGCTCGCGGATCTTGAGGTCGGAGGGGCCCACCCCGTCGAGGGGCGAGAGCGCGCCGTGGAGCACGTGGTAGCGGCCGCGGAACTCGCGGGTGCGCTCCACCGCGAGGAGGTCGGGGACCCCCTCCACCACGCAGATGATCCTCGGGTCCCGCCGGTCGTCGGCGCAGATGCCGCAGGGATCCTGCTCGGTGAGCGTCTGGCACACCGAGCAGCAGCGCACGTCGCGCACCACGCCCACCACCGCCTCGGCCAGCGCCTGGGCGTACTCGGGGCCGGCCTCCAGCACGTGGAAGGCCAGCCGCTGCGCGGTCCTCTCCCCGATGCCGGGGAGGCGGGCCAGCTCCTTGACGAGCCGGGCGATGGGATCGGCGACGGGCACCTGGGCGCTGGCGGGTCAGCCGGTCATGCCGGGGATCTTGATGCCGCCGGTGGCCCGCTGCAGGTGCACGTCGGCGGCGGCGCGGGCCTTCTCGGTGGTGGCGTTCAGGGCCGCGGTGAGCAGGTCCTCCAGCATGGCCTGCTCGGCGGGGTCGATGATCCTGGGGTCCAGTGCGAGCTTCACCACCTCGCACTTGCCGTTCATGGTGACGCGCACCAGGCCGCCGCCGCTCTCCCCCTCCACCACCACCTCGCCCAGCGTCTCGCGGGCGTCGGCCATGGCCTTCTCGAGCTTCTTGGCCTGCTTCATGAGGTACTGGATGTCCATGGGCTCCTAGAGCTCCTCGATCTTGAGGCCGCCCTCGAGGATGCGGGCCGCCTCCTTGACGTTGGGGTGGTTGCGCGCCGTCTCCCGCACCCGGGCGGAGCGGGCCAGCTTCTCGGCCGCCTCCTCGGCGGCGATGGAGACCGGGGCCGCCACGCCTGGGACCACGCCGGGGGCGGGGGCGGCGCCCAGCTTGAGCTCGAGCCGGGTGGGCCGGCCCAGGCATCGGGCGAAGACCGCCTCGAGCTCGGCGCGCCGCCGCTCCAGGCCGGTGGCCAGCATCCCGGCCGGGAGCTGGATGGCCACCTCGCCGTCGCGGAGCCAGAGGAGCGTGGCCTGGCGGAGGGCGGGGGCCGCCATGGGCGCGACCTTCTCCACCGCCTCGACCACGGCGCGCCAGCGCTCGCCCACCGGGGCGCCCGGCTCGACGGGCGGCGCGACGGGCGGCGCGGCGACCTCGGGCGGCGCCACGGCGTCGGCGGGGAGCGGGGTCCAGGCGCCGGCGGGGCTCGCGGTCGCGGTCTCCCTCGACTCCGGGCCAGTTTCAACGGCCCGCAGCCTGTCCTGAGCGTAGCCTCGCCCTGGCGAGGCGGAGTCGAAGGGCTCGGGATGGGCGGCGGCGCTGCCGGCGCTGCTCGCCGCGGCCCCTCGACTCCGGACCTGCGGTCCTGCGCTCGGGGCGTCCGGAGAGGCGGTCGGGGCCGGGCGCCCGCCGGAGCCGCCACCGCTGGACGCCGGGGGCGGCGGGGTCGGCGGCGCGCCGCCGGCCAGGGCCTCCACCCGCTGGATGAGCTCGGCGATGCCGGCGCCGGGCGCCAGGAAGACCGCCTTCAGGAGCGCCACCTCCAGCGCGTGGCGCGGCTGCTCGGCCAGCTTGGCGTCCACCACCGCCCGCTGCGCCAGGTCGAAGAGCCGGGTGAGCTGGGCGGGGTCGGCCCCGGCCGCCTGCGCCTGCACCTCGGCGAGCTCGGCGTCGGGCAGGTCGAGCGGCGCCCCGGGCGCCAGCCGCGCCACCACCACGTTGCGCAGGTGGCGGGCCAGCTCCTCCGCCACCCGCTTCATCTCCAGGCCGCGCTCGTGGAGCGCCGCGATCTCGGCGAGCAGCGCCGCCCCGTCCCGCGAGAGCAGCGCGCCCGCCATGCGCGCCACGGCGGCCGCGTCGATGGTGCCGAGCGCCTCGGCCACGTCGGCGTCGGCCGGGGCGTCGCCGCAGGCGGCGCGCACGCGGTCGAGCAGCGAGAGGGCGTCGCGCATGCCGCCCTCGGCGGCGCGCGCCACCAGGCCGAGCGCGGCGGGGGAGAGGTCCATCTTCTCTTCCCGCGCCACGTGGCCGAGCTGGTCGGCGATCTGCTGCAGGGTGAGCCGCCGGAAGTCGAAGCGCTGGCAGCGGGAGACGATGGTCTCCGGCACCTTGTGGACGTCGGTGGTGGCCAGCACGAACTTCACGTGCGGCGGCGGCTCCTCCAGCGTCTTCAGGAGGGCGTTGAAGGCCCCCTGCGACAGCATGTGGACCTCGTCGATGACGAAGACCTTGAAGCGGTCGCGGGCCGGCCGGTACTTCACGGCCTCCACGATGTCGCGCACGTTGTCCACGCCGTTGTTGGAGGCGGCGTCGATCTCCACCACGTCGACGGCGCGCCCCTCGGCGATCTCCACGCAGGGGGTGCACACCCCGCACGGCTCCGGCGTCGGCCCCTGCTCGCAGTTGACCGCCTTGGCCACCAGGCGCGCCGCCGTGGTCTTGCCCACGCCGCGCGGTCCGGTGAAGAGGAAGGCGTGGGCCAGCTGGCCGCGCTGCAGCGCGTTGGAGAGCGTCCGCACCACGTGGGCCTGGCCGGACATCTCCCCGAAGCGCTGGGGCCGGTACTTGCGGGCGAGGACGAGGTAGGCCATCTGGTCGATCCGGAGGGACGGATGGCTTTAACAGAAAACGACGAGCCGGCCCACAATCCCCGGGCGCACGGAGGAACCTCCTACCGTTGCTCCCTTCCGGGCCTGGCGGGGTTCGAAGGCCCCACGTCGCCCGAGGATTCTGGACCGGCTCCACTTCTCTATAGGCCTGTGCCAGGCCGGCTGGCGGAGAGGGTGGGATTTGAACCCACGGTACCGTTCCCGGTACACACGATTTCCAGTCGTGCTTCTTAAACCGCTCGAACACCTCTCCATAAGGTGAAACCTGTGCGGAGAGCGTGGGATTCGAACCCACGGTACGGTTGCCCGTACACCTGATTTCGAGTCAGGCGCCTTCGACCGAGCTCGGCCAGCTCTCCGCGCGCGGGTTTACATGATCCTCCCGGGTCTTGCCAAGCAGGAACCCCCGCTATCTCGCGGGTTCAGGCCGGTTCGCCGCCTCCCGGGGCCCGGCCGCGCCGCTCCCGGAAGAAGGTGCGCAGGAGCTCGCCGCCCTCCTCGGCGAGCAGGCCGCGCTCCACCGGGAAGCGGTGGTTGAGCCGCGCGTCGGCCGAGAGGTCCATGAGCGAGCCCACCGCGCCCGCCTTGGGATCGCCGGCGCCATAGACCAGCCGGTCGATGCGGCCCAGCACCATGGCGCCGGCGCACATGGCGCAGGGCTCGAGCGTCACGTAGAGGGTCACGCCCGAGAGCCGCCAGCGGCCCAGGGTGCGCGCCGCCTCCTGCAGCGCCAGCAGCTCGGCGTGGGCGGTGGGGTCGCGGTCCGCCTCCCGGGCGTTCCGGCCGCGGCCGACCACGCGACCCTCGTGGAGCGCCACCGCGCCGACCGGCACCTCGCCGGCCGCGCCCGCCTCGGCGGCGAGCCGCAGCGCCTCCCGCATGGCCTGTTCGTCGGTCACCGCCCCCATGTACCTGCAATTCCACACATCGCCAACCGGGCTGATTCGCACGGTCGTTCCTTGACACCCATTTCGGCGAACCTCGATACTGCCCCCGGAAGGGGTCTCCAACATGAACTCTCGGATGCTCTGCGCGCTCGCCGCGGCGGTCCTCGTCGGCGGCTGTGGTGGTGGCGGCGGCGATGGCGGCGGGGGCGGGGGTCAGCTCTCGGCCTCGGCGTCGGTCGCGACGTTGACGGCCAACGGCACCTCCACCACCGCCATCACGGTGTCGGGCGGCATGGCCTTCCCGGTGGTGGTGCAGACCCCCAAGGGCACCTTCGACAACGGGCAGCCGAGCATCTCCTTCGCCACCGGCCCGGTGGTGGCCACGCTGCGCACCTGCGACTCGCGGGTCGTCCCCTCCTGCGCCGGGACCGTCCTGGTGAACGTGGCGGACGCCAGCGGGGCCAGCGCCATGGTGGCCGTCACCTTCCTGGTCGCCGCCTGCAACGGCAACGGCGGCGCCGTCGAGGTGGCCGGCGAGGCGAGCTGCGGTGACGGCTTCGACAACGACTGCGACGGGCTCGCCGACTGCGACGACGCCAGCTGCGGCGGCAAGGTCTGCAACAGCGCCCCCTCCACCTCGGGCGGCTTCACCACCGGCGTCTGCGGCGCCACCAGCAAGGTCTGCGCCTGCACCGCCACGCTCGAGACCGGCGCCAGGTGCGGCAACGGCCTGGACGACGACTGCGACGGCCTCATCGACTGCGAGGACCCGAGCTGCCAGGACGCCGGCGCGGGCGGCCAGGCCTGCGACACGCAGGGGCGCACCTGCTCCGCGGCGGTGGCGGGCCTCTCCAGCTGCTCGGTCTGCACCGGCAACGGCGGCGCGGCC
>JANNKC010000355.1:0-6102 GCA_031396105.1 Anaeromyxobacter sp.
CCTCCCTCCCCAGCAGCGTCCCCATGGCGAGGCGAACGCGCTCCAGGTCGGCCCGCACGCGCACCAGGTCTCCCTGCCGCCGCACCTCCTCGGTGCGGGCGCGCAGGGCGTCGAGCGGCGCCGCGGTGCCGGCCTCGAGCCGCCGCTCCGCGCTCACGGCCAGCCGCGCAGCGTTGGCGACGGCGCGCTCGGTGGCGGCCAGCGCCTCCTCCGACGCCACGCCCAGGTGGGCGGTGGCGGCCAGCGAGGCGCGCAGCCCGAGCCGCGCGGCCTGGGCCTGGGCCGCAGCGCCGCGGGCCGCATGGCGCGCGGCGCCGGCCTCGAACCAGGCGGTGGGGACGAGGATGGGCACGCGGAGCGCCAGCGTGCCCGAGAAGGAGTTCAGCGGCTGCAGGACGAGCGGATCTGGCGACACCGAGGGCGGCAGCGTCACCACCTTCTCGTCGGAGTTGCGCAGGTAGGTGGCGCTGAGGCTCAGGCCAGGCAGGAGACCGGCCGTCGCCTGGCGCGTCAGCGCCGAGGCCTCGCCGGCGCGGGCGCGCGCCTGCCGGAGCGTCGGGCTCTGCCGGTCCAGCTCGGCGAGGGCGTCGGCCAGGGAGAGCTCGGCGGCGGGGGAGAGCTCGGCGGCGGGGGAGAGCTCGGCGGCCAGGGAGAGCTCGGCGGCGGCGGCGGGCACCGGCGGGGAGGCCAGCGGTGGAACGGCCGGGACCGCCGGGGCGGCAGGATCGGCGGCCAGCGCGGCGGCGAGGAGCAGGGCGAGGGTCACGGGTGGTTCCTCAGCAAGCCCGGTGCCGGACCGGCCGGCCCAGCCTCGCGACCCGGGCTCCCGTGGCGGCGCGGAGTTCCCATGCCGGCTCCCTCCCCCTGCCGTTCGGCCCTCCGTACGGACTGTCGGATCTCCTGACAGCGCGCGCCCCCGGATCGGCCCAGTTCACGCTTTCCCCGCGCCGATCGCGGCGGCACGCTGCTTGCCATCCGGAAGACCAGCCGGGACCTTCCCGCCCCGGGTGGAGAGCACCGCATGCGCCGCGTCGTCCTCGTCCTCGTCGCCCTCACCGTGGTCCTGGCCGCCCTCATCTCACTCCGGCTCTGGACGCAGGCCCGCGCCCTGGCGGCCCCGTCGGGCGGCTCGGGCGAGATCGAGGGGGTGGTGGTGGACCTCTCCTCTCGCGTGGGCGCCCGCATCCTCTCGGTGAAGGTCCGCGAGGGGGACGCGGTCAAGGCCGGGGACCTGCTGGTCACGCTCGACTGCGCCGACCCGGCCGCCCAGCTCGCCGAGGCGCAGGCCCGGCTCGCCGCCGTCCGCGCCCAGGCCTCCGCGGCCGGGGCCCAGCGAGAGTCGGCCGGACGCACCCGCACCGCAGCCGGGGCCCAGCGCGAGGCGGCCCAGGCCCAGGCCGAGGCGCTGGCGGCGCAGCGGGACGCGGCGGAGCGCCAGGCGCAGCGGCTCGAGGCGCTCACCGCCGACGTCTCCGCCTCCAGCATCGACCAGAGCCGCGCCGGCGCCACCGGCCTGGCTCGCCAGGTGGACGCGGCCAAGGCGCAGGCGGCCGCCAGCGAGGCGCAGGCGCGCGGCGCCGAGGTCGGCATCCGCGCCGCGGGCGCCCAGGCCGAGGCGGCCGAGGCGCAGGTCAAGGCGGGCGAGGCGGCGGTGCGGCGGCTGGAGCTGCTGGTCGGCGAGTGCGAGGTGCGCGCGCCGCGAGCCGCCGAGGTCTCCGCGCTGCCGCATCAGGCCGGCGAGCTCGTCTCGCCCGGCGCCACGCTGGTGCGGCTGGTGGATCTCTCCGAGCCCAAGGCCACCTTCTTCCTCCCCAACGCCGAGGTGGCCGCGGTGAAGCCGGGCGCCCGCGCCGAGGTGGTGGCCGACGCCTGGCCGGGCGAGACCTTCGAGGGGACGGTGCGCACCGTCGCCCTGGAGGCCGAGTTCACGCCGCGCAACATCGTGACCCGCACCGACCGCGACCGGCTGGTCTACCCGGTGGAGGTGACGGTCAAGAACCGCGACGGCAAGCTGCGCGCCGGCATGCCGGTGCAGGTGGTGCTGCCGGGGACGGGCCGGTAGCCGTGGGCCGTGCCGCCGCCGCCTTCGGCGAGGCCGACCCCGGCGCCCCGGCCGTCGAGGCCCGCGGGCTGACCCGCCGCTTCGGCGCCGTGCAGGCGCTCGACGGCCTCACCTTCCAGGTGGGGCGCGGCGAGCTCTACGGCCTCATCGGCCCCGACGGCGCCGGCAAGACCACCGCCATCCGCGCCGTGGCCGGGCTCCTGGCGCCCGACGCCGGCCAGGCGCGGGTGCTCGGCCTCGACCCCCTGCGCGACGCGGCGGTGCGGGAGCGGCTCGGCCTCATGCCGCAGCAGTACAGCCTCTACCGGGACCTCACCGTGGCCGAGAACCTGCGGTTCTTCGCGCGGCTCTCGGCGCTCCCGCGCGCCGTCTACCGCGAGCGCTCGGAGCGGCTGCTCGGCATCACCCGGCTGGCGCCCTTCACCGATCGCCGCGCCGATCAGCTCTCCGGCGGCATGTACAAGAAGCTGGCGCTGGCCTGCGCGCTCTTGCACCAGCCCGAGGTGCTGCTGCTCGACGAGCCGACCAACGGCGTCGACCCGGTGTCGCGCCGCGAGCTCTGGGCGCTGCTCCACGAGTTCGTGGAGGGCGGCATGGCGGTGGTCATCTCCACCCCCTACATGGACGAGGCGGAGCGCTGCCACCGGGTCGGGCTGGTCCACCACGGCCGGCTGCTGCTGGAGGGGGCGCCGGAGAAGCTGCTCATGGCCTTCGAGGCGGCGGGCCACCCGCGCCCCACCTTCGAGGAGCTCTTCGTCCACGAGATCGAGGGGGCCGCCGCGTGAGCGCCGCCATCGTGGCGCGGGACCTGTCCAGGCGCTTCGGCGCCTTCACGGCGGTGGACCGGGTCTCCTTCGAGGTGGAGCAGGGCGAGATCTTCGGCTACCTGGGCGCCAACGGCGCGGGCAAGTCGACCACCATCCGCATGCTCATCGGGCTGCTGGCGCCCACCGGCGGCTCGGCCACCGTGGCCGGGCACGACATCGCCACCGCTCCGGACGCGGTGAAGGCCTCCATCGGCTACATGAGCCAGAAGTTCTCGCTCTACCTGGACCTGCCGGTCATGGAGAACCTGCTCTTCTTCGGCGCCGCCTACGGGCTCACGGGGAAGGCGCTGCGCGCCCGCGCCGAGGAGCTGCTGGAGCGGGTGGACCTGGTGGGCCAGGGCGGCGTCACCACCGGCGACCTGCCGGGCGGCCTCAGGCAGCGGCTGGCCCTGGCGTCCTCGCTGGTGCACCGGCCGCGGCTGGTCTTCCTGGACGAGCCCACCGCCGGCGTGGACCCGGTGGCACGGCGGGTCTTCTGGCGGCTCATCCGCGAGCTGGCCGCCGAGGGGACCACCGTCTTCGTCACCACCCACTACCTCGACGAGGCGGAGTACTGCCGCCGCATCGGCCTCATGGTGGACGGGCGGCTGGTGGCGCTCGACACGCCGGCGGGCCTCAAGCGCACCTGGGTGCCGGACCGCGTGCTGGTGGCGCGCGGGCGCGGGCTGGCGGGCGCGGCCGAGGCGCTGCGGCGCGCCCCGGGCGTGCGCGCGGTGGCCCCCTTCGGCGCGGCCCTCCACGTGCGCGTCGACGGCGCGCGGCTCGACGCGGGCGCGGTGGCGGCGGCGCTGGCCGCGGCCGGCGCGGTGGCGCCGGAGGTGGAGGAGGCGCAGCCGTCCCTGGAGGACGTCTTCCTGGCGGTGGTGGACCGGGGCGGGCAGGGGGTGGCGCCGTGACGTCGCCGGGCTGGGAGCGGCTGCGCCGCTCGCTCATCCGCATCGGGGCCATGGCGGCCAAGGAGACCATCCACGTGCGACGCGACCCGCGCACGCTGGCGCTGGCCCTCGCCATGCCGCTCGTCATGCTGGTCCTCTTCGGCTATGGCGTCTCCACCGACGTGGACCACCTGCGGCTGGCGGTGGCCGACCAGGACGCCAGCGACGCCTCGCGCGCGCTGGTGCGGGCCTTCGTCGGGTCCGGCGAGTTCGAGGTGGTGACGCACCGCCCGCCCGGGGAGGCGGAGCGGCTCTTCCGCGCCGGCGACGCGGTGGCCGCGCTGGTCATCCCGCGGGGCTACGCCGAGGACCTGCTGCAGGGGCGGCGCACCACCGTGCAGCTCCTGGTGGACGGCGCCGACGCCATGATCGCCAACCAGCTCCTGGCCAAGGCCGACGGCGTGGTGCGGGCCGAGAGCCGGCGGCTGGCCGGCGCCGAGCTGCGCCGCCTCGACCCGCCCATCCAGGCCCGGCTCTGGACCCGCTTCAACCCGGCCGGCCGCTCGGCCCTCTACATGGTGCCTGGCATCTCCGCCTTCCTGCTGGCCATCACCGCGGTGATGCTCACCGCGCTGGCCATCGCCGGCGAGTGGGAGCGCGGCTCGATGGAGCAGCTCTTCGCCTCGCCGGTGGGCCGGCTGGAGATCGTGCTCGGCAAGCTGCTCCCCTACCTGGTGCTGGGGATGCTGGAGCTGCAGCTGGTGGTGGCCTTCGGGGCCGTGGCCTTCGACCTGCCCATGCAAGGCTCCCTGCCGCTCCTCTTCCTGGTCGGGCTGCTCTTCCTGGTGGGCATGCTGGGGCAGGGGCTGCTCATCTCGGTGCTGGCCAAGAACCAGCTGGTGGCCACGCAGGCCGGCACCCTCTCGGCCATGCTCCCCTCCATCATCCTCTCCGGCATGATCTTCCCCATCGAGAACATGCCGCTGCCGCTGCAGCTGCTGTCCCGCCTCATCCCGGCGCGCTACCTGGTCCACTCGCTGCGCGGCATCCTGCTCAAGGGGAACGGCCTCGACGTGCTCTGGCCCGATCTCGTGGCGCTGGCCGCCTTCGCCGCCGTCATCGTGACGCTGGCCACCGCGCGCTTCCAGCGGAGGGTGGCGTGAACCGGCCCTGCCGCGCCGCCTCCCGGGAGCTCCCGTGAGCCTGGCCACCGCCCGCCGGCAGCTCGGCGCCGTCTTCCGCAAGGAGGTGCGCCAGACGGTGCGCGACCGGCGCGTCATGTTCCTGCTCATCGTGGCGCCGCTCATCCAGACCGTGATCTTCGGCTCCGCCGTGGACTTCGACGTGGACCGGGTGCCCGCCGTGGTGGTGGACCACGACCGCAGCGACGCCAGCCGCGAGCACGCCCGCCGCCTGCTGGCCGACGGGACGCTGCGGCGCGCCGGCGACCTCACCTCCATGGCGGAGGCGGAGCGCGCGCTCGACGAGGGGCGCGCCGCCGCGGTCATCGTGCTGCCGCGCGGGCTGGCCGCGGATCTGGCCGCCGGGCGGCCGGCCGAGGTCCAGGTGGTGCTCGACGGGACCGATCCCAACCGGGCCGCGGTGGCCGGGGCGGCGGTGTCCCGCTACTTCGGCGAGCTGGGCGAGCGGCTGGCGCGGGAGCGGCTGGAGGCGCTGGGCCGGCCGGCCCCGGCGCAGGTGGCGCTGGCGCCGCGCGTCCTCTTCAACCCGCGGCTCAAGACGGCCCCCTACATCGTGCCGGGCATCGCCGGGACGCTGCTGGTCATCGTCACCACGCTGGTGACCGCCATGGGGCTGGCCCGCGAGCGGGAGATGGGGACCCTGGAGCAGGTCATGGTCACGCCCATCCGGCCCATCTGGCTGCTGCTCGGCAAGCTGCTCCCCTACCTGATCGTCGGCTGCTTCGACGTGCTCCTGCTGGTGGGGGTGGGCACCTGGGCCTTCGGCGTCCCCATCCGCGGCAGCCTGCTGGTGGTGGCCGCGGTCATGCTGGTCTACCTGGTCTCCACGCTGGGCATCGGCCTCCTCATCTCCACCGTGTCGCAGACGCAGCAGCAGGCCTTCCTGGGCGGCTTCCTGTTCATGATGCCGGCCATCCTGCTCTCCGGCGTGATGACCCCCATCGCCGCCATGCCCACCTGGCTCCAGCACGTCACCATCCTCAACCCGGTGCGCCACTTCGCCGAGGTCATCCGCGCCGTGCTGCTGCGCGGGGCCGGCTTCGGCGACGTCTGGTTCCAGCTCGCCTGCCTGGCGGTGCTGGGGGTGGGCATCCTGGGCCTGGCCGCCACGCGGTTCCGCACCCAGCTGGCGTGAG
>JANNKC010000356.1:0-5277 GCA_031396105.1 Anaeromyxobacter sp.
GGCGACCAGGAAGTCGGCCTGGGCCTGGGCGGCCGCCGCGTCACCGGCGTTGATGGTTCCGGTCACCGGACAGCTGGTCTGCGTGATGGCCGTGCCGGGAGACACGCCCACGTTGCCGAGGACGGTGGAGTCGGTGCAGGAGACCGCCGTGGTGGCCAGGATGGCGAAGCTCCCCGCCGAACCCAGTGCCGGCGCCGTCGCGGCGAGGAGGCTGGAGGACGACTGGTCGGAGGAGGCTCGGGACGTGGAGGCCGAGGGGGCACAGGCGAGGAGTGGGACTGCGATGAACGACGCGAGGACGGCGATTCGTGAGCTGCGTATGGCCATTTGGTTGCTCCAGGCCTGGGTTGCCCCCATCTGCCGACCAGGCCCTTCGGGACAGGTGGGGTCGCGTGCGGGAGGCGTCATGGCCACCGCGTGGCGCTGCGGACTCGTGGTGCACGGTCCGCGCCGCTCCGACACGGGGCCCCCGTGCGACCTGCCACCCATCGCCCGGACCCTGGGCTGCGCTGGTGCGCTGCGGACGGGTCGCCGCCCCGTGGCGCCCCTGCGGTCGTTTGCCGTCAGCCGCCGTACGCGGAGGGAGCCGCGCCGCCGCCTCGCGGGCGGAGCCCGGGGCGAACTCGCGAAGGCGCAGCAAACGTTTCCGAACGAGCGTGAACGCTCCGGCGACCTGGCGGGCCGGGGCGTAAGCGCCTGCTCCGCCGAGCGCTACCCGCCGACCCTCCGCCGCCCTGCGCCGCTCACCAGCGCGATGCCCAGCAGCACCAGCAGCGCCCCGCCGCCGAAGGCCGGCGTGAGCGGCTCGCCGAGCAGGAGCACGCCGAAGGAGACGCCGAAGAGGGGCGTCATGAAGGAGAAGACCGAGAGGCGCGTGGCCAGGTAGCGGCGCAGCAGCCAGAACCAGGCCAGGTAGCTCGCGAAGGAGACCACCACGCCCTGGAAGAGCAGGCTGCCCCAGGCGATGGGCGTGAGCGTCACGCGGCCGAGCTGACCGGTCAGGGCGGCCGCCAGGAGGAGCAGCACGAAGCCGCCGAGCAGCTGGTAGAGCAGCGTCTGCGCCGGCGGCGCCTCGGAGAGGGCGGAGCGGCGCACCACCACCGTGGTGGCGCCCCAGGCGGCGCCCGCCAGCACGCCGAAGAGGTCGCCGAGCAGCGCGCCTCCGCCGAGGCCGCCCCCGAGGAGCCCGCCGCCGAAGGCGAGCGCGATGCCGGCGAAGGCCACGCCGATGCCCAGCCACTGCAGCCGCTCCAGCCGCTCGGCCCGCACCGCGAAATGGAGCCCCAGGGCCGTGAAGACCGGCGAGGTGTAGAGGAAGAGCGCCATGTGCGAGGCGGTGGTGTGGCGCAGCCCCTCGGCCACGAAGAGGAACTCGCTGGCGAAGAGCGCGCCCGCCAGCAGGCCCGGCCGCAGCGCGGCGCCGAGCAGGTCGAGCGGCTGGCGGCGCGCGCGGGCCCAGGCGGCCACCAGGGCCGCCGAGAGGCCGGAGCGGAGCGCCACCTGCATGATGGGGGCGACGTCCGGCGCCGCCACCTTGATGGCCACCTGCTGCAGCCCCCAGAGCGCGCAGAGCAGCACCATGAGCCCCATGGCGGAGCCGTCGACGGGGCGGCGCGCGGTGATCAGGCCTACTCCTCGCGGTAGACCGCCAGCGAGCCCTCGTTCTCCCAGACCTCGACCCTCGAGACCGTGACCCGGCCTCGCTCGGCGGCGGCGATCCGCTCGGCAGCCTCCAGATAGAAGAAGCGGGCGATCAGCTCGGCGGTGGTGTTCTGGGTGTCGAAGGGGGGGATCTCGTTGACGTTCCGGTGATCGAAGCGGGCGCCGATCTCCGCCACCGCCTTCTGCAGGTCGGCGAAGTCCACCACCATGCCGATCTTGTCGAGCGCGGAGGCACGCACGTGGACGCGGACCCGCCAGTTGTGGCCGTGCAGCCGCTCGCACTTTCCGCCGTGGAGGCGGATCTGGTGCGCGGCGCTGAAGACGAAGTCCTTGGAGATCTCGAAGACGGGGAGGCCCATGGCGGCGCTTCTATAGCAGCCCGGCCGGCCGGGCGCACCCAGGGCGGGGCGGCCGGCCGCGCCAGGTCCTGCTGCGCTCGCGCCGCCGACGTCGAACACCGCTTGCGCCGGCGCGCCGGAGCGGCGACATTCACGCTCCATGACCCGAATCGTCGCCGGCCTCATCGCCATGGTGGTCATCATGATCTCCATCCCGATCCTCCTCACCTGGAGCCAGTCCCGCCGCCGCCTGCGCGTCGAGCGCACCGGCGGCGCGGCCGTGCTGCGCATGCCGCGCGGCCACTGGGCCATCCTCTCCACCATCGCCATCATCCCGTTCGCGACCATCTCGGTCTTCGCCTTCATGGCGGACTGGCAGCGGGGCACCGAGACGAGCTACCGCTTCATGGGCGTGGTCATGGCGCTGGCGGGGATCGGCTGGGGCGGATACCTCCTGGCGCTCGAGGCGCGCGGCGGCATCCGGCTCGACGACACCACCATCGAGAAGGTCGGGGCGCTCCGGCGCCGCACGCTCGCCTGGCGCGACGTCGCGAAGATCACCTTCAACCCGGTGAACAACTGGTTCTTCCTGACCGGCCCGGGCGGCCAGACCATCTACTTCGGCGAGGGGCTGGACGGCATCGCCACCTTCGCCGAGATGGCGCTGCGGCGGCTGCCGCCCAAGGTGCTGGAGGCCAGCCCGGAGGCGGAGGAAGCGCTGCAGGAGTTCGCCAGGAGCTGAGCCGTCGCCGGCGCCGGCGCCGCCCCGGGCGGCGGCCCCCTTGGTGCGCGTTTCGCGAGGCGGTATGAAGCGCCGCCATGGCCACGCCACCCAACGACCGGCCCGAGGCGCTGACGCCCGGGGAGCTCGCCACCGTCCTGAGCCTCCTCGAGCGGGTGGTGGCCGACCGATCGGTGCTGGCCGCCGCGGACGCGCCGGAGCGGCTGGCGCTGCGGCGGCTCGCCGAGGCCGTGTCCAACCCCGATCCCCTGCAGCGCCGGCGGCTGCGCAAGGCCCTGGTGCGGCGGGGCAACGAGGAGCGCCGGGCGGGCGACCAGGCGCTGCGCCGCGCCACCGGGATCCAGCAGGGCCGGAAGGCGCCGGTGTTCGCGACCCCGCTGCCGCCGCTCCCGCCCGCGGGGGCCGATTGCACCGGGTGGTGGCCGCCGGCGCCGCCGCTCCCGGCCCCGCTCCCGGCCCCGGGCCCGGCGGCGGGCCCTGAGCTCTCCGAGCCGCGCACCTGCTACGTCTGCAAGGCGCCCTTCCTCCGGCTGCACCGCTTCTACGACCAGCTCTGCCACGCCTGCGGCGACGACAACCAGGCGCGCCGGACGGCCACCGTCGACCTGCGCGGCCGGGTGGCGCTGGTCACCGGGGCGCGGGTGAAGATCGGGTACCAGGCGGCCATCCTGCTGCTCCGCGCCGGCTGCCGGGTGGTGGCCTGCACCCGCTTCCCGCGCGACGCCGCCGCTCGCTACTCCAGCGAGCCCGACTTCGCGGCCTGGCGGGACCGGCTCTCCATCTACGGCATCGACCTCCGGCACACCCCTTCGGTGGAGCTCCTCTGCCGCGAGCTCGACGCCACCCTGCCCCGGCTCGACTTCCAGCTCCACAACGCCTGCCAGACGGTGCGTCGCCCGCCCGGCTTCTACACCCACCTGGTGGACGTGGAGCACGGGCCGGCCGAGGCGGTGCCGCCCCGGCAGCGCCCGCTCCTGGCGGCCTGGGAGGCACTGCGCCAGGCGCACGGCGGCGCCCGCGCGGCCCACGGCGTGACCCGGCCGGCCCTGCTCACCCAGGCGGCCAGCGAGGCCGACCTCCTGCTCGGCGACCATGGCTCGGTGGAGCTGTTCCCGCGCGGCGTGCTCGACCAGGACCTGCAGCAACTGGACCTGCGCGCCCACAACTCCTGGCGCCTGCCGCTCCACGAGGTGCCCACGCTGGAGCTGCTGGAGGTGCTGCTGGTCAACGCCACCGCGCCCTTCGTCATGACCGCTCGCCTGAAGCCGCTCATGCTCCGCGCCGCCACGCCACCGCCTGGCACCGCCACCTCCGGCGACGCGGCCCGCCACGTGGTGCTGGTCTCCGCCATGGAGGGGCAGTTCTACCGGAAGCACAAGACCGACAAGCACCCGCACACCAACATGGCCAAGGCGGCGCTCAACATGCTGGTGCGGACCAGCGCCCCGGACTACGCGGGCGACGGCATCCACCTGAACGCGGTGGACACCGGCTGGGTCACCGACGAGGACCCGGCCCACCTGGCGGCGCGCAAGGTGGAGGAGCACGGCTTCTCGCCGCCGCTCGACGTGGTGGACGGCGCGGCCCGCATCGTCGACCCCATCTTCGACGGCTTCCGCACCGGCCGGCACCGCGCCGGCCTCTTCTTCAAGGACTACCGGCCGGTCCCCTGGTAGCGGCCTCCGGCCCGCCGGCCGCGCTGGTCGCCCGGGGCGGCGGCCTGGCCGCGCTCACTCGCGGCCGAGCAGCGCGCCGCGCCGGATGAGCAGCTTCTTCCCCGCCATCACGATGTCGCCGCGCCGCGAGAGCTCGGAGAGGGCGCGCGAGACGGTCTCGCGGCTGGTGCCGATCATGGCGGCGATCTCCGCCTGGGTGGGACGCTGCCGGATGAGGATGCCCGCCTCGGTCTCCTCGCCGTCGCTCTCGGCGAGCGCGCGCAGCTTGGCGGCCAGCCGGCCGAAGACGTCGAGGAGCGCCAGGTCGCCGATGATGGCGTCGGCGCGGCGCAGGCGGCGCGACAGCTCGGCCATGACGTGGAGCGCGATGGAGGGGTGGCGGTCCACGTGGGCGCAGAAGTCGGCGCGGGAGAGGACCAGCAGCGTGGAGGGCTCCATGGCCATGACGGTGGCGGAGCGGGGCGCGTCGTCGAGCAGCGCCATCTCGCCGAAGACGTCGCCGCTGCGGGAGAAGATGGAGAGGATGACCTCCCGGCCGGACTCGCCGTAGAGCACCACCTTCACCTTGCCGCGGGCCAGCACGAAGAGGGCCTCGCCGGGCTCGTCCTCCGAGACCACCACCGCCCCCTCCGCGAAGCTGCGCGCCTCGCAGCGCCGCTCCAGCGCGTCGGCGCTGGCCGCGTCGAGCCCGGCGAAGATGGGGACGGAGCGGAGCAGGCCGCGGGGAGCGGGAGCGCGCGTGGAGGTCATGGGGCCCGGCACCGTAGCGCGGCCTGGAGCAGCGCCGCCACCGCCGCCGCGGGATCAGGCCCGGTGAGCCAGGCCCGGATGGCGGCCACGCCGGCGGCTCCGGCGGCGA
>JANNKC010000393.1:0-5064 GCA_031396105.1 Anaeromyxobacter sp.
CGTCACGGCCGGTGCGGCCATCACGGCGCGGACGCTGAGCGGTGGCGCAACCGGCCAGATCCTGGACATCGTGACCCCGCCCGGTCGTCGCGCGATGGCCGTCCAGGTGGACCAGGTGACCGGCGTCGGAACGGTCATCAAGACCGGCGACTACGTGGACATGATCGTGGGCTTCACCGGAGACAAGTTCCCGGTCATCACGGTCAATCCCCTGGACGACACCTTCACCGTCGTGGCCGGCCTCAACAGCACCAGCGTCAAGGCACTGGTCCAGGGCATGCAGGTGCTCGGCACGCTGCTGCCGCCGCCCCCGGCCGCCGATCCGAATGCGCCGCCCCCGGCCCCTGGCGAAGCCCCCACAGCCCTGACCGGCCAACAGCAGATCGTGATCGTGTCCGCTGACGCGCAGCAGGCGGAAGTCATCAAGTTCGCCCAGCTGGACGGATCCATCTCCCTGGTCCTCCGTTCCGCGGACGACTTCCTGGATCCGATCACCGGTGAGCCGATCGTGCCGGTCCCGGATGCGACGACCGGCATCATCCTGAAGACCCTCGTTGATATCTACGGTGTCCTGCCGCCGGAACTCATCGAGACCGTCCTGCCCGCGCAGTCCGCGGCCCCGACTCCGTAGGTCACTCCGGCACCCTGCCGGCCGACCCATGATCACCGGCGCGACGGGCGCGATGGACCATCCGGTCCCGCGCCCGTTGGCGTCACCACCAGATCACCCAATGACCCCAATCAGAAGCGAGAGCCAGATCATCTGATGGCCGACACGATCCGCGTCCTCATCGTGGACGACATCCCGGAGACCGACTCCGGCGGGACGGCGTAGAGCCGGATGAGGTTTCGCGGCAGCGGCGTGGCCGAGCCGTTGGCGTCGTCGGAGTCGTCGGACAGCACCACCTGCGTGCGCACCGGCGGGGCGTAGCCGAGCAGCGGCGTGAGCCGGGCGTGGGCGCGCTCGAAGGCGCCGGCCGCGCGCTGCGCCAGCGCCTCCTCGCCCTGGTGGAAGTGGACCTGGAAGTGCGGCGTCTGGAGGGTGCGCCAGCGATGGGCCGGGTCGTACTGGGCGCCGGCCCCGAGCGGCGCCGCCACCAGGGCGGCCAGCGCCAGGTGCAGCACGCTGCCAGGTCGCCTCACGTCGACTCACCGGCGCTGCGGCGCCGGCGCAGGGCGGCCCGCTGCCGGGGCGGCTCCGCGGCGGGGTCGGCGAAGTGGTCCCGGAAGTACTTCTCCACCCGGAGCGCGCACAGCTCCGGGTGCTCCAGCGGCCCGACATGGGTGCCGCCCGGCAGCACCAGGAGCTCGCTGCCCGGGATGGCGGCGTGCATCTTCACGGAGAGCCACATGGGGGTGAAGGAGTCCTTCTCACCCGCGATGATCAGGGTGGGCACGGCCACGCGCGGCAGGTGGTCGGAGGCGTCGTGCTGCCCGGCCGAGCCGGCCAGCCTGACGAAGAGGGCCGAGTCCACGTCGGCGAGGTCCGCCAGGTAGCGAGCCAGGTCCTCGCGCGCCACCTGCTTCGCGTTGACCTCGAAGGCCATGGCGAGGTCGAGGGCGAAGGCGGTGGGGATGACCGAGCGGAAGAGGAGCTGGGCCACCGCCGGGAAGCGCTTCACCGCCTCCCGCGCGTAGGGGAAGGCCAGGGCCAGCAGCGGGGCGTCGTGGAAGGTGTCGAGCGGCTTCCCCGGCGCGCCGCACACCAGCACCAGCCCCTCCACCCGGTCCGGCGCGCGGCGGTGGGCCTCCAGCGCCACCTGCACGCCCATGGAGTGGCCCACCAGCACGGCGGCGCGCTCGCCGGCGGCGTCGAGCACGGCCAGCAGGTCGTCGACGCACTCCACGATGGAGACACGCTCGGGGTCGGCCGGGCGCTCGCTCTTGCCGTGCCCCCGGTAGTTCCAGTGGATGACCCGGCGGGCGCGGGCCAGCTCGGGGCTCAGGAAGCGCCAGATGTAGCCGGCGCAGCCCAGCCCGTCGCAGAGCACCACCGCCGGCCCCGGCCCCGTGCCGGTGCTGGTCCAGTGGAGCCGGGTGCCGTCCCTGGCGGTGGCGTAGTGCTCGCTGCGCAGCATGGGTCGAGGCGCCCCCGAAGGCCGGCCGGGCCGGCGTGCGGCGGTGCACACCGATGTCGTAGACTCCCCGCCCCGGAGGTTCAAGAGGGATGTCGCAGGATCACCAGCACGACCACCCGCGCCACGACGGCGCCCATGACGACGACCACCCCTCCGACGCCGGTCGCCGGCACGAGGGCGGGCACGGCCAGCACCGCGGCGGAGCCAGCGTGCGCCGTCTGGCGGTCTCGCTGGGGCTGACGGCCGCCATCATGGTGGTCGAGGCCGTGGGCGGCTGGCTCTCCGGCTCGCTGGCCCTGATCTCCGACGCCGGCCACATGCTCACCGACTCCGGCGCGCTCTCCCTGGCGCTGGTGGCGGCCTGGCTGGCCGCCCGCCCGCCCGACGACCGGCGCACCTACGGTTGGCGCCGGGCCGAGGTGCTGGCGGCGCAGGTCAACGTGGGGGCCCTCATCGCCCTGACCGGCTGGATCGCCTGGGAGGCGGTGGGCCGGCTGCGCCACCCGGGCCAGCCCATCGACCTCGGCCTCATGGCGGGAGTGGCCGGCGTCGGCCTGGCCGCCAACCTGGCCATCCTGGGCGTGCTGCGCCACGAGCACGGGCTCAACGCCCGCTCGGCCTTCCTGCACGTGCTGGCCGACACCGTCTCGTCGGTGGCCGTCCTGGTGGGCGCCGCCGTCATGTGGTGGCGGCCGGCCTGGACCTGGCTCGACCCGGTCCTGTCGCTGGCCATCGCGGCCCTCATCCTGATGGGCGCGGTGCGGATCATCCTGGAGATCACCGCCATCCTGATGGAGAGCGTGCCCCGCCACATCGACGTGGCCGAGGTGGAACGCGGCATGGCCGGGGCGGCGGCCGGCGTGATGGCCGTGCACGACCTCCACATCTGGACCATCTCCAGCGGCCTGCACGCCCTCTCGGCCCACGTGGTGGTGGAGGCGGCCGCGGTGGGGCGCAACGACGAGATCCTCACCGCCGTGAAGCTGACGCTGCGCGATCGGTTCCGCATCGACCACGCCACCATCCAGATCGAGTCGGCCGACTACTCGCACGTCAACGCGGTCTGCGCCCACCCGCACTAGTTCTCGGTGCAGCTCGTTCAGCGCGCCCCACCGTGGGTGCCGCGCGCCGGGTTGCCCGGCTCACCGTATTGGATGAGCGGCTGCACCAAGGTGATGGAGCCGGGACGGACCCATGCGACCCAAGGGCCCGGATTCGCTCGGCGGCCGCGGGTGGCCCGCCTGATGCTCTTGAGGGCGGATGCCGAGCCGGACGGTGCACCCTGGCTCTCCGCCGGATTGGAACCCTTTGCTGAATTCACGCTTCATCCAGGAGTACCCACAGATGTCGAACCCTTCGCAGCTTCGATCCGCACCGCACCACGTCCGCACGTCGAGGCTGGCCGCCGCGGCCGTGCTCGCCACCCTGCTGGCCGCGGCGCCCTTCCAGTCGGCCTTCGCGCAGGTCGGCCCGTCGCTGGGCTCGGCCGGCAACTTCGCGGTCCTCTCCGGCGCGGCCGTGACCTGCACCGGCACCACCATCACCGGTGACGCTGGGAGCTACGTCCCCGGCGGCCCGGTGGTCCAGACCAGCTGCGTCATCACGGGCGCGGTCCTGCCGGGCGAGGCGACCGCGGTGGCCGCCTCCACCGACTTCCTCACGGCCTACGCGACGATGGCGGCCCTCCCGGCCGCGCAGTGCGACGCCGCCCTGTCGGGCACGCTCGACGGCGTCTCGCTTCCGCCTGGCACCTACTGCTTCGACGCGGCGGCGACCCTCTCCGGCCTGCTGACGCTGGTTGGGCCTGCTGACGGCGTCTGGATCTTCCGGGTCGGCACCAGCGGCGCTGGCGCCCTGACCGGCACGAACTTCTCGATGGTCATGGCGGGCGGCGGTAACCCCTCCAACGTCTACTGGTGGGTCGCCGACGCTGCGACGATGACCACCTCCGACTTCCAGGGCACCATCCTGGCCGGCGCGGCCATCTCCTTCACCGGTGGCAGCCTGATCGGCCGGGACCTGGCCAAGGCCGGCGTGACGCTGACCGGCACCTCGGTCACCGCCACCAGCCCCCCGGTCCTGGTCGTCCCCCCGGTCGTGGTCGACCCCGCGGTCGTGGTCGTCCCCCCGGTCGTGGTCGACCCCCCGACGCCGGTGGTTGGCACCAGCACCTCGCTCGGTTCGGCGAACAGCTTCGGCATCCTCTCCGGAGCCGGGGTGACGCTGACCGGCTCCACCGTCACCGGTGACGTGGGCACCTACGCCCTCAACGGCGCGGTGACCCAGAACACCAGCCCGATCAACGGGTCGATCCACGCCGGCGACCAGACCGCGATCGCGGCCTCCAACGACTTCCTCGCCACCCACGCCGCCGTGGCCGCCTCCCCGGTCGACCAGTGCAGCTTCCTGACGGGCACCCTCGCGGGCGTCACCCTTCCTCCTGGGAACTACTGCTTCGACGCGGCCGCGGTCCTGGCCGGCGTGCTGACGCTGGACGGACCGGCGGGCTCCAGCTGGCTCTTCCGGGTTGGCACCAGCGGTGCCGGGGCGCTGACCGGCACCGGCTTCTTCGTGGTCATGTCGGGCGGAGCCTCGGCCTGCGACGTCACCTGGCATGTCGCCGATGCCGCGACCATGACGACCTCCGACTTCCAGGGGAACATCCTCTCCGGCGCGGCCATCACCTTCACCGGTGGCAGCCAGGTCGGGCGTGACCTCGCCAAGGCCGGCGTGACCCTGACCGGCAGCGCCATGACGGGCTGCACCCCGTAACCTCCGCCCTCCAGCGGCAGGCGCATCGGGCGGGCCGGGGGGCCGGGACCCGGGGTGACCCCGCCCGTTAAATACATTGGGGGTGGGGGTTGGCTGGGGGTGTCTTTCCCCCCCCGGGCGCCTCTTGGCAACCCCCGGGGCCCCGCCGCCCTGCCTTTTTTTGCCGGGGGGGGCTCCCGCGGGGGGCTGGTCCCCCCCGCCGCCCGATGCGCCT
>JANNKC010000394.1:0-10967 GCA_031396105.1 Anaeromyxobacter sp.
CGGGCGGCTGCGACCTTCTCGAGGAACCGGCGCGACACCGTGACGTGCAGGCGGCGCAGGTCGGCCGTGAGGGGCTCCACCTCGTCCCGAAGAACTGCCCGAGCGGGGTGGGTCAAGACGAGTTCGTGCGCACGAAGTGCCGCCGGGATGGGCTGCGGCGCGGGCACCTCAGGCGCACGAAGTGCCTGGGGCGCCGCCTCTGCCGCGTCTTTGACCGCCTCAGCCGCCTGCGCCAAGTCCTTGACCGCCTCGCCAGGCTCACCCGCCTCGCCGGGCTCACTCGAGAAGCGGTCAGCCGCTTGGACCGTGCTGCCCGGCGCCTGTCGTGCCAGCTGGGTCACCACCTCGCGCCGCGGAGGCGCCTCGCGCGGGCAGAGCGCCGCCGCCACCTCCCGGGCCTCGCGGGCCGAGCAGCCGTAGAACTTCGGCAGGACCTCGGAGCGGTTCTCCGGCGTCAGCACCCGCGAGAGCTCGCCGACACTGGAGAGGCAGAGCCGGCCGTCGCGCAGGGGGTCGACCAGGTCCGGGAAGCGCTGGAGCAGCCGCGCCGCGGTGAAGCGGACGAACGAGGCGCCGTTGGAGAGCCCGAGCTCGCGGTGGAGGAAGGCGAAGAGGCTGGCGTGGCCGAGCGCCGCCCAGCCGCGCCGCCGGTCGAAGTCGGCCAGGGCGACGAGGAAGTCGGCGGCGGCGGCGCGCTCCCCGATGAGGAGTCGGGCCAGGTCGTCGCGAAGCTCACGGGCGAAGGTGAGCGAGGCTGGCGGAGCCGGGGGAAGGGGATGGGCGGCGGTCGTGGTCTCGGTGGAGAGCATGGACTGATGGTCTCACGCGTTCTCGCGCCCTCCGGGAACGCACGCATTCGCCCGTGGTGACGTTCCCGAGGCCGCGGGCCGCGCGACCCCGCCAGCGCGGCCGGCCGGGCCCGGGCGAAGCGCTGGCTGCGCGTGGTGGGCGCTCCTGAGGTGACGCGCTGGCCAGCGGCTATTCCGCCGGATGTGGCGTCAAGTGCGAAGTGCGTATGACCCCACAAGGACAGCCGCGAGCGACCGGATTCGGCCCCGGACCCGGGCGCTTCACGTTCGCTTCGTACGTGATCGCCTTGCGAGGTCGCACGACGTTCTCTCAGCCCTCGCCGCGCAGGATGGCGTCGAGCTTCCCGTCCGCGTCGAGCGCCGCCACGTCGGTGAAGCCGCCCAGGGAGCGCTCCCCCACGAAGAGCTGCGGGACGGTGAGCTGCCCGGTGGCCTCCATGAGCCAGGTGCGGAGCTCCTCCTTCCCCTCGACGGCGATCTCCTCGAACGCCACCCCCTTGCGCCTGAGGAGGGCCTTGGCCCGGAGGCAGAACGGACAGTTCTCCTTGGTGTAGAGCGTGATGGTGGGGGCGCTCATGGCGCGGCCACCCCGAAGATCTCGCCGCGAGCCACCTCGGCCAGGGCCGCCACCGCCGGGTGGCGCAGCCGGCGCTCCACGGTGATGGCGTAGAAGTGGGCCCGCAGCGCCTCGACCCGGCCCAGCACCGTCACGCCGTGCGTCGCCTTCACCTCGGCCTCGATGACCCGCGGCACCGCGAAGACCCCCAGCCCGCGCTCGCCAAAGGCCTTCATGAGCGCCCCGTCGTCGAACTCACCGGCCACCCTGGGGTGCAGCTCGATCCCGGCCATCCAGGCGTCGAGGGCGCGGCGGGAGGCGGTCCCCTCGGACGGCAGCAGGATGGGCTGCCCCTCCAGCGAGCCGGGGAAGCCTCGCCGCAGGTGGGCCAGCGCCGGCGCGGCGAAGAACGTCATGCCGCAGCTTCCCAGCAGGTGGCTGAAGGCCTTCACCTTCACGTCCTCGCCCGCCGGCACGTCGGCCAGCACCACGTCGAGCTCGTGGAGGGCCAGCGCCGCCAGGAGCTGCGGCAGCGGCCCCTCCCGGCAGACCAGCTGCAGGTCGGGCTGGGCGGCCACCGCCGGCTGCAGCAAGAGCGCGGCCACGCGCTTCGGGATGACGTCGGCCACGCCGGCCGCCAGGCGGAGCCGCTGGCCGGTGGGCAGCCCCTTCACGGCGAGCTGCAGCTCCCGCCCGGTCTTGAAGATGTCGTCGGCGTAGCGGACCACGGTGCGCCCCACGTCGGTGAGCACCAGCCGGCGCCCCTGCCGCTCCAGCAGCTTCACGCCGAGCGACCCCTCCAGCGTCTTGAGCTGGTTGGAGATGGTCGGCTGGGCCAGCCGCAGCTCCTGGCTGGCCCTGGAGATCGAGCCGGCGCGGGCCACGGTCCAGAAGTAATAGAGGTGGTGGTAATTGAGCCACTCCATGTGCAGGGAAAACCTAACCGATCCCACGAAAGATTCTTGGTCTCTTGCGGGGCGCAGGCCGTTACAGAGGGTCCCCATGGGAACCACGTGTTCGAAACGGTAGCGACCCCAGGGCTCTGGGCTGCGTTCGTGGGCCTGGTCCTGGCCTTCGTGGCGCTCGACCTGGGCGTCTTCCACCGCAAGGACCAGATCATCTCCATCAGGAACGCCCTGGGCTGGACCGGCGTCTGGATCGCCGTCTCGCTGGCCTTCAACGGGCTGCTCTGGTGGCGCTTCGGCGGCGCCACGGCGGCCGAGTTCCTCACCGGCTACCTCATCGAGAAGTCGCTCTCGGTCGACAACCTCTTCGTCTTCCTGATCATCTTCTCGAGCCTGGCCATCCCGCCCGCGCTGCAGCACCGGGTGCTGTTCTGGGGCATCCTGAGCGCGCTCCTGCTCCGCGCCGTCATGATCCTGGCCGGCACCGCGCTCCTGCAGCGCTTCCACTGGCTCATCTACGTCTTCGGCGGCTTCCTGGTGGTGACGGGCGTGAAGCTGCTGCTCCACCGGACCGACGAGGCGCCCCACCCGGAGAAGAGCGCCGCCTTCCGGCTGCTGCGCCGGCTCATCCCGGCCACCAGCCGGCTGGAGGGGCACCACTTCTTCGTGCGCGAGGGCGGTCGCTGGCTGGCCACGCCCCTCTTCCTGGCGCTGGTCTTCATCGAGCTCTCCGACGTGGTCTTCGCG
The DNA here is from genome assembly GCA_031396105.1 of Anaeromyxobacter sp. Lineage (GTDB taxonomy): Bacteria > Myxococcota > Myxococcia > Myxococcales > Anaeromyxobacteraceae > JADKCZ01. The sequence goes on from JANNKC010000394.1 coordinate 3,018, forward strand.
CTCGACTCCATCCCCGCCATCTTCGGCGTGACCCTCGATCCCTTCATCGTCTTCACGTCCAACATCTTCGCCATCCTCGGCCTGCGCTCCCTCTTCTTCGCCCTGGCGGGGCTGATGGAGCGCTTCGTCCACCTGCGGAGCGCGCTGGCCCTGGTGCTCCTCTTCATCGGCGTGAAGATGGTGGCGGCGCCCTGGGTGAAGATCGGGCAGGGCACGGCCCTGGTGGTGGTGGCCGGACTGCTGGTCGGCGCCGTGGGGCTGTCGCTGCTGCGCCCCGGGGGCCGGAGCGCCGGACCGGGGCCGGGGTAGGGCCGCCCGCCTACGAGAAGACCACGGTCTTGTTGCCGTGGACGATGACGCGGTCCTCGCAGTGCCAGCGCACCGCCCGCGCCAGCACCCGCCGCTCCAGGTCGCGCCCCAGGTTCTTCAGGTCCTCCACCTCGTCGCGGTGCGAGACCCGCCCCACGTCCTGCTCGATGATGGGGCCGGCGTCCAGCGCCTCGGTCACGTAGTGCGCGGTGGCCCCCACGATCTTGACGCCTCGGTCGTAGGCCTGCCGGTACGGGTCGGCCCCGGCGAAGGCCGGCAGGAAGCTGTGGTGGATGTTGATGAGCCGGTTCTTGAAGCGCGCCACGAAGGCGCCGGACACGATCTGCATGTAGCGGGCGAGCACCACCAGGTCGGCCTGGCCCTCCAGCAGCCCCAGCATCTCGCGCTCCGCCTCGGCGCGGCGGTGACGGTCGTTGGGGACGTGCACGAAGGGGACGCCGAAGCCCTCCACGGCGCCGCGAAGGTCGGGGTGGTTGGAGACGACCATGGCCACGTCGCCGCGCAGGTCGCCGCGCCGCCAGGTCCAGAGGAGCTCCAGCAGGGCGTGGTCGTGCCTGGAGACCAGCACCGCCACCCGCTTGCGGTCGCTGGTGACGGCCAGCCGCCAGTCCATGCCGGACGGGCGCGCCACGTCGAGCTCGAAGGCGCGCTGCAGCTCCTCCAGCGAGAGGTCGATCTTGCCGGTCTGGAACTCCAGGCGCGTGAAGTAGACGCCGCCCTCGTCGTCGGTCGAGTGCTGCTCGAAGTCGATGATGTTGGCGCCGTGGCGGAAGAGGAAGCTGGAGATGGCGGCGATGAGGCCGGGCCGGTCGGGGCAGCGGACGAGCAGGATGGCGCGAGGATCGGTCACGGGTCGTCGAAGGTAGCAGGATCGTGCGCCGGATCAACTCGTGGCACCCGGACGCCGCGGTATGATGTCGCGCGCGTGGACGCGCAGCGGCGGGATGTCCGCCCCGAAGTGGTCTGGCGATTGCGGCAATTGACCCAATCCGGAAATTATTGCGCGCTGGAAGGCCGCCTGGAGCGTGGGGCGAAAAAATTTGCGCCAATTCCAGGGAGAATAACCAAGGCATTTCAGCGCCTTGAGGATGGACGCCCCGAGCCGGTGCTGATAGGACTGCGCCTCCTCTCTGGCAGTACCCATTGACGCACCGTCCACCACCCGCTGGGGGGCTTGGTTCACGATGAGAAAATACGCACTTCCACTCTTCGTCCTCCTGGCGGCCTCGCCCGCCGCGGCCGCCATCCCGGCCGAGCAGGAGGACTGCCTCGGCTGCCACACCGACGAGGCGCAGACCTTCGACCTGCCGAGCGGCGAGAAGCTCCCGCTCTTCGTGGACCAGGAGAAGTTCGCCAGGTCCGTCCACGGCGAGGCCCTGCGCTGCACCGACTGCCACTCGGACAAGACCAGCGACCACGCCACCGGCGCCCTCAAGTTCCGCACCCGGCGCGAGGTCACCAAGGCCTACTACGAGCAGTGCAAGGGCTGTCACTTCTCCAACTACACCAAGACGCTCGACGGCGTGCACTACGCCGTCATGTCCAAGGGCAACGAGAACGCCGCCCTGTGCGTCGACTGCCACGGCGCCCACGACATCTCGCGCCCCGGCCAGCCGCGCACCCGCATCTCCGGGATGTGCCAGCGCTGCCACGACAAGGAGGCCACGGTCTACTCGCAGAGCGTCCACGGCCGCGCCTCCGAGGGCAACCCCGACGTGCCGGTCTGCACCGACTGCCACCGCGCCCATGACACCACCGACCCGCGCGACGGCGCGCTGGCCATGCGCACCCCGGAGCTGTGTGGCCGCTGCCACGGCGACCAGAAGCTCATGCAGCGATACAACCTCTCGACCGCGGTGGTCTCGACCTACCTGGCCGACTTCCACGGCATGTCGGCGACCTTCCAGCGCGGCCAGAAGAAGGCCGACGGCAAGCGGCTGGCGGCGGTCTGCACCGACTGCCACGGCGTCCATGACATCCAGAAGGCCGGCGACCCGCAGTCGGCCGTCATGAGCGCCAACCTGCAGAAGACCTGCGCCAAGTGCCACCAGGGCGCCTCCGCCACCTTCCCCAAGGCCTGGCTCTCGCACTACGAGCCCAGCATGGAGAAGGCGCCCCTGGTCTGGCTGGTGCAGCTCTTCTACCGGCTGATGATCCCGTTCATGGTGGGCGGGCTCCTGCTCCAGATCGCGCTCCACCTGTGGCGCGTGGTCGTCAACCGCTAGGCCCGCCGAGGACCCCCCATGACCGACCTCTCCAAGGCGTACGTCACCCGCTTCACGCTCCAGCAGCGCGTCGAGCACTTCATCACCATGGCGGTGTTCGCCCTGCTCTGCCTGACCGGGCTGCCGCAGAAGTTCTTCCAGGCCGGCTGGGCCCACGCCCTGGTGGACCTCTTCGGCGGCATCGACCGGACCCGCTGGATCCACCGCTTCTGCGGCGTGGTGCTGGCCATCTCCACGGTGGTCCACTTCGCCAACGCCAGCCTGACCATGCTGCAGAAGAAGATCGGCTTCACCATGGTGCCGGACCGCAAGGACTTCGAGGACGCGGTCCTCCAGATCAAGTTCTACCTGGGGATGACCGACAAGCACCCCCACTACGACCGCTACGACTACAAGCAGAAGTTCGAGTACTGGGGGCTGGTCTTCGGCAACGTCATCATGGTGGTGACCGGGTTCATCCTCTTCTTCCCGGTGGAGTTCGCCGGCCTGGTGCCCGGCCAGATCATCCCGGCCGCCAAGGTGGCCCACTCCAACGAAGGGCTGATGGCCTTCGCCGTCATCACCATCTGGCACATCTTCAACGCCCACCTGAATCCCGACGTCTTCCCCTTCGACGCCTCGATGTTCACGGGTAAGATCAGCCGCGAGCGGATGCTGCACGAGCATCCTCTGGAGCTCGCCCGCATGGAAGGGCGGCCCGCGGAGGATCACGGCGATCATCCGCCCACCAATGCACCTGGACGAGAAGTGGGCTGACATCCTCGCGCAGTTCATCGTCCACTCGCTGGTGGCCGCCCTGTACGTGGAGGCCCTGACCCGGACGTGGGACGTGCGCCACCCCGCCCAGCGGATGGCCCTGCGCGTCCTGGCGCTGGGCTACCCGCTGGCGCTCTTTCCGGCCCTGGTGCTCCTCTTCCCGGCGCGGCTGGACGTCTCCTTCCGCGACGTGGCCCTGCTGGCCGGCCACCGCTGGCACGAGGTGCCGTTCCTGGGGCTCGACCTCCACCGCGCCTTCGTGGTGGGGCTGGGCGGGCTGGGGGTCTTCCTCTTCCTGCTCGACCTCGGCTCGCTCCTCTCGGCGCTGGGGCGCGGGCGCCCCCGGGCCGCCGCGCCGGACCCCGCCTCGGGGAAGGCGCTGGCGGCGGCGCTCCACTCGCTGGCCGGCCTCCCCGGCGGACCGCCGCCGGTGGCCTTCCTGGACCGCGACGGACCGGCGCTCTTCTGCGCCGGCGTGCGCCGCCCCAGCATCTACGTCTCGCGAGGGGCCATCGCGCTGCTGGACCCCGAGGAGCTGCGGGCGGCGCTGGCGCACGAGGCGGCCCACCTGGAGCGGCGCGATCCGGAGCGGAGCTGGGTGGTGATGGGGCTGCGCGCGCTGATGTGCCTCAACCCGACCTTCCAGGTGCAGGCCCGCGTCCTGGCGCGCGACGCCGAGCGGCTCGCCGACGAGCGAGGGGCCGAGCTGGGCGCGGACCGGCTCGCGCTGGCGAGCGGCCTCATCAAGCTCCACCGCGCCACCGGCGCCGGCGGCACCGGCCGGACCCTGGTGTTCGGCGGGGTGCTGGCCGGGCCGCTCCGGCGAGCCCGCTCCCTCGACGTGGAGCAGCGGGCCCGCGCCCTCCTGGCGCCGGCGCCGCCGCGCCTCGCCTTTGGCCGCCTGCGCGTCGTCCTGGCGGGCGCCACCCTCACCGCCATGCTCTACTTCGTCGTATGAGCGCCGCCGCCCCCGCCACCCGCGGCTCCGCGCAGGAGGCCGCCCGCATGCTGGCCGCGCTGGCGTGGGTGGTCATGGCCACCGTGCTCTCGCTGGGTGCGCTGGGCGCGCTCCCTGGCTGGATGGCCGGTGAGTCGCGGGACGTGCGGCGCGTCGCCTCGGTGGAGGAGGCGGAGCAGCGGGTGGGCGCCCGGCTGGCCAGCCCGTCCTACTTCCCTTCGCGGCTCGCCTGGCCGCCCGCCGAGGTCCGGATCGCCGGCGGCCGTGGCGGCGCGGCGGCGCTCACCTTCCGCGCCCGCCCGGGTCAGGGCGCCGACGTCCAGCTCCTGCAGGCCACCACGCCCGGCGTCCCCATCCCGCCGGCGCTGCTGGAGGTGAGCCGCGAGCTCTCCGCCTCGCGGGCCACCGTGGGTCCGCGCCCGGCCACGCTGGCGCGGGTGCTGGTGGACGGCACCACCTGGGAGGAGCTGCGCTGGGAGCGGGACGGGCGCGCCATGGTGCTGCGCACCCGGGGTGAGGTGGACGAGCTCCTGCGCATGGCGCGCAGCGCCCACCGGCGGGGGGCGCCGTGAGCAGGCCCGCCCCGGCGCTGGGCCGCATGGGCATCCGCCCGCGCGTCTACCTGCTCATGGCCGTCGGGATCTTCTTCCCGCTGGCGCTCATGGCGGCGGTCGGGTGGTACTGGCTGCAGGCGCTCGACGAGCGGCTCCTCTCCAGCCGCGTCGGCGCGGTGGTGGCCGTGGCGGCCCACTTCGACCAGGAGCTGACCGGCGACCTCGAGCTCCTGCAGCGCCTGGCCGCCGGGGTCGGGCCGAGCCTCGGCCAGGGCGATGGAACCGCCGAGGAGAAGGCGGTGCGAGACTCCTTCGCGCACTTCCGCCACCGCGAGGCCATCTTCCTGCTGGACGTGGAGCGCCGCGTGCTGGCCGAGGCGCCGCGCGGCCGCACCTCGGCGGCGCCCCAGGCCGCCATCCCGCTGGTGCAGGAGGTGCTGCAGAGCGGCCTGCCGCGCCTCTCCGGCCTGCTGGTGGACGCCCGCGGCGCCATGGTCCACGAGCTGGTGCCGGTGCGCGACCACGCCGGCGCGGTGGTGGGCGTGGCGGGCGGCACCTTCGACCCCGGACGGCGCGGCTTCGACCGCATGCTGGCGCTGCTGCGGCGGGGCCAGACCGGCGTGGCCGAGCTCATCGACGCGCAGGGCGTGGTCATCGCCTCCTCCGAGCCGCGCCGCACCGGCAGCACCGCGGAGTGCGCGCCCCAGCTGCTGGCCCTGCTGCGCGACAAGCGGACCGGGGCCGCCAAGCCGGTGAAGTGCGCCACGCCGCCCGGGGGCACCTGGCGGCCGAGCGAGCTGGTCACCTTCGCGGCGCTGGGCAGCGCCTCGTGGGGCGTGGTGGTGCGCCAGTCGCTGGAGGAGGCGCTCCCCACCGAGGGGGCCATCCCCTGGCTGGCGGTCCTGGCCATCCTGGCCGCCCAGCTCGCGCTGGCCGGCGCCTTCGCCTGGGGCGCCGCCCGCAGCGTGACCCACCCGGTGGGCGTCCTCACCGCCGAGGCCGAGCGCATCGCCTCCGGCGAGCTGGCCTGGCCCATCCCGCCGCTGGGCGAGGACGAGGTGGGGCGGCTCGGCCAGGCGCTCGACCGCATGCGCCAGTCCATCAAGGGGCTGGTGGATCGCGTGGAGGGCGCCAACGAGCAGCTGGAGCAGCGCGTGCGGGAGCGCACCCATGAGCTCGCCGAGGCCAACGCCCAGCTGCGCGAGCGCGAGCAGGCGCGCCGCGACCTGCTGCGCAAGGTCATCACCGCCCAGGAGGACGAGCGCAAGCGGGTGGCGCGCGAGCTCCACGACCAGACCACCCAGTCGCTGGCCGTCCTGCTGATGCGCATCGAGCGGGCCGCCGAGGACATCCGCGCCGGCAAGGACCCCGGCCTCGAGGAGATCAAGGTGCTCGCCACCTGGCTCCTCGACGACGTGCACCGGCTCATCCTCGACCTGCGCCCCTCGGTGCTGGACGACCTGGGCCTGCTCTCGGCCATCCGCTGGTACGGTGGGCGCTCGCTCGAGGAGCGCGGCGTGGCGGTGCGCTACGAGTTCGGCGAGGTGGCCCGCCTCCCGCCGGAGCTGGAGACGGCGCTCTTCCGCATGTGCCAGGAGACCATGACCAACGTCGCCCGGCACGCCCAGGCCACCCAGGTGCTCGTCGAGGTGAGCCTGGAGGGGCATGAGGTCCACGTGGACATCGAGGACGACGGCAAGGGGTTCGACCAGGCCGAGGTGGCCCGGCGCCCCGGCCGGCCGCACTGGGGCCTGCTGGGCATCGCCGAGCGGGCCGAGCTCCTCGGCGGGCGGGCCACCATCGACTCGTCACCGGGCGCGGGGACCCGCGTCGACGTCTGGATCCCGCTGCCCCAGGAGGTCTCGTGAGCAAGATCCGCATCCTCATCGTGGACGACCACGCCATCCTTCGCGAGGGCGTGCGCGCGCTGCTCTCGGTCCACGAGGACCTGGACGTGGTGGGGGAGGCCGGCGACGGCCAGGAGGCCATCGCGGCCGTGGAGCGGCTCGACCCGGACGTGGTGCTCATGGACATCGCCATGCCGGGCCTGGGCGGCATCGAGACCACCATCGAGCTGAAGAAGCAGGGGCGCCGCGCCAGGGTGCTCATCCTCTCCCAGTACGAGGACCGAGAGTACGTGCGGCGCCTCCTCAAGGCCGGCGTCTCCGGCTACGTGCTGAAGAAGAGCGCCGGCGCCGAGCTGGCCGGCGCCATCCGCGCGGTGCACCGCGGCGGCCTGGTGCTCGATCCCGAGGTGGCGCGCGTGGCCATGGCCGAGGCCGGCCCGGCGGCCGAAGGGGGCGGCGATCCCTACGAGTCGCTCACCGACCGGGAGAAGCAGGTGCTCAAGCTGGTGGCGGAGGGGAAGAGCAACAAGGAGACGGCGGAGGTGCTGGGCATCAGCGTCAAGACCGCCATGAGCCACCGCGAGCACGTCATGGAGAAGCTCGGCCTGCACAACCGCACCGAGCTGGTCCGCTTCGCCATCAAGCGCGGCGTCATCCGCGTCGAGTAGGCGTCCCGCCATCCGGCACCGACCCGCAGTCCGCGGTGAATTGATGGCGATCAACACGCCAACCGTCAGACCGAACGCAGGATTTTCGTCTGGTGTTTGCGCGCCCCCGGGCCGCTCGTTCGGTTGGGTGATACCGATTGTGGCATTTGGCGCCGGGTGGGGGATTAGACCCACCCGCCGAATTCCACGGTTTCACGCTGCGTGACGCCCCTCGCGGCCAGCGCCGGAAAGTCTCCGGATCGGCGGGGTCGATGTAGGAATTCTCCTGACCATTCCGATGGGTCCGCGAGGCGCGCGCCTTGCATCGGCTCCAGCCATGACGCTCAGGCCATTCGTGTACGCAGCGCTTGCGTTGCTCGTCGAGCTCGTCCCCGTCGCCGGTCGCGCTGGGGCGCCTCCCATCATCTTGGCTCCCGGCATCGCCGTGGTCCCAGGGGTGTGCTCGGGAACGACGGCCAACCCGATGTGCCTGGACGTGCCGGCCACGAGCAAGGTCTTCCTGACCTGCTCGGCGAAAAAGGGCCGGGACGGCATGGTCGCGGCGGCCTCGCCCGTCACCGCGTTCCGCTTCGCCGTCTCCGGCGGCACGCTGGCGGCCGCCGAGGTGGCGGT
>JANNKC010000337.1:0-1866 GCA_031396105.1 Anaeromyxobacter sp.
CACGGCCGAGGGGGGGCTCGCGCCCCCCGCCGAGCCGGAGCTCCAGCCGTTCGCCGCCGACGTGGCCGGCGTGGCCGCCGGGCCGCAGGACGATCCCGCCGCGAGCTGGTTCGAGGCCGTGCCGCCCGCGCCAGAGGACCCACCCGCGCCCGAGCTCACGTCCGGATGGCTCGATCCGGCGGCCGGCGCCGAGCCTCCCATCCCCGAGACGCCGTTCGACCTGCCGCCCGAGCTGGAGCTCACCTCGGGCCTGTTCGAGGAGCCGGCGCCGGCCCCCGAGCCCGGGGAGCGGGCCGCCCGCCAGGCCGAGGAGGCGGCCCGCGAGCAGGCCGAGGCGCGCCGGCTGCTCGAGCTGGAGGTCTCCCGCCTGCGCGCCCAGCTCGAATCCGATCGCGAGGCCCACCAGGTCGCGCTGAGGAGCGCCACGGCGCGGACCGCCGCCGAGGCGCGGGCCACCGCCAGCGTGGCGCTCGAGGCGCTGCGCGCCCAGGCCGAGTCGGAGGCGGCCCGGCGCGCCGAGGCCGAGACCGCGCTGGCCCGGCTCTCCGAGGAGGCCTCCCGGCTGGCGGCCGAGCGGGCCGCCCTGGTCGAAGTCGAGGCCGCGGCCACCGCCGCCGCATCGCTCGCCCCGCCCGCCGGCGTCTCGTTGCCGTCGCCGGAGCCGTCGCCGGAGCCACCCGGGATCCCCGAGCCGATCCCCTCGCTCGCCGACGTCCCGCCGCCCGACGCGGCCCAGGAGGCGGCCCGCCGCCGCGTCCTCGCCCTGCGGCAGCGGCGCGAGCCGGGCGAGGTGCCCCCGCCGCCCGCCTGGCTCCAGCCCTTCGAGCCGCCCCCGGCGGTCGACGCTCCGCCGCCGCCCGAGCAATCCACGCCCGAGCCGGAGCCCGAGCCGCTTCCGCCCGCCGCGCCGCCGGCCGAGCTGCGCCAGGGCATCCTGGAAGACCTGCCCGCCCCGCGCCTGCTCGCCCTGGCCGCGCAGGCCCGCCTGGGCGGCCGCCTCGACGTGAGCGGCGAGGCCGCGCGCAGCCTCTGGTTCGAGGGCGGGCGCGTCGCCGGGGCCGCCTCCAACGCGCCCGGCGAGCGCGTCGAGGAGGTGGCGCTCCGGCTCGGCCTGCTCACCCGCGAGCAGCACCGCCAGGTGGCCGGCGCCGCCGGGGCGCTCGCCTCGCGCCGCGCCGCCTTGCTCCTGGTGGAGCGCGGGTATCTCAAGCCGGCCGAGCTGACCGCCCTGGTGCGCCGCCGCACCGAGGAGGTGGTGTACGGAATCTTCGCCGACGGCCGCGCCCGCTTCCGCTGGGTGCCCGACCCGGTGCCGGCCGACGAGCGGGTGGCCCCGGAGCGGCCGCCGCTGGCGCTGGCGGTGGAGGGCGTGCGCCGCCGCTGGCTGGCGCCGCGCGCCGACGCCGTGCTGGGCGGCCCGGCCTCCATCCTGGCGCCGGCCGCCAGCCCCCCGTCCGCCGCCGAGCTCGGGCTCTCGCCCGAGGAGCGCCGGCTGGTCTCGCTGGCCGACGGGCTGCGCACCCTCGACGAGGTGCTGGCCCTGAGCCCGCTCGACGGCCTCTCCACGCGGCAGCTCCTGGCGGCCGCGGTCCTGACCGGAGCCCTCACCGTCCGGGTGGTCCACGCCGGGCGGCCGTCGGCGCAGGTGGCCGCGGCCATCGATCTGGCCCGCGTCAAGGAGAAGCTGGAGCAGGTGCGCCGCGCCGACTACTTCACCATCCTCGGCATCGGCCGCATCTGCACGCCTCACGAGGTGCGCGAGGCGGCCGACCGGCTCCTCGGCGAGCTGGCGCTGGAGCGGTTCCCTGGGGCGCGCGAGGAGGGGCTGCCGGCCCGCCTCGAGGAGATGAGGCGCGTCGTGGGCGA
>JANNKC010000008.1:0-17353 GCA_031396105.1 Anaeromyxobacter sp.
GCGCCACCACCGAGCAGGTGCTGGAGGCCGCGCTCGACCTGCTCCTCGAGAAGCAGGCCCGCTCGAAGGCGCTGGTGAAGCGGCCGCGCGCCCGGTCGACCACGGCCACGGCCACGGCCACGGCCCCGGCCCCGGCCCCGACCCCGACCCCGACCCCGACCACGACCCCGACCACGACCACGACCCCGACCACGACCACGACCACGGCCACGACCACGGCCACGGCCCCGACCCCGACCCCGACCACGGCCACGACCCCGACCACGACCCCGAGCGCGGGCCCGCCCCCCGATCCCCGCCACCTCCCCGCCGCCATCGAACGCGAGGTCCGGCTCCGCGACGGCCATCGCTGCCAGTATCCGCTCGATTCGGGCGGCGTGTGCGGCTCGACCTGGCAGGTGGAGCTCGACCACGTCGTCCCGGTGGCCCTTGGCGGACCGAGCACCGTGGCCAACCTTCGCTGTGCCTGCCGGTCGCACAACAGGCGCGCGGCGGAGCTGATGCTCGGGGAGGTCGTGATGGCTCGGCAGCGCGGCGCCCACCCGCCCCACCGGCCGGAGGTTCAGGGTTCGCCAGGCCGGCGGTCCCGGCGGTCCGCTCGCCAACCCTCGCGCTCGTAGGTGCCCGGGCCCCGCGGTGGGCTCATCTTGATTCTCCGGTCGCCCCTGGCGTACCTCCGGTTGCCCCTGGCGTACCTCGACTCCGCGCCTGCTGCGCAGGCGCTACGCTCGGCACGACCGGAGTTTCTAACCCTGCGGCTCCCGCCCTGACCCTCGGCTCCCGCCCGCCCCACCGGCCGGAGGCTCAGGGTTCGCCAGGCCGGCGGTCCCGGCGGTCCGGTCGCCAACCCTCGCGCTCGTAGGTGCCCGGGCCCCGCGGTGGGCTCATCCTGATTCTCCGGTCGCCACTGGCGTACCTCGACTCCGCGCCTGCTGCGCAGGCGCTACGCTGAGCGTCGGCGAGCGGAAGCGCGCCGAAGTCGAAGGGCGCGCCATGGACGAGGGCCGTGCCTCGACTTCGCGCCTGCTTCGCAGCCGCTACGCTCGGCACGACCGGTGTTTCCGAATCGCGATCGCCCGTATAGCGCGCCGGCCAGCGCACCCGGTGCGGCGCGAGCCGCGCCCCGGCGGGGCCGCGCGCGGCTACCCCTCGCCGGGCGCGTCCGCCCCGCGGATGGACGCGTCGAGGAGCTCGATGGGCTGGGCCGCCCGGATGGTGGCGCCGCGCTCGCGAAGCAGCCGCTGGATGTGGAGCGTGCAGCCCGGGTTGGCGGAGGCCAGCCACTCGGCCCCGACCGACAGCACCGCCTCCGCCTTGCGGGCCCCGATCTGGGCGGCGCTCTCCGGCTGGACCAGGTTGTAGATGCCGGCGCTCCCGCAGCACTGCTCGCCGTCCGGCACCTCGACGAGCTCGAGGCCGGGGATGGCCTGGAGCAGCGCCCGCGGCTGCGCGGTGATCCGCTGGGCGTGGCCCAGGTGGCACGGCGAGTGGTAGGCGACGCGCGCGGCGAGCCGCTGGCGCACCGCCCTCGGCTCCAGCGAGGCCACCAGCTCGTTGACGTCGCGCACCTTCCTCGAGAAGGCGGTGGCCCGGGCCGCGAAGGCCGGGTCGCCGGCGAAGAGCCGCCCGCAGTCCTTGAGGTGGGAGCCGCAGCCGGCCGAGTTGATCACCACCACCTCCACCTCGGCGGCCTCCAGCCGCTCGATGAGGGCGCGGACCAGCCGGCGGGCCTCCTCGATCCGCCCGGCGTGGACCGAGAGCGCGCCGCAGCAGCCCTGGTGCGGCGGCACCACCACCTCGCACCCCTCGGCCGCCAGCACCCGAACGGTGGCCTCGTTCACGTTGGGGAAGAAGACGCCCTGGACGCACCCCGTGACCAGGCCGGCGCGCAGCCGGCGCGGCCCCGACGCCGGCGTGAGGGCCGGCAGGCGCGGCGAGAGATGGCGCGCCCCGACCCGGGGAGCCAGGGCGTCGAGCGCGGCCAGGCGGCGGGAGAGGAGCCGCAGGAGGCCGGTGGCGCGCAGCAGCCACTGCAGGCCGCTGCGCTCGTAGAGCAGCAGGAGCGCCGCCACCACGCGGAGCCGGCCCGGGTGGAGGAAGAGGCCGAAGATCAGGGCCCGGTGCAGCCGGTCGACGCCGCGGCGCGGCAGGGCCACCTCGCGCGCGGCCCGCGCCTCCTCGATGATGAGGTCGTAGCGCACGCCGGAAGGGCAGGCGGGGACGCAGGCCATGCAGCCGAGGCAGCGGTCGAGGTGCAGGGCCACCTCGGCGTCCATGGCCAGCCGCCCGTCCCGGACCCCACGCAAGAGGTCGATGCGGCCGCGCGGCGAGTCCATCTCCTCCGACCACGAGTTCCAGGTCGGGCAGGCCGGCAGGCAGAAGCCGCAGTGGACGCAGTCGTCGAGGTGGCCGCGCTCGCTCATCTAGATCCCTCCCACGAAGCGGCCGGGGGCGAGCCGCCCCTCGGGATCGAGCCGGGCCTTGAGGCGCCGCATCAGGTCCAGCGCCGGCGGCGGGGGGCCCCAGGCGTCCACCCGGGCCCGGACCTCGGGCGGCGCCGCCTCCAGGACCAGCGAGCCGCCCAGCGCCACCAGCGCCTGCCGGGCGGAGAGCAGCCTGGCCACCGCGGCCGCCGCATCGGCCGGCGCTCCGCTCGCGAAGCCGCAGCCGACGAGCGGGTCCAGCACCGCGCCGCCGCCGGACAGCGCCTCTCCGAGCGGCGCCACCGCGTCGCGCAGCACCGGCTCCAGCGCCGAGGGGGGCGCGGCGAGCCGCACCCGGACCGGGCCGCCGGTGCGGACGGCGTCGTGGCGCGCCCAGAACGAGGCCGCCCCCGCCTCGTCCAGCCACTCGCAGGCCAGCCCGGCCGCCGACGCCAGCGCGGCGAGCCGCTCTCCCTGCTGCCGCACGCCGGGGCCGAACCCCTCGAAGCGGACGCCCAGCCGGAGGGCCCCGCCCTCCGCCAGGAGGAGCGTGCTGGTGGGCTCGACCTGGGCGTCGCGGAGCGAGCGCACCAGCGCCCGGACCTTCGACGCGGCGGGCCGCGAGAGGACCAGGGTGGCCGCCGCCTCCGGCAGCGGGTGGAGCCGGAAGGTCACGGTGACGATCAGACCGAGCGTCCCCAGCGAGCCGACCAGGAGGCGCGGCAGGTCGAAGCCGGCCACGTTCTTCACGACCCGGCCGCCCCCCGTGGCGCGCACCCCGTCGGCCCGCACCAGCGTGACGCCGATGATGAGGTCGCGGGCGGTGCCGAAACGGGTGCGGCGCGGCCCGAAGGCGTTGGCCGCCACGATGCCGCCCACGGTGGCCCGGGCGCCGAACGGCGGGTCGAGGGCCAGCCGCTGCCCGTGCTGCGCCAGCGCCCGCTGCAGCGCGTCGAGCGTGAGGCCGGCCTCCGCCACCACGATCTGGTCGGAGGGCGCGTGGTCGACCACCCGGTCGAGCCGCCGCGTCCGCAGGAGGACGTCGAGGCCGGTGGGCGCCGCGCCGAGCCCGAGCAGCGTGCCGCCGCCCGCGAAGGCGACGCGCAGCCGGTCCCGGGCGCAGGCCTGCATGGCCTCCACCGCCTCGTCCACGCTGGCCGGCTCGACCACCGAGCGCGGAGCCACGCCCAGGATGGCATCCTCCGGGCCGGCGGGCCTGAGACCGCTCACCAGCGCTCCGCCAGTCCGGCCGCCTCGGCCGGGTGGGGCCGGTACGGTCCGGGCTGCTCGCCGCAGAGGCGCGGCGTGGGGAAGACCTTGTCGGGGTTGAAGCGGGTCTCGGGGTCGAAGGCGCAGCGGACCAGCGCCATGGTCTCGAGATCGTCCGGCGTGAACATCTCGGCCATGTAAGCGGCCTTCTCGGCCCCGACGCCGTGCTCGCCGGTGATGGAGCCGCCCAGCTTCACGCAGAGCCGCAGGATGTCGCCGCCCAGCCTGGAGGCCCTCTCCTCCTCGCCGGGATTGCGGGCATCGTAGAGGACGAGCGGGTGGAGGTTGCCGTCGCCGGCGTGGAAGACGTTGGCCACCCGCAGGCCCGCCTCGGCGGCCATGCGGCCGATCTCCCGCAGCACCCGGGCGATCTCCGAGCGCGGGATGACGCCATCCTCGACCATGTAGTTGGGGCTGATGCGCCCGACCGCGGCGAAGGCGCTCTTGCGCCCCTTCCACATGAGCTGGCGCTCCGCCTCGTCGCGCGGGACGCTCACCTGGGTGGCGCCCGCCTGCCGGGCGATCTCGATGGCGCGCCGCGCGGTGTGCTCCACCTCGGCGAGCGGGCCGTCCACGTCCATGAGGAGGAGCGAACCCTGGTCGGGCCAGGCCAGGCCGGTGGCGGCCTTGGCCGCCTGGATGGCCAGCGTGTCCATCATCTCGATGGCGGCCGGGAGGATGCCGGCGGCGATGATGCCGGAGACCGCGGCGCCGGCCTCGTCGCTCGAGGGGAAGGTGGCCAGGACGGTGCGGGTCGCCTCGGGCCTGCGCAGCAGCCGGAGCGTGACCTCGGTGACGACGCCGAGCAGGCCCTCGCTGCCCACCAGCGCCGCCAGCAGGTCGTAGCCGGGCGTGTCGGGGGCCGCGCCGCCCAGGTCGACGACCTCGCCGCCGTCCAGCACCACCCGCGCCGCCAGCACGTGGTTCACGGTGAAGCCGTACTTGAGGCAGTGGGCGCCGCCGGAGTTCTCGGCCACGTTGCCGCCGATGGAGCAGATCGACTGCGACGACGGATCCGGCGCGTAGTACCAGCCTCGGCCGGCCACGGCGCGGGTCACGTCGAGGTTGATGACACCCGGCTCGACGCGCACCCAGCCGTCCTCCAGGTTCACCTCCAGCACCCGCTTCATGCGCGACAGGGCCACCACCACGCAGCCTGGGGTTGGCCGGGCGCCGCCGGAGAGGCCGGTGCCGGAGCCGCGGGGCACGATGGGGACGCCCGCCGCCCTGGCCAACCGGACCACCTCGACCACCTCCTCGGTGGAGGCGGGCAGCACCACCAGCCGGGGCCGGACCCGGCCGTGGGAGAGCCCGTCGCACTCGTAGACCGAGAGGCCGCCCGGGTCCGAGACGCAGTTGGCCTCGCCCACCACGGCGGCCATGCGCCGGGCGAGCTCCTGCGTGGTGGCGTCCGCGTGCGGCTCCGGCATGCGCGGCTCCCGGCGGGCGGCACTCCGCCCGCGCCTGGCGTGTACGGTGGGAGGGATGTTACCGGCCTCCCGCCCCCGGGGACCAGGGGCCGGCGGCACGGGCCGGCGGCGCCCCCCGAAGGGGCCCTGACGGCGGCTCAGGTCCCGAGGTAGCGCCCGGGCCGGTGATTCACCGCCAGCACCACGTTGAGCGCCAGCGCGCCCACGATGGAGAGCCCGATGGTGGCGGGCGAGACCACCAGCAGCGAGGCCAGCACCACCGCCGAGTCCACCACCATCTGGAAGACCCCGGCCCGCACCCCCTTCTTCTCCTGCAGCCAGATGGCCAGGATGTTGAGCCCGCCCAGGCAGGCCTGGTGGCGGAAGAGGATGAGCAGGCCGATGCCCATGAGGAAGCCGCCCAGCACCGCCGCGTAGAGCGGGTGGATCCACTCGATGCGGAGCGCCAGCTGGAGCCAGTCGGCCCCGGCGGAGACGAGCAGGATGGTGGCGAAGGTCTTGACCGTGAAGCGCCAGCCCATCTGCCGGAGGCCGAGCCAGAAGAAGGGCAGGTTGAGCAGGACGAAGAGCTGGCCGAAGGTGAGCGGCGTGAACCGGGTGAGGAGGAGCGCCACGCCGGAGGTGCCGCCGGTGAGGAGCCCGGCCTGGGCGAGGAAGCGCAGGCCGAGCGAGACGAAGCAGGCGGACGTGAAGATGGCCAGCCCGTCCTCGAAGACCGTGTGGCGCTGCGCTGCCGCCGGCGCCACTCAGGGCGCCCCGGCGGCCGCGGCGAGCAGCGCGTCGTTCTCGGCGCGGGTGCCCACGGAGATGCGGATGCAACCCGCGAGGCCGGCGTAGTGGTCCTGCCGCCGCACCAGGATGCCGCGCGCCAGGAGGAAGGCGTGGGCCGCCCCGGCGTCGGGCGTGCGCACCAGGATGAAGTTGGTGACCGAGGGGTAGGCGGTCCAGCGCGGGTGGTCCCCGAGCTCCGCCAGCAGCCGCTTCCGCTCGGCGCGGATCCGCTCCACCAGCGGGGCCACGTAGCCGGGCGCCTCCAGCGCCGCGCGGATGATGACGCTGGTGTGGGCCGGCAGGCAGAATGGCGGCACCAGCGCCTTCACCACCGCGGCCACGCGCGGCGAGCCGAGCAGGTAGCCGGTGCGGATGCCGCCCAGGCACCAGCTCTTGGAGAAGGTGCGCAGGATGGCGACGCTCGGGTTGTCGCGCGCCAGCGGCCTCGCGTCGGTGCCGGCGAAGGCCTGGTAGGCCTCGTCGACCACCAGCAGCCAGCCGGTGGCGCGCGCCCTCTCGGCGAGCCGGGCCAGGTCGGCGCCCGCGAAGAGCGCGCCGGTCGGGGCGTGCGGGCTGGGCAGGAACATGACGCCGGGCGGTCGATCCATGGCGGCGAGCAGCTCCGCCAGCGGGAGGGCGAAGCCGGGCGCGAGCGGCACCGCCTGGTAGGGCGTGCCCGCGGCCACCGCCGACCCCTTGTAGTAGGGGAAGGCCGGCGAGGTGTCGACCACCGACGAGGCGGCCTGGGCCAGCGCCATGATGAGCAGGTTGGAGCCGGGCGAGAGGACCACGCCCGCCTCCGGCCAGCCCTCGTGGCGCGCCAGGTCGGCCCGCACGTCCTCGGCATGCAGCTCCGGATAGCGGTTCCAGTGGAGGGCGGCCAGCCGCTCGAGGGCGCGCGCCTTGAGCGCCGGCGGGAGGTCCTCCGGGCTCTCGTTCTGGTCCAGCTTGATGGCCGCGTCGACCTTCACGTACGGGTAGTCGGCGACCTCGCGGAGGTGGGGCTTGAAGGGGTCCACGGCGGCGCACCCTAGCAGGGCTAAGGAGGGGTGGGCACCCCGACCGCGAGCGGGATCGGCAGCCCGGTCAGGGCGGCGCGCAGCCCGTGGAAGGCAGCCCCGACCTCGACGCCGTGATCGGAGACCGTCATCCTGCGGAACTCGGTGGCGTGGCGCACGCCGCGCGCCTTGAGGACGGTGAGGCCGCGGTCGAGGTGGCCCTCCTGCTCCAGGTACTTCAGCTGGATCAGGTTGTCGGCCGCGAAGGAGACGCCGTGGCCGGAGAGCTGGGCGGAGCCGAGCACCTCGGGGACCTCCATGTTCAGGTTGAGGGTGACCCCCAGGGCGCGGAAGTGCTTGGTCATGGCGTAGACCAGCTCCTTGAAGCGCCGCTGGGACGAGACCCCGAGCTCCAGGCTGGTCAGGCTGTCGAGCAGCGCGCGCCTGGCGCCGACCCGTTCGACGAGCTGGCGCGCACGATGGAGGAAGGCATCGGTGGAGAGCTCCACCGGCGAGGCGTAGCAGAGGGTGAAGAGGCCGCGCCGCTCCAGGTCCCGCAGGTCCCAGCCGAAGCCCTGGGCGATGCCGCGAAGCTGGTCGGCGGTCTCCTCCAGCGCGAAGTGGATGACGGGCTCTCCCCGGCGCGCGCCCTCGAGGAGGAACTGCAGCCCGAGCAGCGTCTTGCCCGTGCCGGTGGCACCCTGGACCACGGTCGAGCTCGAGCGGGGCAGCCCGCCGCCGAGCATGTCGTCGAGCCCGCCGACGCCTGTCGAGGCGCGCTCGTCGACCGAGGTGACCCCGGCCTGCCCGTCGGCGTCGGGGCCGCGCACCCTCGGGAAGAAGGTCAGCCCGGCGGCGCTGATCTCGAAGAAGTGGCGGCCGGTGACGCAGTCGGCGCCGCGCAGCTTGAGGACGTCGACCACCCGCACCGCCGTCAGCTCCTCGCGCAGGGTGCCGAAGCGGAGGATGCCGTCGGCGATGGCGAACTCGACGAACTGGGCCATCTCGTCGGAGGTGTACTCGCCGATGAAGAGCGCGGCCGCGCCCCAGCCAGCCATGTGGACGGCCAGGTCGTACACGAACGTCCGGACCGCCGGGGCGTCGTCGGGGATGTCCCGCATGGCCTTGAAGCTGTCGATGACGACCAGCGCCGGCTCCTCGCGCTCGACCCGGTCGTTGATCGCCTGGAGCGCGTCGTCAGGGTGGCGTCCACGCACCACCGAGCCCAGGTCGACGAAGGTCACCAGCTCGTCGAGGGCCTCCCTGTCGAAGAAGGCGAACTGCTGCATGTAATGGAGGAGCTTGAGCGAGGGCTCGGAGAGCGTCGTGAAGTAGAGCCCCTTCTTCCCCTGTCGCGCCTGGTGGAAGAGCATCCCCAGCGCGAACAGGGTCTTTCCCGAGCCCGGCTCGCCCGCGACCATGGTCAGGGACCGGACCGGGATCCCGCCGCCGAGGATGCGGTCGAAGGCGTCGCTCCCCGTGGAGAGGCGCTCCAGGGGCGGCAGTGTCGGAGGCATCGAGTTCCCTCTGCGAGCCAGCGCCCGCATGTCACAGGCTCCGCGAAGCGGCAGCCTCCCAGTTCCGAAGCTCCGGGACCTGCTCGAGGTGGCGCAGCGCCACCTCCCCGGTCGACTCCGCGAGCAGCGAGCGGAGCTCGACGAGGAGCTCCCGGAGCGCGGCCGGCGGGCCCCTGGTCCGGTGAAAGGACTGGGGGACCACATACGAGAACTCGTGGTTCACCCGCGCGATGGCGAGGTCCCGAAGCTCGAGGCAGCGGGGCAGGGCGCGGCGGGCGGCGCGAGTCAACAGCGTGGCCGTGGCCGAGGTGCCGAGGAGGTCGACCAGGGCGTCCCAGAGGAGCTTGAAGAGCGCCGCGGCAGGGAGCCCTGCGGCTTCTCCGGGTATCACGACCCTCAGTGTCGGCATGCAGCTCACTTCCGCTTGGGCGGGACCCACCCACCAGGAGCGTACCGCAAAGGGTTTCCTACAGGGATCTGAGCGCCGTGGCCGCACCCCATTGGGGCCAGGCGGCCTCAGCCTGCGACCAGGCCACCGCGGGTGCCACCCGGCTCGCGCAGCTCGCAGAGCCGCTCCAGGAGCAGGTCGACGTCCGACCGGCGCCGGAGCCAGGAGGTGGCCCGAGTCGAGCGCGTCCGGCCCACCCGGGCCATGACCGCGGGGATCCCCAGGCTCGCCCCGAAGGCCGCCTCGTCGGTCACGTCGTCGCCGACGAACAGGACCCGCGCCGCGCCGGCCACCTTCACCAGGCGCTGCAGCGCGGTCCCCTTGTCGCCGGCGCCCGACGGCAGGAGGTTCACCACCTTCTTGCCGAGGACGATGGTCGCGCCCGCGAGGCCCGCCACCGCCTCGCCGATCCGCGCCTCGGCCGCCCGCGCGTCGGGGCAGTGGCGGTAGTGCACGGTCAGCGAGAGCGGCTTCACCTCGAGCTCGACGCCCTCCACCCCGGCCAGGCGCCGCACCAGCGTGGCGCGCCAGCGCCGGACCAGCGTCCTCCAGTCGCGGTGCCGCCCCGCCTCGCCGGGCCACTCCGCGCCGTGCGAGCCCACCACCCAGCGCACCGCCACGCCGCCCAGCCGCGCCCGGGCGTCCAGGGCCGAGCGCCCGCTCAGCACCGCCACCGGGTACGAGGCGGCGAGGCGGGCCAGCGCCGCGCGGGAGCGGGGGGAGAGGCCCGCCGCGTGACGGTCGCCGACGATGGGCGCCAGCGTCCCGTCGAAGTCGAGGACGATGAGGGTCCCTGGCCGCGCCAGCGATCGGACCGCGGCGGCGCTGGCCGGCGCCAGGAGGTCGTTCACGGCGGGCCGTTGCTTCCCGGCGCGAGGCGGGTGGCCAGGCGCTCCTTGCGGCGGGCGCGGGTCGCGTCGAGCAGCATCTTCCCGGCCCAGCGGTAGACGTTGAGCTCCGCGACCAGCGATCGCATGGACCGCATCCGCTCCTCCTGCTCCTCGACGGGCATGGCGAGCGCGGTGGCCAGCGCCGTGGCGGCCGAGTCGATGTCGTACGGGTTGACCACCAGCGCCTCGGAGAGCTCGCGGGCGGCCCCGGTGAAGCGGGACAGCACCAGGACGCCGCGCTGGTCGTCGCGGGCCGCCACGAACTCCTTGGCCACCAGGTTCATGCCGTCGTGGAGCGCCGACACGTAGCAGAGGTCGGCCGCCCGATACAGGCGGAAGACCGCGGGCGGCTCGTGGTGGCGGCGGGCCAGGATGATGGGGCGCCACCCGTCCCGCCCGAAGCGCTGGTTGATGCGGGCGGCCAGCGCGTCGACCCGGTCGGCCAGGGCCTGGTAGGCCTCGATGGCGGTCCGGCTCGGGGCCGCCACCTGGGCGAACCAGAAGCGGCCGTGGTACTCGGGCGAGCGCTCCAGCAGCCGCTCCACCGCGAGGAAGCGCTCCTCGATGCCCTTGGTGTAGTCGAGCCGATCCACGCCGACGCCGAGCAGCGCGTCCTCCGGGATGCCGAGCTCTCGCCGGACGGCGGCGCGGCACTCGGCCACCGGCGGCGTCCCCTCGGCCCAGCGGCTCGGCCAGTCGATGGAGATGGGGTAGGCGCGCACCAGCGTCTCCCGCCCGCCCAGCACCACCGACTGCCGCTCGCGGTCGAGCCGCGACTCGACGTACCGGTCGACCGACTCCATGAAGTTGTTGCAGTCCGCCTGGGTGTGAAACCCGACGATGGAGCTCCCCAGCATCCCCTCGAGCAGCAGGCGCTCCCAGGGGCAGATGCCGAACCGCTCCGCGTTGGGCCAGGGGATGTGCCAGAAGGTCAGGATGGTGGCGCGCGGCAGCCGCTCCCGCAGGTACCTGGGCAGCAGGGCGAAGTGGTAGTCCTGCACCAGCACGATGGGATCCGGCGAGCCCGCCTCCTCGGCCACGGCGTCGGCGAACCGGCGGTTGACCCGCTGGTACTGCTCCCAGTCCCCGGCGCGGAACTGAGGCCTGGTGTGGGCCGCGTGGCAGAGGGGCCAGAGCCCCTCGTTGGAGAAGCCGTAGTAGTAGCCCTGCTCCTCCTCGGGGGAGAGCCGCAGGCGGCGCAGGTCGTAGACCGGCCGCTCGGGCGGCACGCGGACGTGGTCCCGGGCGTCCACCACGTCGTAGTCGGCGCTGCCCCCGCCGTGGGCGATCCAGGTGCCGGAGCAGGCGCGCATCACCGGCTCCAGCGCCGTCACCAGGCCCGAGGCGGGGTGCACCACCCGGAGGCCGCCGTCGTCCTCCCGCTCGTGGATGTAGGGCTCCCGGTTGGCGACCACCAGGATCCCTTCCCCGCCGAGCTGGCGCCGCAGGACCTGCTGGAGCCGCTCCGGCGTCCACCCCGAGTCGGCCCGGGCCTCCTCCAACGCCAGGCTGGAGACCAGGTCGCGCACGTCGGACAGGAGCGGCTGCAGGTGTCGCGGCGTCACCGCCGCGGCAGCGCGGAAGGGCGCCAGCAGGACCGCGCGGAGCTGCGTGGTCCAGGAGACCCAGGAGAGGCGCGCCACCACCGCCGACGCCGCCGCCCCCAGGAGGCCGACCAGGGCGAAGGTGAGGAAGGTGGTGCGGCTCGTGGTGCCGGCGCGCCGATCCACGAAGCTCATGTCGTGGACCAGCAGGATCAGGCGTGGCCGCTCCCCGTCGCCGGCGATCGGCACCACGGTCTGGTGCGTGGTCCCGGCGGGCCCCGTCACCAGGTGGTCCCAGCCCTTCTCGCCGGCGTCGCGGGCCTCGCCCGGCAGCGCGGCGCACCCCAGGACGGCCGGGAATCCGCTGCTGGCGGCCTCCTCGTGCCCGTCGCGCCGGCAGAGCGCGGCGCCCATGAGCCGCTCGTCGCGGACCAGCGCGTCGAGCAGGCTGCGGGCGGTCCCGCCGGCGGACTCCCTCAGCGAGGGACCGGCCGCCGAGGCCACCAGCCGGGCGCGCAGCCCCATGTCGCGCTCGGCCCACGACCTGGCCTGCCGGTTGAAGAGCACCGAGGCGCCCCAGGCGAGCAGGGCCAGGCTGGCGACGAAGAGCACGAGGAAGCGGAGGGCGGCTCGCATGGGTGCTGGTTGCAAGTGCAAGGTGGATGGTTGCTGGACTAAGAGTTCGAGGGGCGGTGGTCAATGCCCGGAGGTGACGGCGATGCCCCGCCTGGAGGACGTCGGGCTGATCGGGAACGGCCAGTTCGCGGCCCACGTCGCCGCCGACGGCGACGTGGTCTGGTGCTGCCTGCCGCGGTTCGACGCCGAGCCGGTCCTGGCGAGGCTCCTCGACGAGGCGCGCGGCGGGCACTTCCAGGTGGGGCCCGCCGGCGGCGGCGCCGGCCGACAGCACTACCTGCCCAACACCAACGTGCTCGTCACCGAGTTCGACGACGGCCAGGGCGCGTTCCGCGTCCTCGACTTCGCACCCCGCTTCGAGCAGCACCAGCGGTCCTTCCACCCCACGCAGCTCTTCCGCGTCATCGAGCCGCTCCGCGGCATGCCCCGCGTCCAGGTCCGGTGCGAGCCGGTGCTCGGCTGGTCGGGGCGGCGCGCCGATCACGTGCTCGGCTCGAACCACGTGCGCTTCGAGGGCTACGCCTCGCAGGTCCGGCTCACCACCGACGTCCCGCTCTCCTACCTGGGCGGGCAGCCCTTCACGCTGACCGGCCGGCGCCACCTGGTCCTGACCTGGGGCGCGCCCATCGAGGAGCCGCTGGCCCCGCTGGCGGATCGCTTCCTCTCCGAGACGGTCCGGTACTGGCAGCGGTGGGTCAAGGAGTGCGACATCCCGGCGGCCTACCAGGCGCAGGTGATCCGCTCGGCGCTCACCCTCAAGCTGCACTGCTTCGAGGACACCGGGGCCATCGTGGCCTCGACCACCACCTCCCTCCCGGAGGCGCCCGGCTCGGGCCGCACCTGGGACTACCGGTACTGCTGGCTGCGCGACGCCTTCTTCGTGCTGGGCGCGCTCCGGCGCCTCGGGTGCTTCGAGGAGCGGGAGCGGTTCACCCAGTGGCTGCTCGACGTGGCGGGCGGCTCGCCGGACCTCGACCTGGCGCCGCTCTACCGCATCGACGGGCGCTCCGACCTGCAGGAGGTGCAGCTCGAGGGCTGGGCCGGCTACCAGGGGCACGGCCCGGTCCGCACCGGGAACGCCGCGGCCTCCCACCGCCAGCACGACGTGTACGGCGAGACGGCGCTCTCGCTGGTCCCCGTCTTCCTGGACGAGCGCTTCCGGGACGAGCGCTCGGACGCGGCGCTCGAGCTGGTGGTGCGCCTGGCCCGGAAGGCCGTCGGCGTGGCGGGGACGCCCGACGCCGGCATCTGGGAATACCGCAGCGAGTGGACGCCCCAGACGTTCTCCACGCTGATGAGCTGGGCGGCGGCCGACCGCGTGGCCATGGTCCTGGAGCGCCGGTCGCCGGGGGCCGGGGCCGAGCTGGCGGCCGCGGCGACGCGGCTCCACGCCGAGATCGTGGAGCGCTGCTGGCGGCCCGAGCTCCGGACCTTCGCGGCGTCCTATGGCTCGGACGACCTCGACGCCTCGCTCCTCCTCATGGTGCCCCTGCGCTTCCTCCCCCGCGACGACCACCGGCTGGCGTCCACGGTGGACGCCATCGCGCGCGCGCTGGGGCGGGGCGACTGGCTGGACCGGTACGGCCACGACGATGGCCTGGGCCGGCCCGAGGTGGCGTTCGTCCTCTGCGCCTTCTGGCTCGTCCAGGCGCTGGCCGGGCTGGGTCGGCAGGACGAGGCCCGGCGGCGGCTGGAGTCGGCCTTCGAGGCGCTCTCGCCGCTCGGGCTGCTCTCCGAGGACTTCGACCCGGCGACCCGCCGGCTCTGGGGCAACTTCCCGCAGGCCTACTCGCACGTCGGGCTCATCCACGCGGCCTTCGACGCCTCGCCCAGGTGGCCCGAGGTGCTCTGAGGATCGGCGGCCCGCCCGGGTCGCCAGGCGAGGCCTGGGCGCCTCGTTCCGCGCGGCCCATCCTGGGCGTGGCTACCCCGGCGTCGCTCCGAGCGCGCTCTCCGCCGTGGCCTTCAGCGAGGCCACCGCGGTGTCGAGCGTGGTGGTGCGCCCCGCCAGCGTGGGGGCGAGGTCCGGCGCCACCTCCATCACGTCGCCCCCCGCCAGGCCGATCTCCCGTCCCAGCGTCCGCACCAGCGTGAGCACGGTGTCGAGGTCCAGCCCGTCGGGCTCGGGCGTGCCGGTGCCGGGGGCGAAGGCCGGGTCGAGCCCGTCCACGTCGTTGGAGAAGTAGACCTCTCGCACGCCGGCCCGCCGGCAGAGCGCCACCACCCGCGCCACCGCCGCGGCCGGATCCCGCCGCACCTCGGCGGCCCAGAGCTGCCGCACGTCGAGGGTGCCCTCCCAGTGGCTCCGGTCGTGGCGGCTGGTCCGGATGCCCACCTGCACGAGCCGCCCGCCGCGGCCGAGGAGCTGGTTGGCGTGGAAGGACCAGGTGCCGAAGCAGAGCCGGATGCCGAGCCGCTCGGGCAGGAGATCGGTGTGGGCGTCGATCTGGACCAGGCCGAGGCCCGGGCGCGCCGCCGCCAGCGCCGCCACCGCCGGCCAGGCGCAGGAGTGGTCGCCGCCCAGCACCAGGACCTTGGCGGCCGGGTTGACCGAGAGGACGAGGCGCAGCGCGTGTTCGGCGATGGAGAGGGGCGAGACCGGCAGCGCGGCGGCCTCGGCGGGGGCGAGCGCCGGGTAGAGCGCCCGGCGGCAGGCCTCGAGCTGCGAGGGGGCCAGCAGCTCGTCGTGGAGGAGCTGCGGCACGGTGAAGACGTCGCCGAGGTCCACCAGCCCGGCGCCGCGGGCCCAGGGAAGCCAGCCCGGGTCGGTCTCCAGGAGCCGCTCGCGGATGGCGGCCGGGGCCAGGTTGGCGCCGCGCCGGAAGCCGGCGCCCACGTCGCTGGGGATTCCGAGCAAGACGGCCCGCGCCCCGGCGGCGCGCGCCAGCTCGGACCGCCAGCGCGGGGCCACCTCCACGTCGCGCGCGGCGCCGGCCAGGGCCCGGACCAGGGCGGCCTGCGCCTCGCGCCCCGAGGAGACGAGGTGGATGCCGCCGCCCGGTGGGCGGAGCAGCGCGTCGAGGTGGTCCACCAGCGTCACGGCGTCGCTCCCTGGGCGCCCGGCGGCGCCCCAAGCCCGGCTTCTAGCGCGGGCGCGCCCGGCGCGCCGTCAGTGGGCCTCGAGCCGCCGAGCCGCCTCGGCCGCCTCGGGAGCGCCGCAGACCGGCTTCGACTCGATGAGCACGCCGAAGAGGCCGCGCCGATCGTTCCGGGCGGCCGCCTTCTCGCGCAGCCTGGGCAGCGCCCGGCGATCGCGGAGGTCGGCCAGCCCGCGCGCCGCCGCCTTGCGGACGTCGCAGTCGGGATCGGCCAGCAGCCCGAGGTAGCCCCCCAGCACGTCCAGCTTGACCGTCGGGCCGATCTCCCGCGCCACGGCCAGCGCCCGCAGCTTCACCTGCGTGGAGGTGGAGGCCAGCTGCCCGGCCAGCGCCGGGCCGGCCGCCGCGCCCGCCTTCACGAGGAGGGGCGTGGCCCGGTCGGCCACGGCGCGGTCGCGGGCCAGGTCGCTCGCCAGGTGCTCCAGCGCCGCGCCGTCGAGCGGCCCGTGGGCCTGGGCCTGCGCCCACGCCTCGATGGCCTTCAGCGCCTCGCCCTCGTCGTGGTAGGCGTGGCCGAGCAGGCGGAGCTGCTCCGGGTCGTCCGGCTGCTTCACCAGCAGCGCCTCGAGGAGCGCGCGGGCCGGCCGGGCCCGGCCGGCGGAGAGGTGGTCGCGCGCCAGCGAGAGGTCATCGGGCTCGGGGGGCGGCGCCGGGCGGGGCGGCTCGGCCGGATCGGCGGCCGTGACCGGGGCCGGCGGCTGCGGCGCCGAGCGGGTCATCAGGGTCGCCCCGAGGAGCGCCGCCGCGCCGCCCAGCGCCGCGGCGACCAGCAGCGTCTGGCGACGCGCCCAGCGCCGGGGGGGCGGCGTGACCAGCCGCACGTCCACGGTGGCGTGCCGCCCGCCCGGCAGCGGCGGCGACGAGGGCACCGAGCCGAGCTGGATGGTGCCGCTCGGCTCGCGGGAGGCCTCGGCGGCCAGCGAGGTGTAGCTCACCAGCGGCGCCGGCGTGGCGCCGGGCGGCAGCGCGAAGGCCGGACCCAGCGAGAGCCCGAGGTCCTCCTTCATGGCCCGCGCGGTCTGGTAGCGGAGCGCCGGGTCCTTCTCGCAGGCCCTGGCCACCGCGGCCACCAGGGTCGGGTGGTCGGCCAGGTCGGGACGCGGCTCGGTGAGCGGCGGCACCGGCCTGGTGGCCTGCATCATGAGGAGCGAGCGCGGGTCGTCGGCCTTGAAGGGGTGGCGGCCGGTCAGGGCGCGCCAGGCGATGAGCCCCACCGTGTAGAGGTCGGCGCGGCCGTCCACCGCGGAGCCGGTGGCCTGCTCCGGCGAGAGGTACTCCGGCGTGCCCACCACCATGCCGACCTGGGTGGCGCCCACCTCCGACGGGTCGGCCATCTTGGCGATGCCGAAGTCGAGGATCTTGGCCACCTCGCGGCCGCCGGGCGTGCGCGCCAGGAAGACGTTCTCGGGCTTGAGGTCGCGGTGCACCACCCCGCGGGCGTGGGCGGCCTCCAGCCCGTCGCAGATCTGCCAGAGGACGGAGACCGCCTCGTCGGGCGGCAGGAAGCCCTCGCGCCGCAGCCGGTCGAAGAGGCTCTCGCCGAAGAGCAGCTCCATGGCCAGGAAGAGCCAGCCCTCGGGCGAGCGGCCGAAGTCGGTGACCCGCACGATGTGGTCGTGCTCCAGCGAGGCGGCGATCTCGGCCTCGCGCCGGAACCGCTCCACCAGCTCGGCGGAGGCGGAGAGGTCCGGCCGCAGCACCTTCAGCGCCACGTCCTTGCGCATGTAGACGTGGCGGGCGCGGAAGACGGCGCCCATGCCGCCCGTGGCCAGGTGCTCCTCGATGAGGTAGCGCCCATCGAGGGTGGCCCCCACCAGGGAGGCGGGGTCGAAGGCTGGAAGCGATGGGAAGGGATCGGGCACGGGCGGGCGATTCTAGCTCGGGAAGGCGCTCTGCTGGTGAACGGGTTGCGCGCGCCCCGGCGCGCACCCACCGCGGGCAGACGGGGCGTTCGGGTCGGCCGCTACCCGGCCGGCTTCCGGCCGTGGCGCGCCGTGACCACCGTCTTGATGCCGCCGCGCACCGCGAAGTCGCCGGTGACCTCGATCCAGCGAGGGGCGATGGCCTTCACGAGATCGTCGCAGATCCGGTTGGTGACCGCCTCGTGGAAGGTCCCCTCGTCGCGGAAGCTCCAGAGGTAGAGCTTCAGGCTCTTCAGCTCGACGCAGGTCTTGCTGGGGATGAAGCGGATGCGCACCGTGCCGAAGTCCGGCTGCCCGGTCACGGGGCAGACGCAGGTGAACTCCGGGCACTCCATGGAGATCTCGTAGGGGCGGCCCGGCTTCGGGTTGGGAAAGGTCTCGAGCGCGCGCGACGGCTTCGACGGCAT